>CAZXCE010000090.1:0-18571 GCA_964639175.1 uncultured Clostridia bacterium
CGGAACCCGGAACCCGGAACCCGGAACCCGGAACCCGGAACCCGGAACCCTAACTCTGTTTCCCCTGCTGTGACACACTCAGAATCAGGCCCACTGCCAGCAGGCTCATCATCATTGAGGTACCACCATAACTGATAAATGGAAGGGGGATGCCTTTATTGGGCACCAACCCTAAAACCACGCTCATATTGAAAAAAGCCTGGGCGACCAGCATCACGGTTAATCCGATGGCCAGCAGACTGCCAAAAGAGTCGGTTGCCAGCCGGGCAGCCCGAAATCCACGCCAGGCAAAAATGGCAAACAACACAATCACCGTCACTGCACCAATCAAGCCGAGTTCTTCGCCAATGACCGCAAAAATAAAATCAGTATGTGCCTCAGGCAGGTAAAAAAGCTTTTGTTTTCCTTGAGAGAGTCCCAGTCCACCGGTGCCTCCGCTGCCAATGGCAATCAGCGATTGAACTACCTGAAATCCTTCGGCTCGGGCATATTTCCACGGATCCCAGTAGGCCCGGAGCCGTGCCAGTCGGTAGGGTGCCCGATAGAGTTCAAAGGCCACAATCGGCATGGCGGCGATAGCCCCCATGAGTGGGTACCGCAGGGGCACCCCGGCCACAAAAACCATCACGGCTGTGACCACTGCCATGATGAACGTCGTGCCCAAATCCTGTCCGCCTAACACCAGACCCATCAGGATGGCTGAAATCAGGCTACAGGGAATAAAGGTGAGCCAGAGATTTTGGCGTTCTTCGTCATTTCGACGGCCAAGTAGATATGCCAGAAAAATAATGAGGGCAATTTTGGCAAATTCCGAGGGTTGGAACGATAATCCAGCAAATCTGATAAATCGTTGCGTGCCACGAGTTTGTGGTAAAAAGAGCACGATGATCAGCAACAGTGCCGAAAAACTCAGCAGTCCATACACCACCACTGGATGATTTAAGCGGGTATAGCCCAACCAAAAGACGCCAAATAACAACCCCAATCCAATGACCACGGCAAATCCCTGTCGCAACAGAAAATAAAACTGGTTGTGAAAATTGGTTTGGGCAAGGACGGCTGAGGCGCTATAGACCATCACGGCGCCAAACATCACCAGTCCCAGGGCAATCGCCGCCATCCAGCGATCACCAATGCTGGCGCTGACAAGTCGGGTCCCCTGGCTGGCAAGTTTGAGTGCTTGTGATTTCATAAAAGAATGAAGAATGAGGAATAAAAATGATCTAAGTTCTTGTAAATCAACAGAATAGCTTGTTTTGTTGCTTTTTCTTACTCTTTGGAATGCTGTTAACCGTGCGAAAGTTCAAGTTGTTGCTGTTCAAAGTGTTCTTTGAGTCGAAATGTTTCAGCTTTAAATACCTGACCCCGATGCTCAAAATTGTCGAACATGTCAAAACTGGCGCAGGCTGGGGCAAGCAGGATGATCTCGCCGGGAGCAGCCTGGCGGAAGCCAGTTTCAACCGCGTCTTTCATTGAATCGCATCGGGTCAACAAAATATCGTCGTCCAGTTTGGCTTCAAGGGCCGCCGCAATCCGTTCGGTTGCCGCACCAATCAAGATCACGCCCCTGGCACGTTCGTTGAGAAGCGGCACCAGGGGGGAATAATTACTGCCTTTGTCTTTGCCGCCCAAAATCACAAACAGGTTTCCCGGAAAGGCTTCGATAGCTTTGATGGTGGCATCCACATTGGTCGCTTTCGAATCGTTAAAGAATTGAATTTGATTGACTTCCGTAACCCATTCCAGCCGGTGTTCGACCCCGTGAAAAGTGCGGATTGATTCGCGAATTTGATCTGGGGATGCCCCGCAGGCCAGCGCGGCACAGACGGCAGCGAGAACATTTTCCACATTGTGATCACCGCGAATGTAAATATCGCTCCGATTCAAAATCACCCGCTCGTGGCCATTGGCGCGTGAAATCAACTCCTGACCGCGTGCAAACACGCCGTGTTCAAGTTCTCTGGTTCTGGAAAAGAGCACAAACGATGCCTGATTGACAGCCAGGTGTTCCAGTGCCAGCGGCGTGGATGGATCATCCGCATTGAGGACCGCCAGCGTGTCTGGTCCCTGATTGCGAAACATCTGAAGTTTGGCATCCCGATAGGCTTCAAATGATGGATAGCGATCCAGGTGATCTGGTGTAACATTCAGCAACAAAGCAACTTGTGGGCGAAACGTGTTGATCGTCTCAAGCTGGAAGCTGCTCGTTTCGAGGACTGTAAACCCATCTTCGCGTGACTGTGCCACCAGCCCAATGGCTGCTGTTCCGATATTGCCTCCGACCTGAACCAGCAAACCGGCATCGGCCAGGATTTTCCCAATCAACGTTGTGGTTGTGGTTTTCCCGTTCGATCCAGTAATCGCCACAATCCGGCCTTTCAAATAGCGCGCTGCCAGTTCGATTTCCCCAATGATTGGTACACCAGCAGCCGCAGCTTTTTGCAAAGGAGCAATCGTGAGTGGCACGCCGGGACTGATGACGATTTCGTCGGCGGTCACAAAAAGATGGTCGGTATGGCCACCCAGATCCAGACCAACTCCAATGGCCCGCATCCGTTCGGTTTCAGCCAGGAGGGTACTTTCCGGACGTTGATCGGTCACCGTGACATGTGCCCCGCGTGCCGCCAGAAACTCAGCGGCAGCCAGGCCACTTCGGGCAGCACCAACAATCAGAATGTTTTTTCCAGTCACGTTCATAAAGAATGAATGAAGGGCGAGGTCGTGAGGTAGCCAGGAGTCAATCCCTCTCGCTCCGTCGCTTGTTACCGTAATTTCAACGTTGCCAAACCAAGCAAAACAAATAAGAACTGTAAAATTAAGAAACGAAAGACGATTTTTGATTCTTTCCAACCAAGTAATTCAAAATGATGATGAATGGGCGACATTTTGAAGATGCGTTTTCCAATTCCGGTTTGAGGATCTTTGGTCATCTTGTAATAGGTTGTTTGCATAATGACCGACAAAGCTTCAATGACAAAAATCCCGCCAATGACGACCAGCAGCAGCTCTTGTTTGATCAAAATGGCGATACAGCCAATGGCTCCGCCAATTGCCAGACTGCCGACATCACCCATAAAGACTTCGGCTGGTGGTGCGTTAAACCACAAAAATCCAAGGCTGGCACCAGCCAGAGCAGCACAAAAAACGGTGACTTCCCAGGCTTCCGGGTTGGCTGTCAGTCCAAGGTACTTTGCCGCATCCGTATACCCGGTGACAAAGGTCAGGCCAGCCAGGGCCGAAGCCACCACAAAGGTGGTGCTAATGGCCAGTCCATCAAGTCCGTCGGTCAGGTTCACCGCGTTGGAGCTGCCCGTCATCACGATAATCATAAAGGCCAGGTACAGCACCCAGCCGAGTTCCGGGCGAAAATCCTTAAAAAATGGCACGCTGAGCTGGGTTGAGTAATGCGCCCCAAAGAGCAGCACCAGTCCAATAATGATTTCAGACCCAAACTGACCGATCAGTTTATAGCGTCCCTGAAGCCCCATGTTGTGCTTCTTTTTAATTTTCAAAAAGTCATCCACAAAGCCAATTGCCCCGTGGGAAAGCAGTGCAAACAGCACCACCCAGACATACAGATTGCTGAGATTGGCCCAGAGCAGTGTGGCGCTTGCCACCGCCGTAATGATCAGAATGCCACCCATCGTCGGCGTTCCGCGCTTGATGCGGTGAGTGGTCATGCCTTCTTCACGGATTTCCTGTCCAAATTTTAAGATGCGCAGCTTTTCGATCATCAATGGGCCAAATGCGAGACTGATGATCAGTGCCGTGATTGCTGCGAGTGCAGCCCGGAACGAAACTTCGCCAAACACGCGAAGCGCGCCAAAGCTGGGATGAAGTTCTCGTAAAACGTGGTAGAGCAGGTAATAGAGCACAAAAAAACCAGCCTTTAGCGTTTCGAATATCTGGAATCAAGCAGCATCATGTTGGTAAACCTCCTCAGTCCGATCCCTGTTTTATTGGTACAACCCGGTTTGAGCGGGTGTCGTCGGACAAACTGAAAAGCGGTGTTTGAGCGTTTCAATGACCAGTTCCGTTCGAACGCCACGAGATCCTTTGACCAGCACCACATCTCCAGGACGGACGGCTTGCGCCAGCCATTCACCGGCCTGGGTGGCGTCAGGTGCAAAATACGTTTGAGAATGGGGCAACCCGGCGGTGTATGCCCCGGTCAGAAAATGTTCTGCCAGTCCACGAACCCCAACCAGAAGTCCAACTCTGTGTTCTGCCGCAAATTTGCCGCACTCCGCATGCATTTGGGCGCCGTCTGGTCCAAGTTCCAGCATTTCCCCGGCGACCAGCACGGTGCGGCGGGCATCGGGTACGGCAGCCAGCAGCTTGATCATTCCCTGGAGTGCCTGCGGGTTGGAGTTGTAGGAGTCATCCACGACCGTAAAGCCAGCTTCAAAATGGAGAACTTCGCCTCGATGCGGGGCCGGTTTTCCTTGTTCAAGCGCTGCGGCAATACTGTCCAGATAGCCTCCGCATTCCACTGCCACTGCCGCCGCCGCCAGTGCATTGTGGACAAAATGTTCGCCCGGCAACGGCAGATGAACCGGAATCGTGCCTTTCGGAGTGACCAGCGTAAAATCTGTTCCAAGCAATCCGTGCGGGGTGACATCAATGGCACGGACATGGGCGTCTTCTCCACGACCAAAAAACACGACTTTGCCATTTTTGGTCCGTGCAATTTCGGCCATCTGGCGAACCCGAGGATCATCAACATTGAGAATCGCCGTTCCGCCTTCGATCATCCCGTGAACAATTTCAGCTTTGGCCGCCGCAATTCCATCAATGCTGTCAAAGTTTTCCAGATGCACCGGTGCCACGTTGAGCACCACACTGATATGAGGCGGGGCAATCTGGGTTAATTGGGTGATTTCGCCAGGAAAGCTCATGCCCATCTCAAAGACAGCAAAGTCGAAATCATCCATTTTGTGGTGATTTGAAATCATCTTGAGTGCGGTCAGTGGGAGGCCAAACGTGTTGTTGAGATTTCCCACCGACGCGTGAACCCGCCCACAGGTTGAAACCGTGCGGGCGGTGAGTTCTTTGGCCGTGGTTTTCCCGGCGCTCCCCGTGATGCCGATAACCGGGCGTCCCCATCCAATCAACAGGTGGTGGGCCAGTTGTTGGAGCGCCAGCAGGGTGTCATCCACCAGCACACACTGCTGGCGCTCGGTTTCGGTGAGTTCCTCAAGTTCCGTTGAAATGACAGCCGCACCAGCACCGCGTTCAAACGCCGTTTTTACAAAGGAGTGGCCATCGAAAACCGCGCCTTTGATCGCAAAGAAAAGCTCTCCGGGTTGAATGGTTCTTGAATCAATAGCAAACCCAACTGGTTCAAAAACTGCCAGGTCTGCCGGGAGGGTCGCTGTGTTTTTAGCACCTGCCAGGTGGCCAATTTCAAGAATGAACACAGGCAGCCTCCTGGTGGGGTGGTTCGAGCAGATTTCGCAATACCTGCCGGGCTTCCTCCCGGTCATCAAAGTGAATCGTCTGATCTGCCAGAATCTGATAGGGTTCATGCCCTTTACCAGCTAACACCACAATGTCACCTGGTTGAGCCTGATGAATGGCAAAAGAGATTGCCTGGCGGCGGTCAGTGATGCGGTGAAACGGCTTGCCCACTTTTCGTAAGCCAATCTCGGCGTCATCGAGGATCTGTTCCGGAGACTCAGAGCGCGGGTTGTCAGAGGTGGCCACCAGAATGTCGCTGTTTTGGGCCGCCGCCTCAGCCATCAGCGGACGTTTGGTACGATCCCGATCACCTCCGCAGCCAAAGAGCGTAATGACCCGCCCACCTGTCTGGGTTACCAGTTCACGTGCCGCTCCGAGTGCATTGTGGATTGCATCCGGGGTATGCGCATAATCCACCACCACGGCAAACCCCAGTCTCCCGTCATCAACCCGCTCAAATCGTCCCGGCACCTGGGCTTGTGAAATTCCTTTCACAATATGTTCGACTGGAATTGAACAGGCCGTAGCGGTTGCGATTGACGCCAAAATATTGTAGGCGTGTGGTTTACCAACCATTGGCGATTGAATTTCCAGCGTGCCATACGGCCAGTGGACCGTGAGCGATAGCCCGGAGAGGCTGGTGTGAACACGATCAATCCAGACCTCCATCTGTCGAGTGTCCTGATCACCTGAGCGAATTCCATAGCTGATCTTTCGGGTCTGGTCAGGAAGCTCCCGATAGAGTTGTTCGCCATACGGGTCATCCCGATTGAGCACAACCGCTGGTGGAATCGGGCACAGGCGTCCGTCAAAGAGGCGGCGCTTGACATCAAAGTACGCCTCCATTGTTTTGTGGTAATCAAGGTGGTCCTGGGTCAGATTTGAAAACACAGCCACCGCAAAGTTGAGCGCGGCTGCCCGGTGCAGATCAATCGCATGCGATGAGACTTCCATGACGGCATACTGGCACCCGGCATCAACGGCTCGACGCAGAAAAGATTGAATTTCAGAGGCTTCCGGCGTGGTGTGATGCGCTGGCTCCGTGTGATTTCCAATCCGGTATTCAACCGTGCCCATCATGGCAGACAGGCCGAATGCCGACTGGAAAATCGCATTCAACAAATAGGCCGTTGTGGTTTTGCCGTTGGTTCCGGTGATTCCAACCAGATTGAGGCTGCGGCTTGGATATCCATAGATGGCCGCGGCAGCCTGGGCAATTGCCAGTCGTGCGTTTGGTACCTGAATCCAGGTGTGAGTAAACTCAGCGGGGCAGGGACGTTCGGAGATAACGCCGATTGCTCCCTGATTCAGGGCTTGAGGGATAAATTGATGGCCGTCTGACCGGGCGCCCTGGATGGCCACAAACAGGCTATTGGGTTGACAGGCGGCAGCGTGGTGGTGAATGGCACAGGCATCACCGGCGGGGCCGCTGAACTGCCCTCCGATACACTGTGCAATGTCATAAACCTGTGCCATAGCCCTTGTCCTGTAAAAAATGTCGTGCCCGTATCGCCAGCCTGGTTGGGCTGGTGCTCAAGAGGAGCTTAACCGGACCTGACAGGTACTGCCTGGTGCCACCAGTTCACCTGGGGCAGGGAGTTGTTCTTTGATGACCCCAAAGCCGGAAGACTGAACCCGAATCCCAAGTTTCGAGCAGGTGGTAACGGCTGTGCGAAGGCCCTGACCAGTCAAATCCGGCATCCGAATGCCCCGGCTTGGGGCATTGACCGTCACCAGCGGAGTATGGTTGCGGACGGTTGACGTCGCTGCCGATGGCGGATGGGAAACAGATTTGGCCTGATTGGCGCTGGTCAGCACCACATCGGCGGGTGGAGCTTCGGTGGCTGAGGCCGGTGCCGCAATGGGTTTTCCGGGTAAATCAAATGGGTCGGGTTCATCCGGCAGATTCTGATCGGCTGCCAGGAGCGCATCTTGTGGATCAAAAGGAATATCTGGTCTGGCACCGACGATTGGAAGCACCATTTCCGCAATCCGTTTAAACACCGGTGCTGCCGCATCGCCGCCGTGATGCGCACCAAAAGGAGGTTCGTCAACCACCACGGCAATCACCACTTTTGGTTTTTCAACCGGTGCCAATCCAATGAAGGAAGCAAAGTATTTGACTTCGGAATAGCGTCCGATTTTGTGGTCAAATTTTTTGGCGGTTCCGGTTTTCCCACCCGCTGAATATCCACTCAATTTGGCTTTTTTGGCGGTCCCGCGCTCCACCACATTGCGCAGCATGGCGCGCATTTCCTGGGCTGTTTTGACGCTGACAACCCGGCGAGTTTTTGGCTCGGTATCAAAAATCACGTCGCCAGTGGTTGAGAGGATATTGCGGACAATATGCGGCTGGACCCAAACACCGTCATTGGCCAGAGTCCCAATGGCACCAGCCAGTTGGAGCGGGGTGACCTGCACTTCATATCCCATCGGAAGCGAAGCGTATGACAAATCTGACCACCGGTTGACACCACCAATCGATCCGGCTGATTCGGCTGGAAATCCAGCATCGGTGGGTTGTCCAAACCCAAACCGCTCAACATATTTCAAGAGGCGTTCTTTTCCAAGCTGGCGTCCGGTTTTGATTGCGGCCACATTGCTTGAAACACTGATCGCTTCTGTGGCTGTGAGCATTCCATAGCCACCGCCATCCCGGACAGTATGACCTGCAATCGTGATTGAGCCGCCCTGACAGTTAATCGCATCGGTTGGGCGAAGAACTTTTTCCTCAAGTGCTGCCGAGTAGGTCACAATTTTAAAAACCGATCCCGGTTCATAGGCTTCTTCCGCAATCCGGTTGCGGCGTGCCCGCAGTTCCTCTTCATTTTCCGCCCGGGAATTAGGATCAAAGGTTGGTGTGGTTGCCAGCGCCAGAATATCGCCGGTGGTTGGATCCATCACTACCGCCATCATGCCTTTGGCTCGGGTTGAGGCCACGGTTTCCTTGAGGATTTGTTCTGTTTTGTACTGAATGCGTTGATCCACGGTCAACGTCAGGCTTTGACCGACTTCACTGGTTTGCTGGTTGCGATGAAAGGGACGGCCCTTGGCATCGGATTCAACCAGAACTTTTCCGGACGTTCCGCGCAGGTGTTTATCAAATTCGAGTTCAACGCCGGCGGCGCCTTGCTCCTCAAAATTCACATAGCCAAGCACGGTTGATGCCAGTTCGCCTTGCGGATAGCTGCGTTTGGTTTCCGTGACAAATTGAATGCCTGGGATATCAAGCTGCGTAATGGCTTTGGCCTGATCATCGGTGATTTTGCGCTTGAGCGGCACAAACACCTTTGACGATGTGAGGCGTTGCGCCACGGTATCGCGTGGCATCTCAAGGATTTTGGCAAGTTCATCAATGTGCGGGGCTGGTTTGGGTACCTGTCCTGGTGAGACATATACCGAAGAAACTTCGGTACTGGTCGCTAACTGGTATCCATTGCGGTCAGTGATGGTGCCACGGCGGGGCGTGGTTTCAACGACCCGTTGTTGTTGTTGTTCAGCCCGTTCGCACATCGCCTGATGCTCGTGGACCTGATATCTGACCAGCCTGGCGATGATCAAACCCATCCAGATCAACAACACCACCGCAATCACGCTCAGACGGGCTGGCGACAGCGATTGGGGCGAGGTGACTGCCACCAGTTTTTTCCGGGTTGTTTTTTGTTTGATCGTTTCGCGAAGTGCCATGCTCACTCAACTGGTTTTGGGAAAGTGTCAATGCCCGTACCCAGCCGTGCCTGACTGCACCGGCCTGGTCTCAGACTGGTTAGCGTTGTTCAATTACAATTGTTTGGTTGGCCTGTGGAAGCCCCATTCCCTGGCGGCGGGCTCGATTTTCAAGCACGCTGGGTGACAACAATCGTTGCCGTTCAAGCTCAAGTTTGCGCTGGTCCTGGTCAAGTTGCTGGATTTGTTGTTTAAGGTGTTCGGTTTCATATCCAATCTCAACCGCTTTGACGTGTTGCCACGACACATACACAAACCCGCAGGCAACTGACGTCCCGAGGATGATGGTGAGTCCCCACTGACGAAACCAGGTGCGGTCAAGTGCGCGTTTGGGGCAGGTATTCTGGATTGAAGATTGCAGTCGATAGCGTTGCATACCCGGTCTCAGGTTCCTTTCATGGTGAATGAAGTGTCCCTGCTTGATGTTGAACAAAACTCAGATGGTTTCCTGACTGGCTGGATCGTGACGGCTGTCAGGGATTCTGGTTAATTGGCCAAATCTGCCTGGCCAGAGACGATCCACTAAGCTGGTAAAGGGGGTGAGAAGAGAGCCTCGGAATCGGACGAGCTGACTCGCTGACAAACACGAAGTTTCGCGCTACGGGCACGCGGATTCCGGTCAATTTCAGTTTCTGAAGCAACAACCGGCTTTTTGGTCACCAGCGAAACCCGTTTGGGGGGAACGGTGCGTTCGTGATGCGGAGTGAGCCAGAGAGTGCGGCGATCAGTGACTGGGTTTTCCAGTCCGGCTTCAACCCGAAAAGCGCGTTTGATCAGGCGGTCTTCCAGTGAATGAAACGTGATGACTGCCAGTTTGCCGTCTGGGAGCAGATGATCAATGGCATCGGCGACAAACTGGTCCAGGTGTTCGAGTTCACGATTGACCGCAATCCGCAGGGCCTGAAAGGTCCGGGTCGCTGGATCAATTCGAAACTGTTTCGGTGAAAAGGGAACTGCGCGTCGGACGAGTTCAGCCAGTTGCTCCGTCGTTTCAATCGGGTGTTTGACACGTTCATTGACGATGCGACGGGCAATTCGCCGGGAAGCCGGTTCTTCACCATATTCAAAGATCACGTTGGCCAGTTCCTCAGCCGAAAGCGTGTTCACCAGTTCTGCTGCGGTCACAGATTTGGTTTGATCCATGCGCATATCGAGTGGGCCATTGAGCTGAAAACTAAACCCCCGATGGGCCTGACCAAGCTGCCAGGATGAAACCCCAAGATCAACCAAAATAGCAAAAACCTGCGTGAGATGGTGTTGGGTCAGGATGTGGCGCAGATCGCGAAAATCTCCGTGAACAAACAGGACACGGTCCACAAATGGGGCCAGTCGTTGGCGAGCCAGTGCCAGCGCTTCGGTATCACGATCAATTGCCAGGACACGAACCGTTTCCGATTGTTTCAGAAATGCTTCGGTGTGGCCGCCCAGACCAAGCGTTCCATCCACGATCCACCCACCGCGCTCAGGTTCCAGCAACGTCAGGATCTCATCCACCATAACAGGCAGGTGTTGTATCAAAGGAGCTGATTTCTCAAATATCATTGCCGTGTACAGGAACTATGAAGAGCTTATCTTATTCAACTATAAGTGGTTAGCTGTTTCATAATTCATAATTTGCAGTGTGCGGTGGCTAGATTCCGAGTCTGGCCAATGCCGCCGCGTCATCATCGGTAAATGGATCGGCTGCCAGTCGAGCTTCAAACCGTTCCAGACTCCAGACCTCAAGGTAATTCAGATACCCAAGCACCGCGACGTCACCCAGCATTTCAGCTTTTGACCGCAACTGGTACGGAATCAAAACCCGTCCCTGGGTGTCCATTTCAGCTTCCTGACCGTAATAGTTGGTTCGATCCAGAAACTTGCGGCGGGCCGGATCCATCACCGGAAGCGCCAGGAGTCGGTTTTCAATCGCGGTCCATTCCGGCATCGGATAGATGCGAGCGCATTCACCCGTCAGGCTGGTGATATAGAGAAGCAGGCCATACCGTTCTTCAAGCAATCGCCGGAAGGGAGTTGGGATCTTTAACCGCCCTTTGTCATCAATGCGGGCTGTATGATTCCCTCGCAGCATGGGCTCATCCTCGCTCTGTGCTCACCGTCAAGCATCGTTTCTGTGGCGATGGTTGTGCCCGTCGGGCCTCTGGTGTGGGATGCGTCACCAAACTCACAACGCACCTTGGGACAGAAAGTAGCCCAACTCTTTGAATACAAAAGAACTTACGCTGGAGGTCCATTGCAGCTACTGGTCACAGCAAACGTTCGGGAAATCAAATGTGAAGGGCTTAACGTGTAACTTGAGGTTTTGATAGGCAAAACGCTAAAAAAAGCGACTTTTGGCCACTTTTTTCCACAGGATCGAATATTACGTTACTGAAAAACACTGTGTCAAGCGCAAAGGCTGGAAAAAAGTCACAAGATGCAGTTTAAATTCATCTTGATAACTTATTTATTTAGTTAGTTTTATGGATTTCTATTTGAAGTTTTAGTTGAAGCCTTCCCAGCGCATCTGGACAACGGTTTCAATATGGTAGGTTTGGGGGAAAAAATCAATTCCGGTGATGGTCTCAATCACAAATCCAGCCGTACTCAGCCGGCGCACATCACGGGCAAGGGTGGAGGGGTCACAGGAGACATAGACGAGGCGTTGCGGGCGGAGATTGATCAGGCCGTTCACGACTTCAGGGCTTAACCCGGCGCGGGGTGGGTCCACCACGGCAAAGGCAACCTGATCAACCAGATCAAGATGTTCGATCAACCATTCTTCAGTTGATAACCGCTGAAAGGTTACGTTGGGAATCTGATTTGCATTGAGGTTGATTTCGGCAAAATGAGCGGTATGTGGCGCGGCTTCAGCCGCAAATACACGGTGAAACCGATGGGCCAGCGGCAGGGTCAACAAGCCCACCCCGGCATACAGGTCCACGGCAATGGCCTTGGCGTCGGGCGAACTGGTGAGACTGGAAAGAACTTCCTCTACCAGTGTGTCGAGTAAAAATGAATTGACCTGAAAAAAACATTCGGTATCAAACCGATACTGAAAACCGGCCACCTGGCGCACGATAGGTCTGGTAGAGAGCCCGACAAATGGCAATGATGCTGAAATCGAAGCTGATTCGGATGAGTCTTGCCCCGCCGCCGCATCAGTTGCCAGATCTAAGGTTACGACGGCTGCTGAAATATGGGTTGAGGGGAGATGCGTCAGGCGCGTTAACACCTGATTTAACGATGGATCCAGAACCCGGCATTCGGTGATTGGTTCAATGCGGTGGGAATGGGCGGCAAAAAAGCCGGCTTCGGACTGTTTGGTGTGTGGATTGAAGTGAAGTTTGAACTGGGTCCGATTTCGATAGTGCCATTCGGGCCCGGTTCGAATCGGAATCGCCTCAGGCCAGACAAGACCACCGATTCGCTGAAGCGCTTCACGAATAAACTCTGATTTAGCTGCGACTTGTGCTGGATAAGAAAGATGCTGCAGGTGGCATCCTCCACAGCGGCCATAGTGCGGGCAGAGTGGCTCGATGCGGTCTGGTGAGGCTTCGATGACTTGCGTGAGCCGTCCCCGAGCAAACGTGCGGCGCAATTCAGTGATTTCAACTTCAACTTTTTCGCCGCTGACCACACCTGGAACAAACAAGGTTCGGCCATCGGCCAGTCGGGCCAGCCCATCACCGCCATAGATCAATTTTTCGATAGTGACGGTTTCAGTTCGGGTCAATTGAGGGGCGCTGGGTGAACTGGCCGCCGGGGATGATTGTTTTTTGGTGTGATGTCGTGAGAAGCGTTTTCGGGAAGCCATGGGAAATCTCGGGTTCAGGATTCAGGGTTCAGGGTTTTCGAAAGGGATGAGGGATGAAGGATGAGGGATGAAAAAATCACCCTGTTACCTTGTCAGTCGGTCATCTTGTCAGGATTTGGGGTTTGGGAAAAAGACGAAAGGGACATAAATTCGAAAACCCGGAACCCGGAACCCGGAACCCGGAACCCGGAACCCGGAACCCGGAACCCGACCTTAATCCTTGAGTTTTCGGCCAGCCAGGTTTCCAAGTCCGTCATAGCAGGCATATTTGTATAAATCGTGGAGCGTCGGGTAGTTAAAAATGGTTGCAATCACATCGTGGAGCGTTTTTTGATCCTGAACCAGTGTCAATCCATAGTGGATGAGTTCCGAGGCAATATTGCCCATGATGTGTACCCCACGGATGATGAGATCTTCGCGGGTAAACAGGATTTTCAGCAAGCCATCTTCGGTGCCCATAATCTTGCCGCGCGGCATGTCGCCATAGCGTGCCTGTCCGGTGCAGAAATCGAGCCCTTCTTTTTGGGCGGCTTCTTCGGTGAGTCCGACCATCGAGACTTCGGGGACGGTATAGATGGCAAAGGGGTAGACTTTGGCAAATTGTTTTACATCACCGACATTAAACATATTGCTGACGGCGATGCGACCCTGGTCCATGCTGATGCTGGCCAGGGCTGGAAACCCAATGACGTCGCCAACCGCAAAAATATGGGGAACATTGGTCCGATAGTCGGTGTCAACCAGGATAGTTTCACGGGGGCCAAGGTGAATGCCTGCACGGTCACAGTTGAGTCCGCGAATATTGCCGCACCGCCCGGCGGCATACAGGAACATATCAACTTCGAGTGTCCGGCCTGATTTGAGCGGGATGCGGATTGGCTGCGATTCATCAGCCGGGACGTCAATCTGGTCAAATGAGGTGTTGAACAGGATTTCAACTCCATCTTTGTTCATTTTATCAACCAGCGCCTGCGAAATTGCTTTATCGAGGAAGGGAAGGATCGCATCGGTTGAGTTGACGAGAAACACCTTGGTGCCAACCGTTGAAAAAATAGTGGCATATTCACAGCCGATGACCCCGGCACCAATCACGGCCAGGGTGTGCGGAAAGCGATCAAGCGTCAAAATCGTGTCTGAGTCGTGGACTCGCTTGCCGTCAAAGGGAATATGTGGAGGGTGATATGGGTATGAACCAGTTGAAACCAGAATATAGTCTGCGGTGATGAGTTCCTCACCATCAGCTTTTTGGATGTGAACTGTGTGTGAATCTTGAAATTGACCAAGACCAAAGTACACATCAATTTTATGCCGGAGCAAATTGTTGTGCATCTGGTTGCTTTCACTGGTGGTGACAAAGTCCTTGCGGAACATGAAATCTCCGATTGAGGTTTCACGTGAAAACTGGCGGTCAACGCCATAGAGGCCTTTGTCAAGTTTTCCAGAAAAATAGAGTGCGGTTTCCTTCAGCGTTTTCGATGGCAGGGTGCCGGTCAAAATACCGGCGCCGCCAACCCGTGGCGCTTTTTCAATCACCGCGACCTGAAACCCGAAATAGGCTGCCCGGGCCGCCGCTTTTTCACCGGCTGGACCGGATCCGATCACGATTAAGTCATATTTTTTCACGGCTGGAGACTCTCCACGAAGCAGGAATGGACGTTACAGAAGGGGCCCCTCTAGGCTCGATCAACGTTTGGGGAGTTGGTGCCCATACTGGCTGCCATGCGGTCTGGTGTCAATAGTTTCAGAAAGAAAGCGTGAGCCAGGTTGATTGATTTTCATCAGTTGAAAATTTCAAGTTAATTGCAACCGGAAAAAGCAATTACCCGTAGAGCGCGACTGATTTCCACCCTGGGTGTCAGCCACCTGATTCACTATCCAAAGGAGGATTCCCAACGCCAGGATAAAAAAGCGGGTTGATTGTTCGAAATTGGACCAATTTTTCAGGGGCTCGGCCCTTGTCGTTCATCAGTGGGTGCGTTAGATTAACATTTGCCGTTCAACTTCGAAAAAGTCTTGATTCAGACCAGGTAAATTAAAATTTTAATTTACCTCATCCCGTACGGCTGGCGTTGGGCTATGATTTCAAAAATGCACTATTTAAAAGAAGCCGTAACTGAGCCTTTAAATATTTGGGCGATGGTGGGTTTTGCGGCTGCAGCCGCCTTTACTGCTGCTTCGCAAGGGGAAAGCTGGTTGCCATTGGCAGCGGGGCTTTCGGCTGAGGTAGCCTATCTGGCGCTGGTGCCAACCAGCAATTTCTACCGCCGACTGGTCGAACGACGCGAAGCCCAACGCAATCTGGAATTGCGGCGGCGTGAGCGCGAGGAACGCATCAAGTCGTTTGACCCTCGCGAACGTGAAGCCGTTGAATACCTCCGCTGGATGAAATCAAAAATTTACGACAATTACAAAAAATTCACTGGTCTCAAGGAAATTCCCCTCTCGATTAACTGCCTCGATTCGATGTGGGAATCCTTTGTGGATTTTCTGGACATGTATCGTCGCCGTAAATATCACCTGCGTTCGGTCAACCGGCAATCCATTTTGAACCAGATTATGCAGACCCAGCGCGATATGGCACGAGCCGATGGGCCAACCCGGATATTGATGGAAAAAAATCTGGAATTGCTCAACCGTCGCCTGGCTACCTTTGATGATATTGAGCGCAGTGTCAGGCATGTTGAAGAGCAATTAAAGTCAATCGAAAATTTCTTCTCTCTGGTCAATGATCAGGTGGTCACCATGAACACCATGGAAAGCATTACCACGCTGGACTCGACCTTTGAAACCCTGCTGGCCAATATTGAAACGACCAAGCAGATTCTTGAAGAGACCAATCCGATTATGACCACGCTCAATACGATTGAAAACATCAATAACAGCCCGGCGCGACCACAACCCCAGATGCGGGTTCACCAGTAAGCCTGGTCTCACGCGATCTTCTTCAGGCAGCCGCTGGAACTGATTTCCAGGCGGCTGTTTGGCTTTTAGATCGAAGGATTTACCTTGTGAGAGATGAAATCTTGAAAAAGGACTTCTGGTAAAAAAAGTCAGCGGTTGATCCTTTTTTCCCTGCCCGGTTCCTGCTATCTTTGTCGGTAGACTCTCTTGCAGATCACTTCAATTGCCTCAGTCGTCATTCTTTCAATATAAACCTATCGTGCCGTTCCAATGACTGGTTGCCACTCAGTTGTTTTCACAGGCAGAGGGTTGTGCATCAAGCTGAACGGTGCCTTCAATCCTGAGTGTTCATTCAATCTGCGGGACACCCATCTTCTGGTCAGCCGTTTGAGATCAGACGATGTCTCTGACTTGCAGCGGGGGCAGGTCAGTTACTTGTAAGCTACTGAGTGCAAAGACTTTTAGAGTGGAGAGGAATATACCCAAATGAGTACTGGTGAATTAGCACAAGATTGCCTCCCGGATGTGCTTCGCCGGCTATATGTCAACCGCGAGAGTGGGGAACTGAAACTCAGCTATCGTGGGCGACAAAAGGCTATTTATTTTGAGCTTGGCGCAATTATTTTTGCTTCCAGCGATGCGAAGGAAGATCGTATTGGTGAGACCATGATGCGCCATGGAACGCTCTCGCCATCTGATTTTGAGCGGGCTTCAGCCATCATGCGCCCTGGAAAACGCTTTGGGCAGATCCTGGTTGAGCTGGGCATTCTCTCGGATCGTGACTTGCTGATGAATGTCACATTTCAAATCCTGGATATTGTGTATTCTGTGTTTGAGTGGCCGGCTGGTACCTATGAGTTTACCCCACAGGATAATGTCGTTCCGGCTGATTTGCGGCTTGACCTCTCAACCGCCAGCATTATTTTAGAAGGGGTTCGACGGATCAAAGACTTTCAGTTGATTCAGCGCGGACTTGGCGATTTAAACCGGTTGATCGGACCGAGTACCAGCCCCTTGCTACGCCTGCAAACCCTTTCACTCAAACCAATTGAGCGTCAAATCATTGATGCTGTCAAAGAGCCCATGAACGTGCTCCAGCTCTTGCTCGTGGCTGGGGCGCCACCTGATGTTGTCCTGCGCGGCACCTATGGACTGCTTTCGGCTGGTGTTTTAGAACGCCTGGGGGCGCCAAAAATCAATAAGAAAACCGGGCGAATTTCAATTCCAAAATCACTCTATGCCCAGGCAGCCCAGGCACAGCCAGTGGTTACCGAAGCCGAAGCCCCCAGCGCCAATAACGACCCGATGGTGATGGAACAGATTGCAAAGTTGCGTGACCGACTGGTAACCAATGATCCCTATATCATTTTGGGAGTGACGTGGCATTCGACCCAGGATGAACTTCGGGATGCCTATTACCGCTTAGCCAAAGATTTGCATCCAGATCGGTTTCAAGGCGCGACACGAGAGGTTCGCCAGGAGGTGGAATTCCTGTTTACCCGGATCACCAGTTGTTACGAAATGCTCAAAACGCCGACATCATCCAAATCGGCACCACTCCCACCTCCGCCTCCGATACCTCAGTACTCAGCACCGCTTTCACCACCCCAGGTTTCAGCCCCGTTGCCTCAGTTTTTGGTACCGCCGTCTGCCCAGCAATCATCGTCGCCGTTTGTATCACCACCAGCGGCAGTATCTGCCCCGTTGCCACGGCCACCGGTTTCAATTCCTACGCCACCGGTTTTGACGCCATTGCCGTCTTCTGAGAGTGCTCCCCCACGGGCTGCCGAGTCTCGCCCACCAGAAACGCCAGTGAGTTCACCGGTACCGAAACCAGCCCCACCCGCAGCCAACGAAGGGGCCGTGGTTGAAATGCTCAATCAATTAAAAGAACGTTTGAAAAGCAACGACCCATATGATGCCCTGGGGGTGACACGTCAATCCACCCGGGAGGACATCCGCGATGCCTACCATCGGTTTGCCAAAGAGTTTCATCCAGATCGTCATCGAACACTGTCGCGGGAAGTTCTGCAAGATATCGAGCAAATTTTCTCGCGCATCACCACCTGTTATGAAGCCTTGCGCAACCATACTCCACAAAACCCAGCCGTGCCACCACTGGCCACTCCGGGTGGTGTGAGTGCCTTAAATGAAACCCCGTACTCACCACCCGCCGCAATCAAGCCTGCAGAAGAATCCTCCACGCAACGCGCGCAACGGGCAGAAACCATGTACCTGGAAGCCCGGAACCGGTACATTTCCAAAGAATTTGTAGTTGCGGCTCACTTGATGCGAGAGGCGATTCGACTTGAACCCAGTCAGGGGCGCTATTACCTTTTGCTTGGGAATTGCCTCTCTACACAACAAAAGACCCTCAAGGAAGCCGAGCCTATTTTGCGCAAAGCAGTTGAACTCGATCCGTTTAATGCTGTCTGTCGGGCGAGTTTGGGGCAGTTGTACATGCGGGCAGGAATGCCAAAGCAAGCCGAACGCGAATTTGAAGAAGCCCTCAAGCTTGATTCAACTCAGCAAACCGCCATTCGTGGTCTCGATCAGATTAGAGCCAGCAAGAATGAAGGCGGCTTCCTGAATAAGTTGTTTAAATCTTAGCGGTTCCGGGCTGAAGAAAACGGGCTCGGGGCAATTGAAGGGATGAGGGATGAAGGATGAGGGATGAAAGAAAACCAG
>CAZXCE010000091.1:0-18456 GCA_964639175.1 uncultured Clostridia bacterium
GGCCCAAAGCGGCCAACCGACCGGCTATCCGAACCGCAACGCTTCGCGGTGCAAAACCAAAATCTTATGGTTGAGCACCCCAGTATCCAAGTTCAACTCGTTGCACGTGGCATCCACTTCAACTGTTAACATTCGGTGTCAGACGATCCAAAAAAACCAACACCACCTTCGATAAAAATAATTACCAAGTGAATGATCGGCCAAAAGCTCATCAATCCGGAGAACAGGAATATTCGATACTCTTTGTAGTGTGGGTAAAGATCCCAGGCTGTTCGAAAACAAAATAGACCAAAAAGCCAGGCACCAAAAAAACTAAGGGTGGCAATGGTGATTAAGATTATTGAGAGAAATGGCTGAAAATAGGGTTGTTGAAAAGGGCTTAATAAACCCGGTAGAAAATAGACAAGGTAGAAAAAGGTTGGAAATACTAGCGACAGAGCAAAGAAAAATACTGTTGTCGTTGGAAGCTCTTTGATTTCTTGTGGTGCTGGCTCAGAGAGCAGACAAAGTTGAAGCACTGGGACGAAAACTGGAACGACCGCATTATTTGTCTGGGGCATTTCAATCTCTGAACATCGCTTACAAACACCTGTCACCGGTTCAAACACATCGTTTTGATGGCAGACTTCACAGCGTTTGGGGTGGGATTCGGAGAGAATAGTGAGATTCATAGTTTTAACCTGTAAGCAGCGGTAAAAACTGGTACCTGGGCTTACCCGGTTGCACAGTAACAAGTAAATCCAAAAAGTCCTTTCCCGCTGGCAAAGTAAATGTAGATCAGGCAAATCGTTGGGAAAAAATGCAAACAGGTGCCAAGGAAAAGCAGATAGCGTGTTTTGTTCTCTGGAAACAATGCGTTGGCAAGTCGAAACGAAGTTATTCCAATAAACCAGCTTATGGGAAAACTGGCCAGCAATACCATAAAGAATAACTCTGTGATCCAAATCTCAAACCGGTCGAGATGTGACCGCAGGTAAAAATGAACAAAGTAGAAAAGGGCAATGTGGGGCAGGGACGCCAGCACGGTCCATTTTTGAAGGGGTACCAGACCAGTAAGAGAACTTTCGCCAGATTCTGAGAAAATTGAAATCGGCATGAGATTTAGCAGCAACAGATGTCGTCAGATGAACCCAAAAGCCCAACGCCACTGGATATAAAAATGAAGATCATGTGAATGGTTGGCCAGAAGCAGATCAACCCAGAAAAAAGAAAGATCCAAGACTCTTTGTACTGTGGAAATAAATTCCAGGCTGTTCGAAAACAAAACAAACCAAGCAGCCAGGCCCCAAAAAAGCTCAAAAGCAAAATAAGTTCAAGTTCTCCAAGGAGGCGGAACCGGAACAGGTCGTGTTTGTGATGCAGTGGCATTACCCTCAGGCAATAGTTCAAATAAAAAAGCAGCAGATGCAGTAATGATAAGGCAACGGAAAGTTGTGCAACGGTGGGCAGTTCTTCGATTTCATCCGGGGTCATTTCAGAAAGCAGGCAAAACTGGGGTATGGGAACTGAAACTGAAATGACAGTATTTTTTTGCGGCATTTCAACTGCCGCGCATCGGCCACAAAAATTGGTTGCTGGGTCAAAACGGTCGCTTTGATGGCAGACTTCACAGCGTTTGGGACGGGATTCAGAGAGAATGGTCAGATGCATTACGGATCCTCATTGGAGAGAAAAAATGGTGATATACAGCTTTTCAGATAAATAGTTCCTGAGTTTCTATTTCTTGAAGTTTCATAAACTATTGAAGAATCTGGATTTATTTTCTGTGTGTTCCGTGTGTTCCGTGGTTTCTTATTCTGAAAATCTATAGCTTTTCAGATACATCTTTCCTCAGTTCGTATTGCGCTGGAATCCCAGAAAGCATTGAAGAAGCTGGTTCTATTTTTTGTGTATTGCACGGTTTTTTATCCTGGGAATCCCTCGCTGATAGACCCCAAGGAAAGAAAATTGGTTCCGTATATTTTCTCAATGGTGAACTTGTTTGTGAACAAAAACCTGAGAGTTTTTCAGTTCCCGGCTGATAATTCACGATACAACCAGGCTTTGGCCATACTCCATTCTCTTCCGACCGTAGCCAGAGAAATCCCAAGAACCTCAGCCGTTTCATCAGTTTTTAGCCCGGCAAAGTACCTGAGTTCTACAATCTGAGCCTGCTGTGGATCAAACGTTTCCAACCGCTGCAGGGCAGTGTCCAGTGCCAGCAAATCAACATTCTGTGCTGGATGAGCAACACCAAAGGCTTCTTCCAGCGCGACAGTCAGGTGTTCTCCTCCGCGCTTGGCAGCCTTTTGGCTTCGGGCATAGTCAACCAGGATACGCCGCATGATTTGAGCCGCAATTCCAAAAAAATGCGTCCGGTTCTGCCATTGAACTCGCTTCTGGTCAATCAAGATCAGGTATGCTTCGTGGACCAGGGCCGTTGGCTGGAGTGTATGGTCAGGGCGTTCCTTCCGCAAATAACTTGACGCCAGTTTATGCAATTCCTGGTAAACCGATTCTATCAGTTGGGCCTGGACAGCCTGATTTCCACTACCCCATTCAATGAGTAAGTGGGTTATATCGTGATTGTCGGTTTCGGCCATTCGTCCTCCTCGCAATCCCAGTAGAAGTTTTAAAAAGAAAAAACGTGAGCGAAAAGTTTACCAATTTCCGCACGTCGAGTTAAAGGGCAAAACCAGAAGAGCGGTGCCGCCTATATCAGGTTTTGAGACAGAGATTCCAAAATATTTTGGAAGACTGTTCCTTTGATTTAAACCCGTTACAAACATTCTGAAATTATGAGGAAAGGGCCAATGGAAGCAGAATTTACCCTCAATTTTCCAATTACTATGCTTGGGGCCAGAGGTGTTGGAAAAACCAGCCTGATTGCCACCAGGTAGAATAAATTTGATCGGGTTTGTAAAGATCTGAATCTCCAACTCAATCCTGACGAGCAGACCGCGCCTGAACTCAATTTGCAGCCCGAATCATCCTGGTTGCCATTGATGCACCTGGGGTGATGTCACCAGATGAAACAATCAATGCGAGATAAACCACTCAGCATTGATTCGGGCTGTTCTGGCCAGAGGGTCAAACATCAAGAACCAGGAAAAAGAAGCAGAACGGCTGGTGATTTTTTCCCTGGTAGCCCCACACGTAATCGTGGTCATAAAAACCACCTCCTGTTTTTCTTTATTCCTTCAAGACAAGAGTACTGATGGACCTTTCTTCTTTCAAAACTTCCTTCCTCCACGGTTGAATGTAGAGCTACCGGTTACGGCTTTCTTAATGACGTGCTTCAAAAGTTGGTAACGGTGCCGCCCCCAGGTTAGAAAGCCGTCTGTTTTTCATAGTATTTGCCCGTGCTGTATAGTGCTGGGCTTCAGTTGGATTTCGCAAATCAGCAGGTTCACAGGTATTCAAGGATGTGGCATACCGTTCGAGTTGATCAATTAAGGCACTGGAACTGTCAGCCAATTTTTTCTGAATTGCCAATCCCCGAAGGGTTGAAGTCCGTGATGCGTGAGGTTGCCTCATCCGGTTTTGGAGCTTTCCGAGCAAAATGAAAGCCTGGGCCAGTGTGGCCTGAAAATAAATATTTTGAGTCTTCGGTGGTGCCAGGTTTTCAATTTCAACGGCTATAGCACGCACCATTGTAAACGCATCTTGCTGGCGATTGAGATCCATCAGGGTTTGTCCAATCGCCAGTCTGGTGTTGAAAACTGCACGACTGAAATTCATATTGTGAGGATCAGTTGCTGATAATTTCTCCACGAGAGCCAGTGTTTTCTGGTATTTGGAAAGGGCCTCGATCTTTTTTCCTTCGGCTGCCAGGGCTTCGGCCAGATTTGACAGCCCGCTGGCTTGATTGACCCAGCATTGGATATTTTCTGGGTCTCGAGCCAGTTGTTTTTCAGTGTTGCGCACCATTTCAGTAAAACAGGTCACGGCCTCAGCCGTTTTTCCTGCCTTGAGCAGTGCGTTACCGGAATTCTCATAAATCCCGTTGAGTCCTTTTTGAGCCAGAAGATAGTCAGGATGTTGAGCCAGGATCTGTTCGAGAATCAAGCGAGATTTTTCAAAGATAAGCCGGGCATCTTCTGGATTCCCCGTGTTTAATACCTGTTCTCCAAACCTCTGATACATACCGGCTTGAAGGCGACGCGTGTTTTCGTCGGCTGGATTTTCAGCCACCAACCGGTCACTGATTTGCACGGCTTTGAGATAGGCCGCGGTTGCTGCCTCTGACTGACCGGCATAACTGAGTATGTTTCCAAACCGACAGTTTGCAACCATCCATTCAATCCGGGTATCTGGAATTTTTCGGCCCAATGCAACCTTTTCGTGAAAGGGTAAGCCCTTTTCATAGAATGAGAGTGCCTGATGGATATCACCCGTACTTGAAAAAACCTCACCCATATTGGTGTAACAGGTCGCTAAGGTGTAGAGATACTCTAAGTTCTGAGGGTCGGCGCTGACCAGTTTTTCAATCAACACCTGGGCTTTACGGTAGTTTTGAATGGCAGCCGTGGTATCACCTAAATTGGCTGCGTAGGGGTTTCCTTCAATATCACCAATCTGGCAATAGGCCATTGCCAGTTCTCGTTGCAGGGCGGGATCACCATCAGACTCTCGAGCGGTGCTGTCGAGATAGTCCCGTGTTTTTTCAACCAGGAGTTTTTGCACTGGGAGCGAGTCTGGCGCCATTGAAATCTTGGGGCTGACCTCCTGCAGCAGGGATTGGGCCAGTTTTCGAACATCATTAAACCGCCGCTCGGCTTTGGCTTGTTGAGTTCGAGCCCGGTCAGCCTGCCAGCTTGTTGCCGCAATTCCCCCAAGGAGTGTGAGAATCATCAGCAGTGACGCGGCCACTCCTCCCCGGTTGCGTTTGAGAAACTTAGCCATTCGGTAAGAAAATGTATCCGGTTGAGCTAACACTGGTAATCCCTGCAAATGGCGAGACAGATCATCGGACAGTTGTTCCACTGAGCGATATCTTCGCGATGGGTCTTTGTGAAGGGCTTTGAGGACAATTGTATCCAGATCTCCCTGCAATTGTTTGCTCAATCGTTCAGGGCGGGTACTTCGCAACTGGCTTTTGACCTCGGTGGTTTGGGCCAGAGGGTTGGAAGCTGTGTTCCGATTCCTCCTGCGCATGGTCTGAGCCACCTGGAGACTTGGTTTCATCGGAGTTTGTTCACAAATGGCCTGTTCAATTTCGTGAAATGTGCTACCTGTAACCCGGTATGGTGGATGTCCGCACAGCAGTTCATAAAGAATGACTCCCAGTGAATACACATCGCTGGCTGTGGTGATGGTCTCTCCTCGAACCTGTTCCGGGCTGGCATATTGTGGCGTCATCATTCGCAGGGCAGTCAGAGGGAGGTCGGCTGAAACTTCAAAGATTGGATTTGGATTGAGCAGTTTGGCAATGCCGAAATCGAGCAGTTTTGGAACCCCATCCTGGTTCACCAGGATATTTCCTGGCTTGAGGTCTCGATGAACAATTAAGTTCTGGTGGGCATATTGGACGGCCTGACAAATTTTTTGGAATAAAATCAACCGGTTCTCAATGGAAAGTCGCAGCCGGTCGGCATATTCGTCAATTGGCGTTCCTTCAACATACTCCATCACCAAATATGGCAGTTGCTGAACTGTCGTACCTCCATCGAGCAATCGCGCAATGTATGGGTGTTCAAGAGAGGCCAGAATCTGGCGTTCGGCACGAAGCCGCTGAACCGTAAACGCCATTCCCAAACCCGGTTTAATAAGTTTTATAGCTACCTGTTGATGGAAATCATCAATTCGTTCGGCCAGATACACCGTGCCCATTCCCCCCTGGCCTAATTCACGAAGAATTCGATATGGCCCAATGGGGTTGGAAATTTCATGAGAGAACAAAAATTGGTGGGGATCAGAGCTCAGGTTGACTGCCGGGGCTGACAAAAAACTATCAGCTTCGTCATACGCCCCAAGAAATTGTTCAACCGCCAGGCGCAGATTTGCATTACTTCCACATGCCTGATTCAGAAAGGAAGGGCGTTCCTGAGGGGAGTAATCAAGTGCGGCAAAGAAAATATCTTTAATTTGTTGCCAATACTGGTTATCCATAGATTTCTTGACCTGGAAAACTTGTCAAGTTAGAAAAAAGATGGAATGAAGCGGAATCAATTTATGACCAAAGAAAAATCCACCGTCAAGCTCAAAAGGTCTGATGGGGCCTGATGTGAGGACAAAGAAAGTATCTTACCGCTGCGGTAGGGGACGTGCTTTAACTGCTTCTGGTGTCGGCCTGGAGAGCTGGCGAAACCAGGGCACCGGAACTGAAACTGGAACAACCGCATTTTTCTGGAGCCTTTCAACTTCTGAACATGGCTTGCACACACCTGTCACCGGTTCAAACACATCGCTTTGATGGCAGACTTTGCCGCGTTTGGGGTGGGACTCGGAGAGGATTGTGAGATTCATACACCAGGGAATAAATTATGAATCATGGAACTGGTTGTTATGAAAAGAGATGGGAATCTCCCTCGCGTGATAAGAATTTAGATCTCGACCACCTGAGAAATGTTCCAAAGAAATCAATGGGTTACCAGGAACGGCAAGCAAGTTTCCAGTAATTGAATTTTTATTCTCCATTCCGGCATACTGCACCGGTCACGACCTCCTGCCTGCAATTTTTTTGGCCTAATCAGTTTGCAAAAAGTCTTATGAAGAAGCATCTGTTTCGTCCCTTCGCGTTGACAGGTGGTGTCCTGATGGTGTGGTTGCTGGCCACCTCGATCAATGTTCCCCTGGCACAGGGGAGTTCCCAAACTTCCAGTCCTTCAACGACGACTGATTTGACCCAGGGAAGCGTGGTCAAAGTCGGGTTCAACAGTGGTGAAAAGAAAGTTTTTCACCTTCGGCTACAAGCCAATCAGTATCTGAATTTGACGGCTGACCAGCAGGGGATTGACGTTGTCATTCGATTGAAAAGCCCTGACGACAAAGTCCTGATTGAGGTTGACAGTCCAAACGGCACCAAAGGACCGGAAGAACTCTGGTTTGTGAGCGATACGGCAGGCAATTACCAGATTGAAGTCGAATCACCTGACCCAAATGTGGCCCCTGGCCAGGTTGAGTTGACAGTGAAGACACTCCGAAATGCAACCGCCACGGATCGGGTTGAAGCCGAAATCAACCAGTCATTCAGTCAAATCCAGGTGCTTTCTGCCTCCAATCGGATCCCGGATGCGCTGAAAACGGCTGAAACGGCCATCAAACGTGGTGAAGCGGCGTTACCGGCAGATCATCAGTTAATTGCCCTGGCCTATCAGGAACTGGGGAATCTTCACCGGATTATGGGGAAACCCAGGGAAGCCGAGACCGCCTTACTCAAAGCCCTGGCCATGTTTGAAAAGACGCTTGGTCCAACCCATGAGGATCTGGTCCTGCCTTTAAATCTTTTGGGGTTGCTGGCCGATGGCGCCGGGAATTATGCAAAGGCTGAACCCTATTTATCCCGGGCATTGGACATCATTGACCACAATCCACAGGTTCCCGACACCAATCGAGCGATTACCTGTAACAATGTCGCTTTGGTCAATGATCATAAAGGGAATTTTCAGCAGGCGGAAACCATGTACCTCAAAGCGCTGGCGGGCTTTGAAAAAGCAAATGGACCTGATTCTTTAAATTGCGCTCCGATATTGAACAACCTGGGGTTGTTGTACCATCAACAAGGTGATTTCCTTAAAGCCGAACCGTTCTATGCCCGGAGCATTGCCATCCGCAAGAAATACCTGGCTCCAGGCCATCCAAGTATTGCGCTGATTCTCAATAATATGGCTGATATGTATGCGTTGCGGTCGGATTTGAAACAGGCTATTCGCTACCAGACAGAAGCTGTTTCAATCCTGGAGAAAGCTTTTGGCGACAAACACCCGCAAACCATTTTATTTCATATCAATTTGGGAGAAATGTTGCTCCAGTCTCAGGAGTATGAGGCTGCAGGTTTATATTACCGAAAGGCAAGCACCAACGCCGAGAGCGTCTTGGGACCGACCCACCCTTATTGCCTGTTCGGACTGGTCGGGCTGGCCGGTTTCCAACTTAAAACCAGTCAGCTATCCCAGGCTGAGGCCACGTTGACAAAAGTGCTGCCATTGATGGAAAAAGCATTTGGGCCCAGCCACCCGCGATTGGCGGTACCGCTTACTTTACTTGCTCAACTCAACCAGAAACAGCAGAAATATCCAGAGGCTGAAGCGGCCCTGCTGCGAGCTATTTCGATTCAGGAGAAAAATACAAATGTTCGATTTACGGAGCCAGGGATGTATTTCAGTAACCTGTCACATATTTACCAGATGAGTGGCAAGATTGAACAGGCGCTGGCCTTTGGAATGAAAAGTAATGAAGTGGTCGAACAGGATTTTCTGAAAAACATCAGTCTTGGTTCTGAGCGGCAAAAAGTATTGTATCTAAATCGGGCCAGATGGGGTGCCAATCATCTGCTTGCGCTGCAAGCTCAGTATGCCCCGCACAATCAGGCAGCCATCAACGCGGCGGTGACTTCAGTCTTGAGACGCAAGGGCAGGGCCCTGGATGTGATGGCTGATACGCTCAGGCTGATTCAGGCACGAGCTACGGCCCAGGATCAGGCGATATTTGAAAAATTGATTGACGCCCAAAACCGGCTTTCAAACCTGACGGTGAAAGGGCCTGGAACGACCAAACCTGAGCGATTTCAGGCACTGGTTCAGGAATTGGAAACTGAGGTTGATCAACTTGAGGCTGAAATCAGTCGGCGAAGCGCTGAGTATCGGGTTCAAACCCAACCTGTGACACTACAAAATGTACAGGCCGCCATTCCTGAAAATACGGCACTGATTGAATTTACCCTGTATCAGCCCCTGCAAAACGCCCAAAGTTCACTGAACACCAAACCCCGATATCTGGCCTATATCATTGAACCGAAAGCTGATCCGAAATGGGTTGACCTGGGGGAAGTCGAAAAGATTGATGCCACCACGAAGGAATTTCGGGGGTTGCTCCAACAGTCACCTGGCACCCGAAGCCGGTTGATCAAGGCTGAATCCCGAAATGCCAAAAAGTCGAACATTGGATCAGTCGTTCTGCCGGACCAGCAACTCAGGATTCTGGCACAAGGTCTGTACCAGTTTGTGATCAAGCCAGTTGTAGCTCTGGTAAAACCTGGGACGACCTTATTTCTTGCGCCAGAAGGGGAACTCAACCTGGTGCCGTTTGCTGCCTTGATGGACGAGCGTGGGACCTACCTGATTGAAAAGCAACCGCTCCATTATTTGACGAGTGGTCGTGATTTATTGCGGCTCCAGGTGAAAACAAACAGCCACGAGCCACCACTGGTGGTGGCTGATCCGGATTATGCAGTGGGAAGTGGTCCACAGGTGGCTGGAATCCAACTGGCTCAATTAAAACGCCTGATTGAGACCGCGCAGGAAGGTGTCCAAATTGCAAAAGTATTGCCAGATTCCAGATTAAAAGTCCGGGGCGAGGCCACTGAACAGGCACTCAAACAGGTGAATGGGCCACAGATTCTCCATGTTGCGACGCACGGGTATTTTCTGGATCGGTCTTCCGACGTGACTCTATCCGCTGATCCGATTGAGGAGACTGAAAACCGGGATATTCAAATCAAAGGGAGTGATACAAAGTTTGATGTGGGCCCGTTCCAGTCAGGTATCTTTCTGGCAGGCGCCAATCGTGGCGAAAGCGGAACCGAAGACGGTACCTTAACCGCGCTTGAAGCCGCCCACCTCAATTTAAGCGGCACAAAGCTGGTGGTGCTCTCCGCCTGCAATACCGGGGTTGGCGAAGTCAAAACCGGCGAAGGTGTCTATGGCCTGCGCCGGGCAATGGTGCTCGCCGGGAGCGAAACGCAAATGCTGAGTCTGTGGCCGGTGTCGGATCTGGGAACCCGAAAACTGATGGTGGATTATTACATCCGACTCAAAGCCGGTGAAGGCCGCACCGAAGCACTCCGCCAGGTTCAGCTTGAAATGCTCAAGAGCCAGCGGTTTCGGCATCCGTATTACTGGGCCAGTTTTGTGGTCTCCGGCGAATGGACCGGACTGGGAGACGAGCAGTAGGGAATAGAGTTGAAGAAGTCAGGCTGAAAGACATCGGTCTGAAGAAGGCGGGTTAGGGGCTGAGGGCTGAAGAACGGGTTTTGTTTCATCCTTCATCCTTCATCCCTTCGATTGCCCCCGAGCCTGCGAGTCTTCATCCCTCAGCCCAATGGTTTGTTCATTGGGAGTTATGGCGCAAGATGGCAAGAGGGTCGAGCCGGGCGGCCTGACGTGCTGGGAAATAGGCTGCTGCACCTGAGACCACAATCAACACCAGTGAAATGGTACTGAAGGTCGCGATATCGAAAGCTGGAACAGAAAACAGAAGTCGGTTCACCATCTGGGCCAGTCCAGCCGCGACGGTGATTCCGATTCCCAACCCACCCAGGGCACATCCGATGCCTTGAGCCAGCATCAACTTGAGGATGTCATTCGGGTGAGCCCCAAGTGCCATCCGGATGCCGATTTCCTGGGTGCGCTGGGTCATTGAGTAGGCAATCAAGCCATAGATGCCAGCCGCCGCCAGCGTTAATCCCACGGCGGCAAATATGCCGAACAGCCAGACCCGAAACTGATTTTGAGCCAGAGCCGCACCAATCCGATTGGTTAAGGGGGCGATCTCATAAACTGGTTGATGCCGATCAACGGCCCAGATTGCTTCGCAAATAGTTCGGGAAAGCCTGGTTGGTTCGCCACTGGTCTGAACGGCCAGGGTTACATTGCGGGAGAAGTCGGTGCTCAGTACCCGATCATGCGGGGCACGCGGGAGATACCAGGCAGAGGTGTTCGGATCATCAATCTGTTCGTTGACTACATCAGCCACAACCCCAACCACTGTCAACCAGGGATTGGTCGAATCCGGTCCGCCGCGTTTGACCCGTTTTCCCAATGCTTCCTGACCTGGCCAAAACCGGTGTGCCATGCCAGCACTGACCATCACTACTCCCGGTGCATCCGGGAGCATATCGGTTTGGTCCAACGCACGGCCTTTGAGAATTGGGATGCGCATGGCAGTCAAATAGCCAGGAGTAATCAACCGATGGGTTGTGGTGAGCACTTCGCTGGCGGAGGCTGGCGGTCGTCCTTCAACCGTGAGCCGGGCCAGGGTATTTGGAAAAGTAAGCGGGAGTTCACTCGTTCCCCCAACGGCAACCACTCCTGGAATGGCCTGAATCCGGTCGAGCACTTCAGTGTAAAACGCTTCGCGTTGCTGAGGTTCGGGGTACTTTTCGATTGGAAGGTCAATTCGAAGAGTCAGCACCTGTTCGGGTTGAAACCCAAGGTCAACTTTGAGGAGTTGCTGTAACCTCTGGACCACCAGGGCCGTGCCGACCAGCAGAACGGTGGCGAGAGCAATTTCAGCGACGACAAAGCCGCTCAACACCCGGCGCCCGGTTTGTGTCCCGGCGGTACGCCCGCCCTGGCTCAATACGGAGGTCAGATCAATCCGGGCCGCTTTGATGGCGGGAAGGGCACCAAACATCATGCCCGTCACCACGGTCACCACCAGAGTAAATCCAAAAACCCGGTGATCCAGGCTCAAATCCCGAAAAAATGTCACCAGCGTGGTTGATGGTACCAGAAGTCTTAACAGCGGAAGGCACCAGTAGGCTGCCATCAGGCCCAGCACTCCGCCAAGTGATGACAACACCAGGCTTTCAATCAGGAACTGTTGCACAATCCTGCCTCGGCTGGCACCAATCGCAGATCGAATCGCGACTTCTTTCTGTCTGACGGTTGACCGGGCCAGTTGCAGGCTGGCCACATTGGCACACACGATCAACAACAGCAACCCCACGGCGGCAGACAACGCCAGCAATCCTGGGCGGAAGTTTCCAGTTAATTCTTCCCGTATCGGAGTCGCCAGAAATCCCCAGCCTGAGTTGGTTTCGGGATATTCTTTTTCCAGTTGAGCCGCCAGGAGATTGAGTTCAGTTTGTACTTCCTGCAGTTCTTTACCCGGCTTTATCCGGGCGGGTATGCCCAGTATATGCCGCTGGCGGTCAGTGGCGTTGTGCGGATCAAGGGCGAGCGGCACCCACAGTTCAGCGTTGAACGGAAAGCGAAAAGAAGCCGGCAATACCCCGACAATGGTGTGTTTGACGTCATTGATGGTGATGGGTTGATTCAGGATTTGTGGATCAGTTCCAAACTGTCGCTGCCAGTAGGAATGGCTGATCAGGGCCACTGGCGCCGGATTGCCCGGTCGGTCTTCCTCAGGTAGAAAATTTCGACCCAGGAGCGGTTGGACCCCAAACGTAGGCAGTACATCGGCTGAAAACCGACCGCCTTCGACCCGTTCCGGCTCATGTGCTCCGGTTACATTGAAGCCATCATTGACAAAAGCGCCAACGCGTTCAAAGCTTTGAGTCCGGTGCTGAAGGGCATCAAAATTTGGCGGAGATACGCTGACATCAGGAGATTCAGACCCCGGAGCACGAAAGGTGTCACTGACAATCACCAGTCGCTCAGCTTCGTGAAAGGGAAGTGGGCGGAGCAAAACCGCATTCATCACACTGAAAATTGCCGTGTTGGCGCCAATCCCCAACGTGAGCGTCAGGACTGTGACACTGGTTACCAACGGGTGTTTGGTAAACATCCGAAGACTAAACCGAAAATCATTCCAGATCATTCGCATGTAGTCACTCCTCTCAAGTGGGTGCTTTGGAATGTATAAGGTATGAAATTGCTAACGCTCTGTTTTTCAATTAGATGACTTTTTCCTTGTTTATTCGTCTTGGGAGACAAGTGGCGTGCCACGGTATCGGCAATGGGGATCAGCCGTGTTACTTCAATGATTGAAAGGAGATACAGCATTAAGAAGTAAGGGAAGCACCTGGTTTTCAGGCCATCTGGTGCCCGTCTATGGGAACAGTTGATTGCGGAAACGAAACGGTATTCCCCATTTCATGCCAGGGAAGGGGGACTGAGGGCTGAAGAAAACGGGCCTGGGGCTGAAAAAACCAGGGCTGAGGGCTTGGGGCGGAAGAAGTCGGGCTGAAGAAAATTGGGTGAGGAAACACAATCGTGTCTGAAATGGGCTTTTGCCCGCAGGTCACCGGAGAATAGCCGGCGCTCTGCGGGCAAAGCTCAATTCTTCAGCACTGGAAATCAGCAAAAGGTGTGGGGAATTTGGAGTTCTCTGAGCTTGTAACTCATTTCCTTGAAATGACCTGCCCAAATGTTATCAAGCAGCAAATGTCGGTTCCCATCGCAAAACCGACTTCGAATTTGAAGCACATTTTCCGGTTTGTGGTCGTTGCCAAATCGGGCAAGAATCTCGCGAAGGTAGTTTAATTGTTCAAACGTCAGTTGGGTGACTGGTTCAAGCCAGAGTTGCCATTCTTCGGCGTCTTCGATAGAGGCTTGTGCTTCAGAAATTGTCATAGTCCCAGTTCATTGGTCATATAGTCATCCAGTGCTTGTTCAAGATCATCCATGGCTAATTCGATAGATGGGTATTTGTTCTTTCCTTCCCAAATAGTGCCACCTTCATCCAATGCCCGGACGAAGATCGGTGGGCCATCTGAATATCCGATTTCAATCCATCCATAATCCCGAACCCACTCAGTTGTTCTGGGATACAGTGTTGAAAATGTTGCTGATTGATTTGGTTCTGATTTTTGTTTCATTGCTCACCTCGTCGTTTCGATGATTCCAATAAGTCCAACGACCCCCAGGTTTTCAACGATCTCTCTCGCCTGCCAGTGAGTCATTTTCTGAAGCAGCAATTCCCGGTGCCCGGTCGCAAAATGGCGTCGAAGGTGTAGTAAATTTTCGGTGCTGTTCAGAACTTCGCGAAGTATTTTCAGTTGCCGGGCATCAAGTTTTTCAACCGGCTTAAGATACAGATCAACCCAAAGGACTGGTTCGTTGACAGGCGGGGCCATCGCGCCCACTGTGTAGCCAGGAAGTTCAAACTCTTCGGTTTCAGCCTCGGTTTCGACTGCATGAGGGATTGCGACACATTGCGGTTGATGGGCAAAGCGTTCCAGTTCTGCTTGAGATTCGATCAATCGAACTGACTTCTGGCACAACGGACAAAAGCGTTCCTTCGGGTCAAGAGTTCCCTGGAGGTGTTCCCATTGTTGTGGGCATTTGAAAATAAACGTGCAGTTGATAATTTCAGGGGTTTGATTCATAAGCCAGCATTCTGAAGCTTTGTAGTTGGATTGAGCATCCTGAAAGGCTACAGTTCGGATAGCCGGTCGGTTGCGCCGCTTTGGTCACACACCGGATCTGAAGAAAATTGGGTGAGGAGACACAATCGTGTCTGAAATGGGCTTTTGCCCGCAGGGCACCGGAGAATAGCCGGTGGTTTGCCGCTTTGGGCACACCACCGGATTCTGGTCCGGCTCGTTTTGCGCCCGGAGGGCGCTGGAATCTATTTATTCAATCAAGGATTCGTCAAATTCGACGCCGCTCATTTTCAGCAAATTCAGGTATTCTTCCCGAAAAGTCCGTCGTTGGTGATGGCCTTCCTGGTTTTGAATATAACTCTTTACTTTGTCAATGTTTGTAGGGCTTACCGTGAAAACTCCGTACCCATCCTGCCATCCAAAATTCCGAATATGTAAGGTTTCGTGGACCCACTGTGAGGAGCTATGTTTAAGATCGCGCATCACATCAGCGAGCCTGTGGGTAGTTCGAAGGGTAATCAAAAGGTGAACATGGTCCGCCGTTCCTCCAACGGCTTCCGCAACCCCACCAAGTGTTCGAATGGCACCACCGAGGAACGCATGAAGTCGAGGTCTCCAATCCTGGGAAATCAGTGGCTGGCGGTGTTTGGTGCTGAAGACAATATGGTAATACAGACTAAAATGGGTTGAAGACATAATGGATTCTCCAGCGCCCATCCGGGCGCGAACTGATGGGGCTGCTGATCCGGTGGTAGCGCTCAAAGCAGCGCGACCACCGGCTATTCTCCGGCGCCCTGCGGGCGAAAACCACATTCGTTGTTACTTCCCAAACAAGGCATCAACTTCAAATGTCCAGCCGGGGACAGCGGGTTCAGCCTCAGCCAGATCTCCTCGGCGGTAGACGGTGGGTTGGTCAGGGGTGTCTGCTCGATACACTTTCACCACGTCTACACCAAGTAAATCCACATCCCAAACGACGATTGTTCCAGCGGCAAAGTAATCCTGGCGTTTGGCCTGCATTCGTTCCTCAGCTTTTTCCCCATAGTCATTTTCGCTCCGAACTTCAACTGCAAAGACCGGCGCTCCTTGATAAAACCGCATTCCTGGATTTGGGCCGACGTAATAAGCCGCATCAGGGCTAAAAGACTGACGATGGGGCAAATCCACAATAAACCCGGCATTATCCGGAACCGCAATTCCAGTTTGAGTTTGGCGGGCATACTGGCGTAACGAAACTGCAATTTCAAAGCCGGCTTGTGCCGGGTCACCTCCGGTTGGCGGCATAGGCATCAACACTCCATTCACAAGCTCGGCTTTACCGGTCTCAGGAATTTGATACAGGTCTTCGATGGTGGCAGGTTTGACCGTGGTACTCATAGCTGGTTTCCCTGTAAAGTGAAATGCTTAAAAGGTTTCCAGTGTATCATAGTGTCGAGGGAAATCGCCTGGAAAAGTACTGTTCAACTTCGGCCAGCACCTGATCAATGCTTTGTTCCTGAATCCGATGCGGTGGCGCCCAGGTGACCCACTCAAAACTGAAATGCTCAGTGAGATCAATGTCCACGTCCTGGATCAAATGTCCAAGGAACATCACCAGCGTTTTTTTCACTGGTTCGTAACAAAAGCGTTTGTACCTTGGGAAATACACGATTTCACATCGAAAATTGTCATCGAGGGAAATTTGATCAGATTCGATCCCGGTTTCTTCCCAGGTTTCGCGCAGGGCACAGGCCAGATCATCTTCGCCACGGTCTTTGTGGCCTTTGGGCAGGTCGTACCGGCTGGCATGCCGCAGGAGTAAAAATCGTTCGTAACGGGCCGAATCAAACAACAGGATGCCACAGGATTTCAGTTCTTTCACAATCAGCCTCAGTGTTTCGGGGTGAGTGAAGCCGGTTGGCGGGCTTCGGCAATTTTGAGTGTGTCAGTGTACTGGCGGAACTTCACAATACGGCCATCCTGCACCGTGTAGACGTGCGCAAAGGCGGCTTCCATCGAACGCCCCGTCGTTTTGAATGTTCCCCGATACACACCAATGGCAATAATGTGGTCACCGGCATCGAGCCATTCGGTCACAATCGCCTGCCAGGTCTCCCACTCGACGCGAAATTTGGCAAACACGTCCGTGAGCACGGTTTCTGTCCCGTGATGGGTCCCGCCGCCAGGAAACCCTGCGTTTTGAATCCATTCAATCTCTGGGTGAAAAATCCGGCGAATGGCGTCTGTATCACGTCTTCCAAAGGCGGCGTAGAGTTCCTGTACCAGTTCAAGATGAGTCATTGGTGAAACACTCCAGGTAAATTTAATGAGTTTCTTCTCAAGTTACTGCACAACAACGTGTCACGACCAGCAAGCTTCAGTTAGAATAGAGATTCTCGATTCAAAAACTCAACCGATCAATGCTGCCTGGTATCTCGTGCCTGCTGCCTGGAACCTGGTGCTTGGTACTTGGTACTTGGTACTTTGGCACCAATTCTTTGAAGAACCAAGAACCAGGAACGAAGCACCAGGTTCAAAGAAACCCTGAACCCTGAACCCTGAACCCTAAACCCTGAACTCCCACAATGAGCGCAAAACCAGAACAAACCACCAGTTGGCAACCAGAAATTGATGAACTCCGCAAACGCGAAGAACTCGCCCGCGAGATGGGCGGCGCCGAAAAGGTCGCCAAACATCATTCCCAAGGTAAATTGACCGTTCGCGAGCGGATTGACGCCGTCCTCGATATTGAAACATTTCACGAAAAAGGCGTCCTGGCCGGGACTTCCCACTATGACGAGGCTGGAAAGTTAAAGAGTTTCGTTCCTGCAAATTTTGTCTGTGGCACCGGGAACATCAATGGCCGAAAAGTTGTGGTCGGCGGCGATGATTTCACCGTTCGCGGAGGCGCCGCCGATGCCGCCATCATTGCCAAACAAATCTATGCTGAACAAATGGCCAACAGTCTGCAGATTCCAATCGTGCGCCTGGTGGATGGGACTGGCGGCGGTGGCAGCGTCAAACTGCTTGAAACGCACGGGTTTACCTATGTGCCATTCAATCCGGGCTGGGATTACGTGGTTGACAATATGAGTGTGGTCCCGGTGGTGGCTGCCTGTCTGGGTTCGGTGGCGGGCCTGGGTGCGGCTCGCGTCGTGGCATCGCATTTTTCGGTGATGACCGAACACACCGCCCAGTTGATGGTTGCGGGGCCGCCAGTCGTCAAATTCGGAACTGGCGAACTGGTCACCAAGGAAGACCTTGGCGGAGCACTGGTTCACCGAAACAGTGGCGCGGTGGATGTGATTGTCCCAACCGAAGCTGATGCGTTTGCCATGGTTCGCCAGTTTCTTTCCTATCTGCCACAGAATGTGTTTCAGTTGCCGCCGGTTGAACCAACGCTGGATCCAATTGACCGGCGCGAAGAATGGCTCATTGGCGCGATTCCAAAAAACCGCAAACAACGGTACAAAATCAGGCCCATCCTTGAAGCCGTCTTTGACAAAGGTTCAATTTTTGAACTGGCCAAATATGGCGGCTCCGTGGTGACTGCACTGGCTCGACTGGATGGGCATCCGGTTGGCGTCGTGACGTTTGATTGCTGCGTCGGAGGTGGTGCGCTCTCGGTCGAAGGCGCCGACGCCATGATTCGGCTGGTGGATTTGTGTGACACGTTTCATCTGCCGATTGTAACGCTGACCGACCAGCCAGGAATCTCGATTGGCCGCACCGCAGAGCGAAGGGGCGCGATTCGCTACGCGGCACGGGCGATTTCAGCGGTGTATCAGGCCCGAGTTCCTGCCGCCGAAGTCATATTGCGGCGATTGTATGGTGTTGGCGGCGCCGGGATGACCAATCGTCACCGGTTTGTTCAACGATTTGCCTGGCCGTCAGGGGATTGGGGTTCGCTTCCGCTGGAAGGCGGGATCGAAGCCGCCTACCGTCGCGAACTTGAAACAAGCCCGGACCCGCAAGCGCTTCTGGCTCAAATCAACGCCCGCCTGGATGCTGTCAGGTCGCCATTCCGATCTGCCGAACAGTTCCTGATTGAAGAAATCATTGACCCACGCGAAACGCGCTCGCTGCTGTGCGACTGGGTCCACGATGCCTATGCGGTGCTTCCAGAGCTGGTTGGCCGCCCAGCCCGAGGCACCAGACCGTGAGAATCAAGAGTCAGTACCACCTGCGTGAGCGGGTGGGGGTTGCAAGAAGAGTCAGTACCACCTGCGTGAGCCTTGTCTTTAGCCATAAGAAGTTAATTTACGGGC
>CAZXCE010000092.1:0-18202 GCA_964639175.1 uncultured Clostridia bacterium
CAAGCAACTCTTTGCCAACGCCCGATTCACCGGTGATGAGCACATTCATCCGGGTGTGCCGGATGCGTACAATTTGATCAATGATTGCCCGCATTTCACGATTGACAATCATCAACTCCGGAATTGATGTCAGAAAGCGTGGTTCATCTGAATTGTCTGAAACATCTGGGGCAAGTGAACTTTCCGCAATTTCCTGGGCAAGATATTGTTTGGCAAACTGCAAAACACTTTGCATCACGGGCCATCGCTTCCAGACGGTCTCATCTGACCAATCAAGCGCTAATACCTGGCCCACAGCTTCGTCGAGCAACGTCAGGGCCTGGGCTGAATCTCCAAATTCAAGGGCCGCCTGGCCAGAAATCACCTTTTCACGAATGCGGTCAAATGACTCGGAACGTGAAGGAAAACGCATAAATTTTAAGGGTAGAAAACAGACTCGGTTGAGGTTTGAAATCCATGAAGGGAGCGCATAAACATACCACACACCCTTAAACGTGTGCGATAGTTTTCCAAATCACTCCCTGGTCCACCTCTTTGCCAACACAATCAAAAACAACGGTGACATTATGCGCAATCAACTGCGGCGACTTGCCTGCCTGATCCTTGTCTTTTTTTCAGGAATGACCGGAATGGTTCTTCCACTTTCAGCCCAAACAGCAAAGCTTTCCATTGCCTCCCAGCACGCTCAAATCCAGGAAGCCATGGCACGTCGCACCTACCAGGTTGCTATCCGCCTGCTGGATGAGTTGAAAAAAGCTGAGCCGGAACTGTATCAGCTCAACAATTACGAGTATTTGCGCGCCCGACTGGCTGACTGGACCGGTGATGGGGCCACAGCCATCCAGCTTTATCGTACTGTGGCCGAGCAAAAGAGCAAACTCTCCCCATTTGCCATGCGGCATCTGGCTGAACTCCAGCACGAACGCAAAGATTTCAAAAACGAACAGGTGTACTGGCAATTGTTGCGAACGTCCTATCCAAACAGCCCGGCGGCAAAAGGGACGCTCGGGAAACTGGCTGAAAGTTATGAACACAGTGGCAACTATCGCGCTGCCGCCAGTGTGTACCAGAATATTTCAACCACCGACCGCGAAATTTTGGGAAAAACGGCGCTGGCACTTCGCAAAGCGGATAAAGCTGACGCCGCCCGATTGATTTTTCAACGCCTGCTTCAAACCGGGAAAGATGATCAGGGGCTGCTGGCGGCTGAAAATCTTGACGAACTTGGCGGCGAAACCCTCACCGAAACTGATCACCTCGCTCGCGGGCGGCTGTTTCTCAAAAATCGCCATGCCGAAGGTGCCATTCGCCATTTTCAGACCATCGTCCGACAATATCCGGCCTGCAAACAAATGCCCGAAGTTCTGTTTGGAATCGGACGCGCCCACTACATTTCAGAACGCTGGGATGAAGCCATTACCTGGTATGACCGCGCTCATCGTGAATTTCCCAAAACCCCAGAGGGTGAACTGGCTTTTTATCAGCTTGGGCACGCCCATCAAAACGCTGGCCGAACGCGTGAAGCCGTTGCCCAGTATGAAGCCTTCATCGCAGAGTACCCTAAGAGTGAAACCCTGGGCGGTGCGCACTTAAATGCGATTGATACCTTGCGACTGGCCGGAGACACGACGGCAGCGCTTGACTGGTGCTCCCGCACGCAAACACGATTGTCAACCGAAGTGGCCGGGGTGACAGCTCAATTCTTGCGGGCCAAAATTCTGATGAATTTGAACCAGTTCCAGGCGGCGCTCAATGTCCTGAATGGACTCCAAAATGAACCGCTTGGACGTCGGGCACCGGGATCAACCAATCGCGGTGAAGTGAGTTTCCTGCGTGGCTATTGTCTGGAGCAACTCAAGCAATACAGCCCGGCCATTGACGTCTACCTTGGGCTTCCAGACGAACGGAATCAATATTACGGCCAGCGAGCCACCGAACGCCTGATGAACCTGCGTGCCACACTCAAAGGCAACGCAGCCAATGAATTTACCAGACGATTGACGGCCTTGCTGACCACGGCTCGAACGGCAAGCACGGCGGGACGCTATGGGGAAGCCAAATATGCTGCCCATCAGGCGCTCCGATTGACCAGCGATCCGGCCACCGAACGGGAGCTGTTTCGAATGCTGGAAACCTGCTACCGCAACCTGCCCGACTATGCCCGAGCCTGGAAGTATCAGCTTGTTCCTGTTGGCCGAAATGTCATCACCAGTGCCAGCAACAGTCCGACTCAGCGTGATTTGGGTGATGAACTCTGCTTCCTGGGTCTGTTTGATGAAGGTATTTCTGAACTTCCAGCCCCACGGGTGAAAGCAGGCGGAAATGACAACTGGAATTATTCCCTGGCAGTATACGCGAACCGGGGAAACCGGGCCTGGCAGGCAATTGATTACGCCGAACGGGTTTTTGGCTCGCTCCCGGCTGATTTTCGGCTCGAATTGATGCCCCGCGATGTGGCTGAATTGCTCTATCCGGCCCCCTATCGGCCAGCCATGCTCAAAGCCACGCGTCCGCGACAGGTTGATCCACGGCTTTTGCTGGCAATTGCCCGCCAGGAATCGCGCTTCCGTCCCTGGGTAAAATCAGCCGCCGCGGCTCGCGGTCTGTTTCAGTTTATTGACTCAACTGCCGATCAGATTGCCACGCAACTGAAACTCGATGCCTACTCGCGAGATGATTTGTACGAACCCAAATATGCGGTGTTGTTTGGCGCCCAATACGTTTCAAACCTGTTTAAGCAGTTCCCTGGCCATCCACAGGCGGTGGTGGCCTCATACAACGGTGGTGAAGCCGGTGTCCGGCGGTGGCTGCAACGGGCTGGAAGTGATGACGTCGACCGGTTTACCCCCGAAGTCGGGTTTGCTGAAACCAAGGACTATGTCTTTATTGTCATGAACAACTACGCCGCCTATCGCCAACTGTATCAACGGGATCTGACCGAACCAGAAGCCAGCCAGTCAGCTTCGACCATCCCACAACCCCAGGACGAAGCAACCAGTTCCAATCTGCACGATCTGGCGCTGGCACTGGTTGAAGGCGGCGCACGGGCACTCCTCAGAGAACAATGAGGTGGAGTGCGGCGGCTTGACGCCGCTTTTCATTCGAACAGCGTCCTTCTTATTTTTTTTGAACGTGTTCAAAAAAATTATTGACACGAGTCTTCGGACGGCGTACTCTCATTTTTGAACACGTTCAAAAACAATTTTCAAAGGGAGTAGCTGTATGAACATCATTGTAATGACCTACCTGACCTATCTGGTCCTGAGTATTATTTTGACAATTTGGGTGGCGCAGACACTCCACAAAAACGGGCGCGTTTTTCTGGTGGATGTGTTTCACGGCAACACCGAGCTGGCCGACTCAGTCAACCATTTGCTGGTGGTTGGGTTTTATTTGATCAACCTGGGGTATATCAGTCTGGCTCTGAAATTGGGATATCAGGTTGACAGCACGCAAGTTGGGATTGAAGCGTTATCTTCAAAGATTGGGACAGTCGCCATTGTCCTGGGTGGAATGCACTTCTTTAACCTCTACATTTTCAGCCGGTTGCGGCGACGAGCGATGCTCGACAACGTTCCTCCGCCAGTCATGCCAGATGCCTGTATCAACTGCCATGAGGTTTAACAAAACAACAAAAAGGACAAAAAGGACAAAAGGGACAAAAGGGACAAAAATTTGAAACCCTGAACCCTGAACCCTGAACCCTAAAATGGTGCTGCTATGAAAAATCTGACCGTGCTCTATGACATCAATTGTGAGTTGTGCACCAGCATTCGAACCTGGCTTGAGAAGCAGCCAAAATATATCGAAATGCTGTTTGTCCCGGCAGCATCGGAGTTTGCCCGGCGTCGGTTTCCGGATTTGAACCACCGGGCGACGCTCCAGGATTTAACCGTAGTGAGTGACAAAGGGGATGTTTACTATGGGGCAAAAGGCTGGCTGATGTGTTTGTGGGCGTTGCGCGAATATCGTCACTGGTCGTTGAAACTTTCGGCGCCAGAGTATTTGCCAACCGTGCGCCGGTTTGTTTCAATGATTTCGCGCAACCGGCACCGGTTTCGCCGCTCATCACTTTTTTGATCCTGGAGGCAAGTAACCCGTGGGAACACCGGCTGAAGTGACACCGAAACTTTCGAAATCCGAACAAACCCGCTCATTGATTTTACAAACCGCGCTGGATTTGTTTCGCGAACGCGGCTATGAAGAAACCACGATGCGGGCGATTGCCGAACGCGCCAATATTTCCCTGGGCAATACCTATTATTACTTTAAATCAAAAGAAGTCCTGATCCAGGAGTTTTACGCCCACACCCACGGTGAACACGTCCTGGCCAGCACACCGGTTTTGGCCCAGGAAAAAACGCTCAAGGGCCGCCTGCTCGGAGTGATGAAGGCCAAACTTACGACCATCCAGCCGTATCACGCGTTTTCCGGCGTGCTCTTTAAAACAGCCGCCGACCCGAAAAGCCCGCTCAATCCATTCAGTGAAGACTCAACCCGCACGCGTGAAGAAAGCACCGAACTGTTTGCCGAAGTGTTGCGCGGCGCCAAAGGGAAAGTACCGCTGGAATTACAATCAGAACTGGCCAACCTGCTCTGGGTCTATCACATGGGCGTGGTGCTGTTCTGGATTCATGATAATTCTCCGGGCTGTCGGCGAACACACCTGCTGGTTGACCACACAGTTGATATCATTGTGAAACTGATTGCCCTGGCCAGCACACCGCTACTGATTCCACTCCGGAAAAAGATCCTGCGAATGATGCTGGACCTGCGCCAGACCGCCGGGGAAATTGGAACGCCAGACACACTGCCAGTTGAGCTGGAAGATTCAGAAGAATTTGAAGCAACAGAGTCTGGTACAGAATAAGCCTGCTTCTACTGGATTTTGTGTTAGATGAGGTCGGTGTTGGGAATAAAGGACTTGTCAGTACCACCTGCGTAAGCGGGTGGGGTGAGAAGTAAGCCGGCCCACCCACTCACGCAGGTGGTACTGACTCATCGGTTCTTCTGGTTTGTCTTCAATACAAAGTCCGGTACAACTAAACAGACGATCAATCAACAAGACGATCTGTATTCATTACAAATAAAAGTAGAATTGTATTATTTTGGAGTCTGCAATAAGTAACTACAACCCATCGCTGTCTTTAAACAAATCTGGCAGCGAGACGGGCCAGCTCAGACTGAGCAAACAGGTCATCAGAACCACCGCGTTGTCATAAATCCACTCGTTCAATTTGTCGTTTTCCGGATCGTCGTCGAGTTCGAGTTCTCGCTCGATGAGATGGCGCAGGGCAAACTCATACTTCTTCATGTATCCATAGAATAATGGAGAAGAAAGAATGACACCGGCAATGTAGACGATCCAAAAGAGCCGCATGGCTGTGGTACTCCGCGTGAAATGTTGAACGTAAACGAGTGCTGGTAGCTTACCAACTTTTGTGCCAGTTGCACAGCAATTCCCTCCAAATACACAGAAAATAAGTGGGTTTTGCCTCTGAAAGAAATCTTTGCGTCTGGCTGGGAATCAGGCCAGAATGGAATCTGTGTCAATTGGTGAAGTGACACAGATTCCACCAAATGCTGGTGGCCAGCTTGCCTACACTCGCGCTGTTCATTTAAGAATGAGCACCGGAGGGAACCCTATGACGCAAACCAGCTCTGAATCTTCGCATCCTGAACTGCCCGGATATCGCCGAACCTGTTGCAACTGTGGAAGTGCGCTTGAACCACACTGGACGTTTTGCATCACGTGTGGCCTCAAGCTCGACACCCCGGCACTGGAGTTCATTTCACACATTGACTTCCTGTTATCTGAAGTCAACACCTGGCCGCAACGCAATTTGACCAACCAGTTTTTGCAGGAAAAGATTGGGACGTATTATCGAGGGTATCGCCAGCAGATTGTGGACCGGTTGCTCCAGAAAGCTCCACCGAAGGCGGAAGCAGTTTCTCAACCATCTCCGGGCACTGATCAAACACCAACGCCAGTGGCACCACCGATTGCCCAGCAGGGTCCGGCCATCCCTGGGTCACCAGGTCGAGCCGAGCAATTTGCAGCGAAGTTAAGTGAACCTCCTCCGTTTCAAACGTCTCCTGAGCCACCAAAGGCAACATTTTCAGTTCCTCCCCGCCCTCTCCCTCAACCAGAACCAGTTCCCGAAGTCAGTTTGCTGGAACGGCTGTCTGACCCGCAAATGCTTCGCTGGATGGTCTATAGCGGCGCCATGATGTTTGTCATCGGGACGATTATTTACCTGCGCGACGTCATCAGCCTGCAATTACAGCGACCGGTGGTTCAGGCAGGCTTGCTGGCACTCCTGACGATGGCCACGTTTGGCGCCGGAGTCTGGTTGCTGCGCCGAACCCAGGAAGAACTCGCCGGACGTGGGCTGTTGCTACTTGGTTCGCTTTTGGTACCCGCCAATCCGTGGTTTCTGGTGCATTCCGGATTGATTGCGCGTGGCAACCGGGCCTGGATGGTGGGACTGGTGTGCGCGGTGCTGTATGCGATAACCGCGATGGTGCTCCGCGAAACATTGATGCTGTATCTGGCCATTCCAGCTTTGCTGGCCAGTGTGTATGGATTTTTGGGAGCGGTGGTTCACGCTCCACCTGATGTGTATGCCGCTGTCACGGTTCTGTTTGCTGGCGGGTTGCTCGTACTGGAACAAAAACTGCCTCAACTTGAATCAGATCAGGAATTTGCCCGTGAAGTCCAAAAACCGTTCTTTCTCTCGGGACACCTGATCCTGGCGGCTGGATTGTTTGTCTATACCGGATTGTTCCGCTGGCTTCCCTTCGAAGTGCTGGCGGCACTTCAGAGCGTAGCTGGAAATCTGGTCGGGACGATTTCACATCCAGCGGTGATTGGGGTCACGCTGGTTGGGGCGGCACTCTATGGGATGACCGCCTACACCCTGCAAAATTCTGTCTGGAGCTATCTTTCGACTGGTCTACTGCTCACGGTCGCCGTCAACGAACTCATCTGGTTTCATGCTCCGTTTGTCATCACGCTGCTCACGTTCGCATTATGCGCCCTGGGGCTCCTGCTCGCGTCACGAACCGAAGTTATTTTCTCGTCAAACCACCGGCTGCGAGTTTTGACGGAGCCAAACCATCAGGCCGCCTGGGTTCTGGCGGTCTTGACCACAGTTTCCCCACTCTTCCCCATCTTGCATGCCTTCTTCACCGAAGATTTCAGTCTGGTCCAAGACTGGTTCCGGACACCACTTGATGCGCTCTGGTTTGCGCTGACGGCACTGGTTTTAACCACCTTTTTCGCGATTGGAACACGCTGGGCCAGTCAATCTGAAGCATTATTGGGCATTGGCATCCTCTTTGGTACCAGCACTACGTTTCTGATGAGCCTTTCCGGGCTGGCCGCACTACGGATGGCCTGGCCGGGTGTGGTCACCATGCCCGGACTGGTCGTGATGTTGCTGGCGCTTCCAACGGCTGGATTGTTTATGGTGCCGCGCTGTGCGCGCTGGCTGATTGAACCCGACCTGGAAGCCTGGGAAGATCGACTTGAAATGGCCACCGACTGGCTGCGCGGTTCACTCTGTGTTTGGGAATGTCTGTTTGCCTTCAAAGCGCTGCTGATTGCTGATCACCTGATTTGGGATCAGCCTTTTTACGGGTCAATCGCATTTCTGCTGATTGCGGCCTGGATTGCCGGCTGGGTCATGACGGCTCAAACCCGATTGATTCAAAGCTGGATTGGTCTTGGAATTGGCGTGGCCCTGACCGGAAGCTTTTGTACAGCCGTGATTGGTGTTCAAAACCGGCTACACTTTTCAAATGACCTGCGAACTGCCGTGTGGATGCTCGCCGGGTTTGGCCTCGCCGGATGTGCCATTCGCTTTCACCGTGAATCACAACTCGAAGAAAACAAAGAACGTCACCCACTTTCACCCGTCCATTATGTAACTGAACTGACCTGGGTCGCCCAACTTGTGGTGCTCGGGTCAGCAGTTCTGGTCGGGTATGCCATGGTGTCTTCACCACGTATGGCGGCAATTGGCCTGGGGGCTGAACTGGCAGCCCTGGCGCTGGTGGCTTCGCAGATGGTGAAAACTGAAGTTGAATTAGGGTGGTTGTGTTTGACGGCCTGGATGTCGTTGCTTGGATCGTGGTGGCATACAGTTTCCTTTCTCAAATTTCCTGATGGATGGAGCTATCTTCCACAGACCATTATCTGGGCAACGGCAGGATATGTGCTGCTCTGGGCCGCGCTTGACCGATTCCGGAAAGCCACGGAGCAGGAAGTTCTGGTCGCCAATGGCCTGCCCGAATATCAGACCAAAGCGGCTCGCCAGCGAATCATTGGTCAAACACTCTGGGCAGTCAGTTATGTGGTCCTGGCAGCAGGACTGGAAATGCTGGCGTACACCTGGCCAAACCTTTCACACCCGTTTTACCTGGTCTGGCCGAGCGTCCTGTTGACAATGGAACTCGCTGGCCTGTTGTTGATTTGTGGGCACTGGATTCGCCAGAAACACCTGGGGATTGTGCATTTGATCGGTGGAATGGGTTTGATTGCATTCGGCTATGCAGCATTCATTGATTACCTGCCGCTGAAAGATCCGCGATGGGAAATGCCATTGATTGCGCTCTGGCTGCTTGTCCAGCATGGATTTGCACGGATCGCCGTTTCCCAAAGCTGGACGCAAGACGAGCGCTGGGCAAAAGCTGCGCGGCTGACCAATGACCTGTGTGCGTTCCCGGTGCTGGTTATCAACTTTTTCATCCTCCCGATGGCCGTGGTGGAATCATTCCCGGCCAAAGAAACTCAGTTACTCACCTTCACGCTGATTACCGTCATCTGGGCCGGATGGGTGCTCGCTTCACAAACCACCTGGTACCACAAGATCGGGTTAGGGGTATCGCTTGCATCAACCTGGGCCGTGGTACTCAACTCTCTGGGAATCAAACCAGCCTATTTCCCAGCCGCCTATCTGTTCCTTGGGTTCCTGTTGCTGGTGCTGAGCCTTCAACTTCTGCCACGTCTGAACCGCAACCGCGAAGCCTCTCACTTCCTGGCCAACCCGCTTGAGCACATCGGCCATTTCATCAGTCTGGTCTCACTGGCAGGACTGGTGGGACAGGCGCTGGTCTGGCTGCCGGATATTCGTCGGGATGAGCAATATCTGCTGGTCGCGTTAATGCTTGGCTTGCTCTCTACAACCTTAATCAGCACCATCACCCGTGGAACGACCTGGCGGAAATTCTATGCCCCGGCGAGTTACCTCCTGGGAGGGCTGTTCTATGTTCGGATGGGGTTGTTTTTGGGCTACGGGTTGTTCAGAGATATCGAGGTGTTTAGCCTTCCGATTGGTGCCGCGCTTTTACTGGTTGGCTATCTGGGATTGCGCCGGAGCGACGAAAACGAACAACTCAACCTGTTCTGCATCTGGCAAGGGAGCCTGTTGTTGTGTGGGCCAATGTTCCTGCATGCGCTGCATCTGCGGTTTGTGGCGCAACAGTCATCTCTGTGGATTGACATCGGGCTTGATACGGTAGCGTTAGGGATGATCGTGGTTGGAATCCTGCTGCAGCTTCGGGCGCCGGTCTTGCTCGGATTGGCAACGGCGATCTTTCACTTGACAGTAGTGATGCTGCACAGCGTGCCGTGGGGACAGATTCACTACGCGGTGTATCTGGCGGTTGTGGGTGCGGTGTTGTTTGGATCAGGCTGGGCCATCAGTCGAAAGCGGCGCGAGCTTGAAGAACTTCAGGCCAATCTCCAGGAACAGTTTGAGAACAGCCGGCGGGCGCTCTCTGGCTGGCGGTAATCACGTGAGCACCTGGCTTTGTCAGTGGATTTGTCAGTACCACCCGCGTGAGCGGGTGGGTTGCCAATGAGAGGATGGCGTCAAGTCAGTACCACCTGCGTGAGCGGGTGGGCCTGGTTAGTACTACCCGCATCAGAGAGCCGTTCCATCTGACAAACTCCCTCCTTGCCCATTCACGACATAGTCAATCACCTGATCCATACTTTGCTCATTCCATAGATAGCGACAACTTCCTTTATCAGACCAGGGGCTATGCTCATAGTTCCAACATCCTTCTTTGCGCATCTGGCGCGTAGCATAGGCCTTGAAGTCATTCAATACCTTTCCTCCGTTTAGTTCACCAGTAGACACAACTATGTGAACATGGTTGGTGCGTACCTGAATCGCCAATAATCCCCAGTTGCGATAAGTACAAACCTCCCGGATTGCTGCTTCAACCGCTTTTCTTTGTGCGCTATCAAGAATCATTTCCGGATGAAGTCGTCGCTGTTGGTTTTGATTGTGCCAGGTTTCGTTTGGCGCGATATACGGCGAACCATGCCGATTGTGGTATCGCTCAATCGAACCACGACTGTCTCCGTGTAACCAGGTTCCATAACAACGAAATGTGATGAGACACCCTAACGGAGTATCGGTTCCATTCCACATAAGTTTTGCTCCCTGTCAAAAATGGATAGCGTCTTTCGTTTTATATCCGAAGCACTGTTCAGGGGTTATGCAAACGGCAAGCCGAGGCTTTTGGAATGGAGATTGCTCACTATAGGAGCGGTTATTTTAAATTTTGGTTTAATTTACTTTCACCTCCCACCCGCTCACGCAGGTGGTACTGACACTGACCTCCCACCCGCTCACGCAGGTGGTACTGACACTGACCTCCCACCCGCTCACGCAGGTGGTACTGACTATTTATGTTCAACTCAGGAACTCGTACCCGACAGCCCAAAATTGCTCCCAACGCACCGCGTGGCGGCGGCGGCCCCGGCGGATTTAAATCAGCCCAGTCTACTGGAGTTCAATCTGCGCCGAAAAATTCATTTCAGGAATCAAAAAATGACTCACTGTCTCCAGCCGGAAGAAACACACGGGCGGATCTCCCCAAAAAATCTGATAAACCGTCCAACCAGCAAGTCAGAGCAAAATGGAACCTGCACGATGGCCTCATCCAAAAGGTCGTTGCCGAAATGAATCAGAACTTTCAGGTGAAGCATTATGATTTCTCACCATTCATTCCGCTGGATTGGAAAATCATCAAAGCCATGGTCTGGGTTGAAAGTAGTGGGCCAAGCTGGCAATCACGAAATGATGGAGTGAAACCGGCGCCGGCGTTTTATGGGCCACGGCCAATACAATTTGGGAATTCAGGTGATCCCGGCCTGGGGGTTATTCGGGACGGGGCAGAACATTCTCATTTGATCAGTTCAAAAGAATTGCGCGATCAACTCACCGCAACGATGAATCCTGATTTGTGTATCAGAGGCGGTGTGGCACTGGTGTTTCACTACGCAGCGATTTATGAAAATGCCAAAATCATTGATAGCCAGAAAGTGAAATCAGACACCGTGAGGAAGAAAGACACTTTGTCAAAAATCGCGGCCCGAAACCAGACACTGGTGGAGGAAATTACCCGTGCCAGCAATCTATCTGAAAAAACAATTCTGCGGGTGGGTCAAACGGTATGGTTTCGTTCTGCGCACAGAGAATGGCGACTCAATGGATGGAAAGACTGGTGGGTTGCCGTCACAAGATATAATGGTGGGGGTGACCCACACTATCTGTCGAAAGTAAAAAACGCTTATCAGGCAATTGTCAGTGAGTCGTAAGCTTTCAACCGAACCTGGTCAGGCAAAAATCAACCGCTCCCCCTTCGGCTCTGGAATGGGATCGCCAAATTCATTGGCAGTGTCAATCCAGAGCTGAACTGCTTCTTGAACATTCACCAGCGCTTCGGCCTGACTCTTTCCATGGGCCAGGCAACCGGGCAACTCAGGAACCTCAGCGACATAGACGCCATCTTCGTTGCTCCAATAGATGATCACTTCATACTTATTCATATTTCCTCGCCTCCGAGTTTGTATTTCAAGATGACACTCCGTATCTGACGAATTTGATACACCTTGGCCTTGCTGCCATCCCGTTGCAAGTTGACTTTTTCGATGATTTTTTCTTTCCGAAATATATGATGACTTCCACGTTGTCGCTCTTCGAATCCTAAACTGCGAAGGAGCGAGCACAGATCATCAAAGTTGATATTTGAATCTGATGTGCCTCGCAAGATTTGAAGTAGAAGTTTTTCTAGTTTCCCCATTCATAAACTCCTCTTTTCTAAAAATTTCTTGATTGAGTTCAAACTCTTCTGCTTCAAAACAATTCGCTCATCTGTCTAAAGAATGAAAACCTGGAAAAGCTGACTAAGTACACCAAAAATAACCCGCAATACAAGTATCTTTCTAAAAGCTTCAAGTTTTGGTCCAGGTTTGAGCGAGTGACTTATTCTGTTTAAGGTAGGGGGAACCTCACTGATTGGACTTTCACGCCGTGGCTAGGGTAAAGTTGGCGCCAATTTTATCAGGCAAGCCGTGCCCCCACCTCACACAGAAATACAGAATGAAGAATGAAGAATGAGCCAATACGGGCGCTGAGTGTCAGGGTTCATTTGAAGAACCAGAAACAAAGAACCAGTATGTTTCTTCATTCTTCATTCTTCATTCTTCATTCAAAAGGCCACGCACTCATATGTCATCAGTTGCAGGGGCTTCGCCGTGTGAGCCGCTTTTCCCCATACCTTTTCTCCTGGTGTTCCCACCCCGAAGGTCCGGCAACTGAGTCTGAACTCTAATCCAAGTGGAGAGACTCTATGTATCTTGATGATTTTAAGCGGCAGCTTCCCGATAGTGATCCGCAAGAGACGCAAGAATGGCTTGACGCGCTTGAGCAGATTACTGTGACGCAGGGTAAAGAACGTGCCCAGTTTCTGCTGCGCAAGCTTCTGAAAAAGGCGCGAATGATGGATCTGGGCGGACCGATTCCGGTCCAGACGCCTTATATCAACACCATTTCACCGGAACAGGAACCTCCGTTTCCGGGCGATGAACAAATGGAGTTGCGCATTCGCCGGATGATTCGGTGGAACGCAGTGGCCATGGTGGTTCGCGCCAACAACCTCAATCCGGGGATTGGCGGACACCTTTCGACCTATGCTTCATCGGCCAGCCTGTATGAAGTGGGATTCAATCACTTTTTCCGAGGCAAAGATGATGGTCAATCCGGTGATCAGGTGTTTTATCAAGGACACGCGGCACCGGGTATCTATGCTCGGGCCTTTCTTGAAGGCCGGTTGTCAGAGAGCCAGCTTGAGCATTTCCGCCGCGAAGCGATTCCCGGCACGGGACTTTCTTCCTATCCACACCCACGCCTGATGCCTGAATTCTGGGAATTCCCAACCGTTTCGATGGGCATCGGTCCACTCAGTGCCATTTATCAAGCCCGGTTCAATCGCTATCTGAATGCCCGAGGACTCAAAGATACCTCCCAGAGCAAAGTGTGGGCCTTCCTGGGTGACGGTGAAATGGATGAACCCGAATCAACTGGCGCCCTGTCAGTGGCTGGACGTGAAAAACTCGATAACCTGATCTTTGTCGTCAACTGTAACCTGCAGCGTCTGGATGGACCGGTTCGTGGCAATGGCAAGGTCATTCAGGAATTTGAATCCATCTTCCGAGGCGCTGGCTGGAATGTCATCAAGGTTATCTGGTCACGCGATTGGGATCCGATCTGGGCAAAGGATGTGGACGGCCTCTTCCTGTCACGTGCCCAGGCAATGCTGGATGGTGATTTCCAGAAAATTTCCGTTGAATCCGGAGCTTATATCCGACGCCACCTGTTCGGCATGGATGAACGCTTGCTCAAACTGGTCGAGCACCTGTCGGACGATCAACTTGAAAAACTGCGCCGTGGCGGCCACGACTACAACAAACTTTTTGCGGCCTATCGCGCTGCCGTCAACCATAAAGGCCAGCCTACGGTCATTCTGGCTAAAACCATCAAGGGCTGGACGCTCGGTGAAGGACTTGAAGGTCGAAATGCCACCCACCAGATTAAGAAGATGAATGAAAAGGAATTGCAGATTTTCCGTGACTTGCTTGATCTGCCGATTCCAGATGCCAAATTGAAAGACGCGCCGTTCTACCATCCGGGACCGAAGAGTCCGGAAGTCCAGTATCTGCTTGACCGCCGACAACAACTGGGTGGATGTGTTCCGAAACGAGTGGTCAGATCCAAACCACTGAATCTGCCCAAGAAGACCGAGTACACCGAGTTTCTCCAAAAGGTTGATCAGGAAGTTTCCACCACCATGACGTTTGTGCGGCTGCTGCGCAAATTGATTGATGATCCGGAAATCGGCAAACGGGTGGTACTCATCATTCCTGACGAAGCCCGCACCTTTGGGATGGACTTTTTGTTTAAGAAGATCGGCATTTATGCACCGTTTGGGCAGCTTTATGATCCGGTTGATTCCAACCTGCTCTTCAGCTATCGCGAATTAAAAGACGGCCAGATTCTCGAAGAAGGCATCACCGAAGCTGGTTCGATGGCATCATTTACCGCTGCCGGGACCTGTTACTCAACCCACGGCGAGAATCTGATTCCGTTTTATATGTACTACTCGATGTTTGGCTTCCAGCGAACCGGCGACCAGGCGTGGGCGTTTGCCGATGCCCGTGGACGCGGATTCCTCATCGGTGGAACATCAGGCCGAACCACACTCAACGGCGAAGGCTTGCAACACGAAGATGGCCACAGCCACATTCAGGCGTCGGTCATTCCAAATATTCTCTCGTATGATCCTGGATTTCACTTTGAGATTGCGGTGATTGTCCGTGAAGGGCTGCGACGGATGATGGAAGCACAAGAAGATGTCTTTTATTACATCACCGTTCACAATGAAAACTATGCCATGCCGGCCATGCCGGATCGCGAAGGTGTCGAGGAAGGCATTATTAAAGGATTGTATCTGTTCCGCCCAAGCCCGGTTGAACGCACGCATCGGGTTCAACTGTTGGGAAGCAGTTCAATCATTATGCAGGTTCTGCGAGCGCAGGAGATTCTGGCAGAAAAATATGACGTCGCCGCAGACGTCTGGTCAGCCACAAGTTATCAACAATTGCGATTGGAAGCGCTTGAGGTTGATCGGTGGAATCTGCATCATCCTGAACAACCCAAACGCAAACCCTATGTCACCCAATTGCTTGAAAAAGCACCTGGTCCAATCGTCGCCGCCAGCGATTTTGTCAAAGCCTGGCCGGATATGATTGCCCCGTGGGTGCCGCAAGGATTTTCGGTGTTGGGAACTGATGGTTTTGGAATGAGCGATACCCGCGAAGTTCTGCGCCGTCACTTTGAAGTTGATGCCGAATCAATCGCCGCATATGCGCTCTATCAACTGGTTCGTCAGGGCAGCATCCCCGCCAGTGTCCTGGCCCAGGCCAAAAATGACCTTGGCATTACCGAAACAGATGAAAAAGGCATCGGCCACGGTGCCGACTAGAAATTTGTCAGTACCGCCTGCGTGAGCGGGTGGGTTTGGTCAGTACCACCTGTGTGAGCGGGTGGGTTTGGTCAGTACCACCTGTGTGAGCGGGTGGGTTGGAAGGAACCAGACCCACCCGCTGACGCGGGTGGTACTGACTCATTGGGTAATGCTGTCAGACTGTCGTGACCGGAGCATTTGAGCTTTGAGTGCAAATTCATCTGCACTTTCCTTGCGGTTGGTTTGGCGCAGGATTCGGGAATAAATCTCCATATCATTGGCCAGATTTGGATGTTCCGGTCCAAATTTCTTTTCCCAAATCGTCATTGCCCGCCGCACCGTCTTTTCAGCGTCTTCATATCTCACTTCCAGTTGATACACTTCGGCAAGTTTTTCCAGACTGGCAGCCACGCTTGGGTGATCAGGGCCAAATGCTTTTTCCTGAATCTGGAGCGCCCGTTTGTATAAACTCTCGGCCTTTTCAAGCTTGCGCTGTGAAGCATAGGCAAAAGCCAGATTGACCATTGCAGTTGCCGTGTTGGGATGATCTTCGCCAACCAGTTTGGTCCACAGTTTGATTGCCCGATTGGAATAATTTTCGGAATCTTTAAACCGTGCCTGAGCATTGCATAACACCGCCAGATTATTGAGCGCGGCAGCAATATTGGGGTGCTCTGGACCAATGGTTTTCTCCCAAATACCCAGTGCCCGGTTATAGTACTCTTCAGCTAAGGTTGTTTTTCCACGAACTTTATAGCAGGCAGCCAGATTATTGAGTGTGGTGGCAACCATTGGGTGTTCTGGTCCAAACGCCTTTTCCCGAATTGCCAGCGCCCGTTTACAGTGTTTTTCAGCTTCGAGGGTTTCACTCATTTCAATATACATGGTGCCTAAATTATTGAGCGGAGTCGAAACTTTTGGATCTTCCAGGCCAAATTTTTCTTCAAGCAGTCGAATGGCGCGATTGTACAGCGGTTCGGCCTGGGTGTACTTACTCTGGGTGCGATAGAGTTCGGCCAGATTGTTCATGGTGTTTGCCAGGTTGGCAACATCGGGGTTGGCACTGGCTTCAAGCCCGGCCAGAGCTTGCGAGTACATTTTTTCAGCCTCATTGTATTTTCCGCGCGCGCTATACAAACTGGCCAGATTGCTTGATACAGCTGCCACTGTTGGATGCCCCGCCCCACGCCGTTCTTTCCACAACGTCAAAGCTCGTTCATACGCAACTTCTGCTTCTGAAAATTTTCCTTTGGCCTGATAACACTGTGCCAGGCAGGTCAAACTTTGGGCCAGCCGGGTATCAGGTGCCGGAAAGGGTTCACTTTCTTTCACCGCGACCAGAAGCGCTTTTTCAGCTTCTTCAAACTGATTTTGTTCAAATGCTTTTTTTCCGATTTGGTGGTATTTTTCCCAGGAATTTTCCTGAGCAAACCCAGGCATTATAGTCAAGGCAAGACACACAAATCCCGCCAGAAGAAAGAGTCTTCCGTGGTACATCATCTTGGAATATCCTCCAGAAACCTAGATTTTATTACAGTTTCCAAGAGAGCTTGGTTGTGGCCTGGATTTGAAAAACGATTGTGGGAGTGGATGTCGCCTTAAACTGACTGAGCCTGATCAAAGTTCCAATTATTTCTGAATTCTTTTACCTTTTCTTAATATCTTTTTTCTTGAATATTCAAGAATACAATTGAAATTAATTTCATTTTATTGAAGAACAAAAACTGAAATCATATTCACTTTTCAGCTTTTTGGTTGTCACAGGAAAGCTGGACATGGATAGTGTGGCGGCATTTCGATACCATCACGGCTCTTGCTCTGGAGCCAGACTTTTTTAAATTCAAACGAGGAACGCATGCACGTCAAACTGGCACTCATTGGACTTGGAAATATTGGGCGACGCTTTTTGGAGTTGCTCGAACGCAAACAGGAATTGCTGTCAACGCGGTTTGGACTTGAACTTTCAGTGGTCAGCGTGGCTGATAGTAGCGGGGCCAGGCACTATCCAGATGGCGCCAACCTGCGCCAGTTGATCGAGATGAAACTGGCTGGCCAGCGACTCAAAGATCAGCCTGAAGCACTCATTGACCCGCTCGATATGGTTCGGCAAACCGAAGCCAACGTGTTGATTGAACTGTCACCGACCAATTTGCAGACCGGCGGGACAGGTCTTTCTGCAATTCGGATCGCCCTTGAACGAAACCTGCACGTCGTGACGGCCAACAAAGGCCCGCTGGTCCTGGCCTTTCAAGAACTGGTCACCAAAGCCCGCCAACAACAGGTCCGGTTGCTTTTTAGTGCGACAGTGACCGGCGGCCTGCCAACCCTCAATGTCGGGCGGCGGGACTTGAGCGCCTGCCAGATCAAAAAATTTGAAGGCATCGTCAACTCAACCACAGATTTTATTCTGACCTGTATGTCCGAAGGGGAAACCTTTGACCAGGGGTTGAAACGGGCCCAGGATGCTGGATTTGCCGAAGCTGACCCGACCCTGGATGTGGATGGCTGGGATGCCGCCAACAAACTGGTCATCATTGCCAACACGGTTTTACGGCGACCAACCACGCTCGATGATCTGGAGGTGGTCGGCATTCGTGGTGTCACCCAGGAGGATGTTCGTGCGGCTCAGGAACGGGGCGAAGTCATCAAGTTGATTGCCATGGCTGAGCATACGGGTTCGGATTATCGCTTCTCAGTCAAACCAACCTCGCTGAAAAAAGATCATCCGCTGGTTCAATTGGGGAATGACTGGCAGGGAGTAATCTACTACACCGACATCAATGGCAAAATTTTAGCGGCGATAGATTAGGAGGATCCGACACCAACCGCCGCAGCAGATTTGGAAGATATGATTGAGATTTGCCAGAAGTCAGTAGTT
>CAZXCE010000093.1:0-18192 GCA_964639175.1 uncultured Clostridia bacterium
CCAAATGCCTGCCCTCCAAATGAAAACGGGAAGATAATTTTTAACGCTCCCTTACTTTTCATCAACAGCAACCCGGAAACCGATTGAACCAGAACCAGCTCGATACTCTGAAGTGGTGGTAGATGGGGATAATCTGTCTTGTTCCAGGAAAAGACCATAGGGCACCATACCTCGGACTGATGACCGACAACCAGCCGCAGAACTTCGAAACGCCCCACCCCGGATCGTACCAAGTCGCCTGATATATCGTGGCGGCTCCTTCTCAAACAGTGGGTTCCAATCACCTGCACACCACTCGCTTGCATTTCCGTGCATATCATAGATCCCAAAAGCATTTGCCACATGAAGACACCCAACCGGTAACAACCCCCCGTGGTCGAAATCAGTTCGAGGAGTGGGGAAATCTGAATCTCCATTGAAATTAACAAATTGACTTGTGATTGATTCACCCAAGGCAAATGGGGTTGAGGTACCAGCCCGGCAGGCATATTCCCATTCCTGTTCAGTTGGAAGGCGAAATTTTCGACCAGTTTTGACGGACAGCCGGGCACAGAATTCCTCTGCTTCCAGGCGGTCAACCCAGGTCATTGGAAGGGTTTCGTTTGTTGGGTTTTCAAAATAAGGGATGGCGACTAAATCAAGATTAACTTTTGGAAATTGTGCGACCTGTTTCCACTGTTTGCGGGTCACTTCATATTTTCCAATCGAAAAAGATGACACCGAACTCTCCCGTTGTGGATACTCGGTTTTGAGCCAAAATTCATTTGCTGACTGGCTGCGATAGAATTCATACTCCGCCTGGGTCATCCCCATTAAAAATTTACCAGCCGGAAGTTCAACCAGTTCAAGGATTACACCGTCTCCCAAATCAACAGCCTCAGATCGGGATTCAAGCCACTTTCGCCAAACGACATTTCCAGTTTTATCCAATGAAATGGTAAGGAATTCCCGACCAGTTTTGGCTTCAGGAATTGATAAATCTGGGGATTGATGCTGACAGGAAATAGCCAGTAACGAGAAGACACACAGAAAGAACAGACAACCAGAGCGTGCAATTGAATGTGAAATCATAGGATTCAAAGTCTCCAGACTCATCGTCTTCACTCTGAACTGAGTTGTTTCCTTAGATTCAAATTCAAAATGATTGTTCCGGTTCAAATTCAGCAAGTGCTTCGATTTTTGGACTCAACCGGAGCTTTGCGCTAGAGTGTGAAAAATCAACTCCTTTGCAGCCCTATCCTTCACCTTTTCTGCCCAACTGGCTGCCTACCTTCTTTTTCAACCAGGATCGAGAAATCACTTATGCCAAAGTCTGTTTTCAAGCTTGGATTGATGGCTGTTGTATTGAGCCTTTCACTTGGATTAACCGCTTGCCTCCCGCCTGAAAAACCTTCGGGCGACAAAAAAGGCGATACGGAGAAAGAGACTCCGACTTCGACTGACACTTCAGGTGGAAACACCAAAGTTGGCGCCAATTCCAACCTGGCGCTTGGGAACCCAAGCAATGCCAAACCGGATACCTCCAGTCCCACAAACTTCTTGAGCGAGCGCAAACAATTTGCGATGAGCTATAACCGCGATAAAGGAATTCCAAACTGGGTTTCCTGGCATCTGGACAAAAATGATTTAGGCGATGTTGAACGCAGCCAGTTTAAAGCTGACCCAGAGCTTCCGGCGGGCTGGTACAAGGTAACTCCACAGGATTACACCAACAGCGGCTATGATCGGGGTCATATGTGCCCGTCAGCCGACCGGGACAAAACCGAAAAAGACAACGAAGCCGTGTTTGTGATGACCAATATCATTCCTCAAGCTGGCGGAAATAATCAGGGCCCCTGGGCCAATCTGGAAAAATACTCTCGCCGGCTCGTCGAAGACGGAAATGAGTTGTACATCATCTGTGGTGGAAGCGGCGAAAAAGAAAAAATCGCGAAAGGGAAAGTGTCAGTCCCCAAGAAAACCTGGAAGGTAATCGTGGTTCTGAAAAACGGAAGTGACGATCTGAAACGAATCAATGAAAACACCCGCGTGATCGCCATCTCCATGCCCAACGAAGAAGACGTCAGAACCCAAGACTGGCAGGAATTTCGCACCACGGTCGCCGCCATTGAAAAAGACACCGGGTACAAGTTGCTGTCCAATCTTCCAGCCAATGTTCAAAAAGCCCTGAAATCAAAGGTGGATAAGGAATAGGGCTGAAGACAATGGGCTAGGGGCGATTGAAGGGATGAGGGATGAAGGATGAGGGATGAAATAAAACCAATTCTTCAGCCCGACTTCTTCAGCCTCTGGCCCCAAAAAGAGAGATGACCATGACCAAAACTTACAAAAATATTGAAACCAAACTCATCCACGCCGGCGAGCCACACCCCAAAATCGAAGGGGCGGTGGCAATGCCCATTTTTCAATCCTCGACCTTTGAATATGAAGGCACGAGTTCATATGACGACTTGAAATATATTCGTCTCAATAACACACCCAACCACACGGCAGTCCATGCCAAGCTGGCGGCCCTTGAAAATGCCGAAGCTGCCCTGGTGACAGCCAGCGGCATGGCGGCAATTTCCTCAGCCTTACTGACGGTTTTGTCTCCTGGTGGACACGTGCTGGCTCAAAACTGTTTGTATGGCGGAACTCATAATCTGGTGACTGAAGACCTGGGTGAATTTGGGCTCTCTTATGATTTTATCCAGCCAGATACCCCGGACGAATGGGAATCACTCGTCAAGCCAAATACCCGTGCCATTTACGTCGAAGCCATGACCAACCCGTTGCTCCAGGTGATTGATCATCGTAAAGTGGTTGAATTTGCCCGCGCCCACGGATTGATTTCGATTATTGACAGCACGTTTGCCAGCCCAATCAACTTTCGCCCCGTAGAAATCGGCTATGATCTGGTGCTCCATAGCTGCACCAAATACCTCAACGGACACTCTGACATTGTGGCGGGTGCCATTATTGGACGTGGGTCACTGCTGAGAACCATTGCGCATAAAATCAACCATCTTGGTGGCTGTCTTGATCCCCACGCTGTGTTTTTACTCCATCGCGGCCTGAAAACTCTGGCCGTCAGGGTGCGGTATCAAAATCAGAGCACACTCCGACTGGCGCAATTCCTCCAGGAGCATCCAGCGGTCGAAAAAGTGAATTACGCCGGGCTGGAAACTCATCCAGATCATAAAGTTGCACGCGAGTTGTTTAAGGGATTTGGCGGTGTGCTGAGTTTTGAACTCAAAGGTGGTGAGCGTGCCGCAGAACAATTTCTGAAAAACGTCACGTTGCCGGTCATAGCGCCAAGCCTGGGCGGGGTTGAATCACTGATTACCCGGCCTGTCCAAACCTCTCATTCAGGGCTTTCACCTGAAGATCGGCAAAAAGCTGGTATTAGCAACGGTTTGATTCGTGTCTCGGTCGGTCTGGAAGCCACGGAAGACCTGATTGAAGATTTTTCGGATGCCTTAAAGAAAATTCGGGAAGCGTGAAGAATCAGGGCTTGAGGCTTGGGGCTTGGGGCTCAGGACTTGGGGCTCAGGGCTCAAGGTCTGGGGCTAAGGGCTGAAGAAAAAGACGGGCTGAGAGGATTAAACCTGGTTTTCAGCCCTGAGCCCCTAGCCCCCAGCCCCAGTTTTTCAGCCCCCAGCCCTGGTTTTTCAGCCCTGCAAATTTAGAATCGGAAGTTTATCCCGGCACCAACCCGACCGTTGTGGATTGTGCCTCCGTTAAATCTGATCGGGAGGTAATCTATCTGAATCGGTCGAATGGAAACTTTGTCATTGAGCTTCACATCAACCCCTCCACCTAGAGCAACGGCAAATCCATTGTTGGATCCGAAATCTTCAATACTCACTCGCCCGCCTCCAACCAGAATATGGGCAAATGGCGACACTCTTCCACTCCGATTGGCTGTGAGCTGCGGGCCAATCAAGTATGTGAACGTATTGACACCGGAATCAAAATTAGCTCCGATTTCAGAGGTAACCCCAAAGTTATCATTTAGATACCGGGTATAGGAAAAATTGAAACCGTTCAAGTTTGCCTTCAACTCATCACCGCGCAAGTAGGTATATCCGGCTACCACTTCGTTTTCAGGCGGATCCTGTGCCAGCGTTGAAAATGAAGTGGCCAGCACCAATGTGATCGCAAACAAGAATTTTTTCAGCATACTGATTGTTCTCCTAATTTCTTTGTTCAGTTTTCTGTCAAATGCTCATTGAACCAGTATCCGCAGGTGTATTACGTGTTGCACTGATTGTCCTCGGACTTTGCTGGTTCAGTTTTGCTCATAAACGCACATTCAATAGATTGGTTCTAATATTTTCCGGGATGCTTGTTAAATTTGTTAAATTTTCTATAATTAATTTAACAAACCGTCGGTCACCTGTAGTAGCGAGGGCATTTTGAGATGGAATTAAACTACCACCACTTGTTTTTGTTTTGGACAGTTGCCCGGGAAGGAAGTGTCATCCAGGCCAGTCGGACGCTTGGGCTAAGCCAGCCAACCCTCAGTGCGCAACTTCGGTCTCTGGAAGTAACCCTTGGAAAACCGCTGTTTGCCCGCAAAGGTAAACATCAAACGCTGACCGAAACCGGCAATATTGTCTTTGAATATGCGACCGAAATTTTTGCGCTTGGAAAAAACCTCACTGATACCCTGCAGGGAATGCCCGAAAAAAGGACTTCCACAATTCGGCTTGGAATCAGTGAAGGGATCCCAAAACTTCTCTGTTGTAAATTGATTGACGCTGTCCAGCACCAGATCGCGGATTTGAAACTGAGTTGCACGACATTGCGCGAGAAAGAATTACAAACACAACTTGAAGAAAATGAACTGGATGTCGTGCTCAGTGATATTCCGCTCACCTTAAAAAATGTCAGGCCGCAGAATTATTTGCTGGTTGAATCAGACCTGATGCTCTTTGGCACCCCAGACCTCATCTCGAAGTGGAATTCATCCCTGCCAGATTCACTCACGCACGCACCTTTTATTATGCCAGGTCCGCAAATTCAAATTCGACAATCGCTGGAAGCCTGGCTGACAACACATCAGGTGACGCCGTTAGTGGTAGGTGAATATACCGACAGTGCCCTGATCAAACTACTTGGATCAACTGGGCGAGGATTCTTTGTTTCGCCAGCCCTGATTGCCGATGATTTGTGTTCGATGTACCACGTTTCAGGATTTCAAAAACTGGATGGCTCTGTGTCTCAGATCTTTGCCATCACGGTGGAAAACCGGCCACGCCACGCTGAATTTCTGGCGTCGCTCCAATCAGCCGCTTCAACAATCCAGGGAAAGACAACTGAATCGGTGTGAATCACCCTGGTTTGAACGACTCATCCCATTTTGCCATGCCTCCCTCTCGTATTATGGGAAGGCTAAATTATTGAAAAACTTGTATTTTCCTTAGCTATTAGCCCAACACCCTCAACCCAAAATAGTATCAACTTCGCTCTGTGCGATTGGCTCAGGTTCGCTCTTTTACCAGTTCACTTGCCTTCCGTTTTTTTCCGGGAATGCGAATCCCAATCACTGTAATGTCGTCACGTTGGGGTTCGGCGCCCTGGTGGTTTTTCAATTCGTGAATCAGCGCCACATATTGATCTTCCATACTGAGATAGGAAATTGATTTTAAAAACTCTTTGAACCGTCGGGTGCCAAACTTGGGTGAAACTTCACCTGATTGATCACCATACCCATCGGTCGCCATGTAGAGTGTCACCCCTTTGCCAATTTGAATTTCATGGTTGGTAAAGGTACGGCGGGCTTCTTTTTGTTTGCCACCAATTGATTTGGTATCACCTTTGATTTCAATAAATTCACCCTGCTCATCAATAAGATAGAGCGGGCGTTTGGCGCCGGCAAATACAACCAGTCCGGTTTCGCGCTCAATTCGACAGAGCGCCACGTCCATTCCATCCTGGGATTCAGTTTCGGCGGAATCCTGTTTGAGCGCCCGCCGAATGCCGCCGTGCATGGTTTCCAGAATCAGGGCAGGATCATGGATTCGATTTTCGATCACAATCTGGTTGAGTAAATTATTACCGATCATAGACATAAAGGCCCCCGGCACACCGTGGCCAGTACAATCGGCACAGGCAATGATACTGATTCCGTCGGCATAGTGGAACCAGTAAAAGTCACCCGACACAATATCCTTTGGATAGAACAAGATGAAGTATTCTCGCAGAGACTGGTCAATACGTTCGCGATAGGGCAAGGTCGCCTGCTGGATTCGCTCGGCATAGAGAATACTATCAATGATTTTGGTGTTTTTTTCCTGGATTTCCTGAGAGCGCAGTTCCAATTCGTGGTTCTTTTCGGTGATTTCATCGCGCTGACGAATAATCTCAATATTTTGCGCGGAAAGTTCATCCTTTTGGCGAACCACCTCGGCTGTTCGTTCCTGAACAGCTCGCTCCAGGGCTTCGGCCCGGTTTTGGAGGGTCTTGATTCGGGTTTGTACGGCTAAATACATCCCGCCAATAATCACAAACAGGTAAAAAACATAGGCATACCAGGTGTTCCACGGTGCGGGTTTGATTTCAAAGGAAAATGAAACCGGGCCGGAAACATTTCCGGCATAGTCTTTTCCCCAAACCTGAAACGTGTAGCGGTTGGGCTCCAGGTTGGTGTATTCCTTTTTTGCATCCGTCGTCCAGGCCGTTGGTTTTTTGTCATAACCAATCAACTGGACCTGGAAGGTGGTGTCTGTTTCCCGAAAATAGCTCAACAGGGCATATTCAAACACCACATTATCTTGATCATATGCCAGCACCACTGGACCTTTGGAATATTCCAGCGCCTGCCCGTTCACCGTGATGCGCTCGATCATCAGTGGTTTTAACGAACTATCTTTTAACTCTTTGGTCGGATCAAATAAGGCCGCGCCGGCAGCAGTGCCAGCCCAAATCCGGCCTCTGTGATCGATCAGGGCCGCACCTCTGAGGCACTCGACGCTGGGCAACCCATCCTGATTGGTAAATGTCCGTTGAAGCTGGTATGTCGGTCCACCGCCGAAACCAGTCGTCGCTGGTTCTAACCGCACAACGCCCGTGTTGGTGGTCAAATACACAGCGCCTTTTTGCGTTGCGAGCATTCGAAAAACCGTCCCTCGGATTTCAACCGGCAACGGGCGAACCATCTTCAGCGAATCGGTCCCGTACCACCCGGTTAAATCGAGGGTGTAAACGCCAGCCCCTCCGGTTCCAATCCATAACTGTGGTTGCTGGCCTGGGGCTGAGGTTTCAAGAAAACTGTACATGGCGGTTTTGGGGAGACCGGTTTCAGAACCAAAACTGGTCCACTGCCCATTTTGAAAAGCCGCCAGTCCATTGCGAGTGGCCACCCACAGCGTTGAAATACCCCTACTGGATGTCGTTTGAAACAAACCATAAATGACGTTGTCAGGCAGCCCGGCATCCATCTGAAATGTTTGCCAGACACCATCCTCCAATCTGGCCAATCCATTATCGGTACCAACCCACAGCACCGAATTTCCGGCGGGGGTTCGGGTTTCATAGAGGCAATAAATGATGTTGCTGGGCAGATCAGGTGCAATAAAGGTTTGCCAGTTTTTCCCGTCAAAGCGGGAGAGTCCGCCGCCATAGGTTCCAACCCATAAGATCGGAACTCCTTCAGGCGTGCGAGTTTCCAGCAGCGAATAAATAACGTCAGAGTTTAATTTGCCTGGAGCAATCGTATAGGTCTCAATTTCACCCTTCAGGTAATAGACCAGCCCGGCACCAGTCCCCAACCACAAACCATATTCACCAGTTGGGTTTTTTGATTCAAGAAATGAATACACCAGATCATTGGGAAGACCCGTTTTGGTATCAAACCCAATCCACTGGCTTTGTTCAAACCGGGCCAGCCCTCCACCATAGGTTCCAACCCACAACAGACGAGTTCCGGTTTCCGATCTGGTTTCGATCAGGCTCCGCACGCCGTTATTGGGTAAGGTACTGTTTTTGGTGTTAAACGTAATCCACCGGTCCTGTTCAAAGCGGGCCAATCCCCCACCATAGGTTCCAACCCAAACAGTTGGCGTACCATCTGGGAGCCTGGTTTCAAGCAAGCTCAAAACCACATTGCTGGGTAACCCGGTGTTGATGTCATAGAGGGTCCACCGGCCTTGTTCAACCCGAGCCAGCCCGCCAGAAGTCCCCACCCACAGCGTTTGCTCCTGGGTCTTGGGGGAAACGGTCGCCATTAACGACAAAACGGCATTGCTGGCAATCGCACTGGTATCGAGCCGGGTCCACGCCCCATCTTCAAACTTGACCAGTCCACCCCCTTCGGTCCCAGCCCAAACAACGGGTGATCCATTGGTCCCGGTGGTTTGGAGCAGACACATAACCCGGTTATTGGGCAAGGTTCCATCTTCCGCCGTAAAGTGGGTCCACTTCCCGTTTTCAAAACACGAGAGACCAGCCGAAGTCCCTACCCAGAGCGTACTTTTGGCAGTGGTCGGTGTGACGGTCTCGACCATGCACTTGACCTCATCTGACAGCAGGGCCCCGCTCAGACGGGAAAAGGCCATCCAGTTGTCGCCATCTTTGCGCAGCAATCCACTATCTTCAGTTCCAAACCAGTAACTTCCATCCGCCGCCTGGAGCAGTGATCGAACCCGGTTTGACAATGTTCCGCCCTGCATGTTGATCACCGTCCAGCGATGACCATTAAAAAAGGCAGCCCCATTCTGGGTACCGATCCAAAGATAGCCTTTGCGATCTGTCGTGACCTGGTTGATGGTGTTTTGTGGGAGTCCGTCACGGTCGGTGTAGGTGCGAAAGGTGGGATAGCCGTACTCAGCAATATCCGGCGGCTTTCCTTCGACCTGAGCGGTGATGGATTGGGGTTGAACCAGCAAACAGAATGAAGAATTGAGAATGAAGACTAAAGAATGAAGAATGAAGACCAGGGTTTTGCAACCAATGGAGACCGCCTTTGTTTTGGCGATCAAGGAACGCAGTCTGAAACTGGCAACATAAAGAATTGAGAATGAAGAATTCCGAAGACTGGATGACGTGGTTGTTTTGGCGGCCAGGGACCACACTCTCAGGATAAAATTGGTTAATTTGGACATTCCACACCCATCATCCCTATTTCTTCAGTCTCAATTCTTCATTCTTCATTCTTCATTCTTCATTCTTCATTCTTCATTCTCAATTCTTCATTCTTCATTCTTTTCAGGCTTTCCCGTAGGTCACAACCACGTTCCCGCCCCTGGAAACGGCAGTATTTAATCCACTATTGACCGCCGCAATCAGCACCGTCGGAGAGGCTTGTTTGGGAATCGCAGTGACAGTCGAAATTGAGGCCGTCACCCAATCCAGATCATCTGAAGATGGGTGCGGTAACCAGAGTGATTCAACTCGATTCCGCATGGATTCGGCCAGATGTTCGATGGTGTCAGGATTCACTTTGGGGAAAAAGGCAAAAAATGTGGCATTTCCACAATAGGCAATATAGGCATTGGGGGTTTTGACTTCGTCGTGCAGTGTTTCAGCAATTGGCTGCAGGTAGGATTCTCGGATTTCCTCATTTTCTTCAACCACCCCGACAAAGTTATCAACTTGAATTTTCACCAGTGAAAGTGGCTCGGTTGAATAAATTGGGTCGGTCCAGAGTCCTTCATACCGTTTTTGGAATTTATCTACAGTCAGATAGCGGTTAAACGTACCCGGAAGTGCCCTGAGCGCAACGGTTTGATCATCTTCTGAAACAGTGGTGGCTGACGACGATGAGACCACATTCGCCACAACTCCGACATCCGGCATGATGTCGGTCAGCGGCACGCTTTCACCTTCCCCGACCTGAATCATGGGCTGGACGGGTTTCAGTCCTGGATCCAACTCATAGGCTTCGGCTTTGGCCGTTTCAGCGGCATCCTGGTTTCCACGAGCGAGTTGGATCCGAGCCAGTTCCAGACAGGCTTTGGCGGCTTTTTCCTTGAGCTGGCTATCGAGGTAGTTTTGCCTGAGTTGCTGCCAGACCTCCAGATAGTCAGGTTGCTGGGCAGCCATATCCTCCAGCATTTTGATGCGGGCCTGAGCAAAGGCCGGGTTTTGCTGGACCATGCTTTCGAGCAATTCGGTGCTGTAATTGTATTGATCCAGATCATCTTCAAAATCTTCATCCGGCTTGATGGCCTGCATCACCATAGTGGCCTGCTGTCCAAGCTGGGCCAGTTGCTCGCGATAATTTTTCTTTTTGGGCGCAATCGCAATCAGGCGCTTGAGCGCGGTCAGGGCTTCTTCATTTTTTCCCTGCCGCTGGGCAACTTCGACGATCAAATTGAGCGTGGTTGAAAGGTTGCGCTTTTCCCTGGCTTTTTCATACACATCGGCCAGAACTTCCATGGCCGTGAGATGATTTGGATCCATCTGAATGACGTGTTTTAAAATCGCAGTCGCCTTTTTCTTTTGCCCCCGGGCAACGACGTGTTCGGCACATTTTTGAACCGTGTGAATGGCCCGATCAAACATTCCAATCTTCAGAAATTGCCGTCCAACTTCAAGTAAATATTCATAGCGTTGCGGGTCAAGCTGGACCAGAGTGGTAAAGGCTTCTTCGGCATCATCCAGCAGGTTTCCACCCAGGCACGTCCGCCCCAATAAAATCAACAAATCTATATCCTGGGGGTTACTCACCAGTAATTGCTTGACCATTCTGACCGCCCCTTTGGCATCCCCCATCTGGAGCGAGATATCGGTCAGGGCTTTTAAGGCTGGTTTAGAGCCGGGTTTGACCAGCATGGCTTTCCGAAAGCATTCCAGCCCTTCATTGCTTTGGCCCTTGCGTAAAAATTCGCGGCCAGCCTGCACATACAGGTCGTGGGCTTCGTCATAGTCTTCGGAAAGATGGAGCACCCCGGCCAGTTCCACTCGGGCGCGGGTAGCTTCAGGATCGAGCGACACCGCTTCGCGAGCCATTTTGATCGCGGTCGGAATCTGGTTGGTCCGCCGGCACGCACTGGCTGCCCCCAGGTAAAACTGAACTGCCTCCGGGATGTTCCCCTGCTGGCGATAGAGTTCAGCCAGCGTCACGGCTGCCGGGTAATTATTGATGTCCATCTTAAAAATCCGACGGTACATGGCAATTGCCTGCGGGACTTGCCTGGTGCGTTCGTAATGGTCGGCAATTCGCAAAAACAGCGTCACAGCTTCGCGGGTCTGATTGCTGCGCGAATAGAGTTCGGCCAGCGAACTCACAACTTTCAAATCCTGGGGTTCAACTTCCAAAATTCGCTTATATTCCTTGATGGCAGCATCGAGCTTTCCCTGCTGGATATATTTTTCGGCTGATTTCAAGGCCTTTTCTTTGCTATAAGAAGTGCCAAACAGTGACATAAAAGCGACCTTCCTCTGAAAACACCAAAGCAAGCTGCACGTGCGGCAATGCAGGTGGTTCTGATGTGTAATTTCAAAACTGATTGATAAGGGGACGTTGAGTGAGCGAGGTAATACACGGCAATTCCCAATAGAGTCAAAGGCTTGGGATGTCTTGTCAAGCCTTTTTTCACGGTTCTGAATTTTCCTGAAAGGATTGGCCGGGACAAGCCACTATGAAAAAAGGAGAAACACCGTGCAGATTGAATATCTGGTGATCGGGATGGTGGCAATTGGAACCTTGAGCGGGTGGGCGTATACCTTTCGTCTCTGGCGGCGAATGCACCTCACCCGCCAATCCTGGGAAACAAGTCACAAACGAACCAGCCAGCAGATTTCCCGCCTGGAAACACAACTGGCCAGGGTTTCAACTGAATTGAAAGCACTGAAAAAAGAAGAAACCAGACTCAACATCCAGGTGCGAGAACTCACCAACTGGCTGGCCATCAACACCTGCAATTGCGGCTGTCAGCACGAGTCCAACCCTGAGAAACACCACCGGTTATGCGAATTCCGGCTGGCATTGCTGTTTGTGATCGCCACCGTGACCGAGCAAACCAGCCCACCCCCCAAAATCAAACCCACATTGTTCGCCAGGGGAAAATGACCCACCACCCATCACCTAAATCTGATTCCGCTGGATTGCTCGCACCGCCGAAGCGCCTAACACCCGAACAATCACATCTAGATGGGCAAATCGTTCATCGGTGGTGTGGCCCAGTCGAAAGCGTTTATAAATTTGCTGGACAATCACCGCAATTTTGAACAGCGCATACACATAATAAAAAACGACCTGTCGAACATCGCGCCCACTGGTGATGGCATATCGGTCAACCAGCTCGCGCCGGCATAAGTTGCCCGGCAGGGTTGTCAATCCAAATTGTGCCTGTTGCAACTCATCTGGATCATCTGGATCAACCCAATATCCAAGGGTCGTCCCGAGATCCATCAGCGGGTCTCCGATGGTGGCCATTTCCCAATCCAGAACGGCAATGATGCGGGTTAACCGGTCAGGATCGAGCACCAGATTGTCATACTTGTAGTCATTATGGATCAACGCCGCCCCGGAATGCTCAGGTTGATGGCCGGCAAGCCACTCAATCGCCCGGTCAATCGCCGGCACATCGTCGGTTTTGGCATTCTGATACCGTTCGGTCCAGCCACGTACCTGACGGGCGACATACCCGTCAGGTCTTCCAAGGTCAGCCAATCCGGCGGCGCCGTACTCAATACCGTGGATTTCGGCGAGGTTGTCAACACAGGCGGTTGAGAGGTCGTGCATGATTTCTGGTGCCAGATCCAGACCTTTGGGCTTGCGGGAACGCAAAATGATGCCCTTGACCCGTTCCATGACATAAAAAGGGGCCCCAATCACGGCGGTGTCCTCACAATAAGCGACCGGGTGCGGAACTTTTCCATATACCCTGGCCAGACTCGACAAAATCCGAAATTCGCGCCCCATGTCATGAGCCGATTTGATGGCGGCCCCAAACGGTGGCCGCCGAAGGACCATTTCCTGTGAACCAGCTTTTAAAAAATACGTCAGGTTCGAATAGCCACCTGGAAATTGTTCGATTTCAAGCGGTTCGGCCAAATGAGGAATATGTTTTTTTAAAAATGCCTGAAGGTTGTCCACTTCAAGTTCTTCGCCCTGGCGGATTTTGCGGGGTTGGTCAAGAAAAGGCTGATTCATCAAAGCAGTATCTCCTTTGGAGTGCCTGGTATTTGGGGCTGGGGCTGGGGGCTGAAACCAGGGAATGAAGGATGAAGGATAAAAGAAAACCCGTTTCTTAGCCCGATGTCTTCAGCCCCCAGCCCTGAGCCCGATGTCTTCAGCCCCATCTTCAACATTCTTGCGGGTTGATGCAACCGCTTCAATTCAAACCGGCGGTGAAAATTCCAATCTCGGGCAAAAGTCCCCTGGTTTGTGGAATTTTACGCCCGAGGGGGAGAATACCCAAATCCTGAAAAACTACTAAACTCTTGATTTTACTCAGTTTATTAGAATCTGAATACCTTCCACACCCACATTGCAGAAAAAAAACAGGTCATTTTGACAATGGCATACGAGTTGCTCTAAGAGAAGCCGAGGGTTCCCAATCAGCGTAACAAAGGGGCAACTTTTGTACGTTCAACGCTGATTGAGAACTCTCTGAATTTTGACCGTCTCCATTCTGGAGTTTGCTATGAAGTTGCTGCTCGCCCTTGATGGGTCCCCCAATTCGCAATTTGCTCTCCAGCAAGCCTGTGCCAGACCCTGGCCGATTGATACCGTGATTGGTGTTCTTTCCGTTGTTGATCCAAAGTCATTTGATGTATCACCGGCTGAATTACCCGCACGAATCAAAGCCGAGACTGAAATTGCGCATCAACTGGTGCTTGAAGCCGCCGCCCGCCTGAATCGAAATCAAGTTGAAACCACCACACTGGTGGCCGAAGGTGACCCCCGGTCAGTCATCATTAAATATGCTCGATTATGGTCGGTTGATACCATTCTGATGGGAGCATTAGGCAAAAGTCAGATCCCTAAATTTTTTATGGGAAGTGTGGCCAAAGCGGTTTTGCGCGAATCCCCCTGCTCAATTTGGATTGCTCGCCCCAGAGCTGAAGCCCCTCTCCCCTCCCCAAGCGTTGGCATGCGGGTCATGATTGCAACTGATGGAACGGCAGAAGCTCAGGCCGCGATTGATTCAGTGGCTAATTACCCGTGGCCGGCTGGCAGTTTGTTTTATGTTGTGACGGTTGCAGAACCAGCCAGATCACTGGCGGCGCATTGGGCTGAACCCTCTGAACTCTCAAGTAAAATCGCTCCGGAGGTACTGGAGCAGGCTCAGGTGGCCATTCGCGCTGCCTTCAAAAGTCTCGAAGGCAATGAGTATGGACTCTCCAGTTCGGTGTTAGTTGGTTATGCCAAAGAAGCCATCCTCGAAGAAGCCGCCAATTGGAACGCGGATATTGTTGTGGTTGGAACACGCGGCTGGAACGGGATTGACCGGATCCGGCTCGGCAGTGTTTCAGATGCGATTGCCATCCACGCGCCCTGTTCAGTCGAAATTGTGCGGCATTGTACCCTCTCTGAATAAGGAATTTTTTGCAAATTGCGGGTCAAACTCCCACTGGATCGAGGGAATTCCCCTGGGTTGAGTGCGTTTTTCCCTTTGGCTTGCACCTTATTCAACGGCATCAATCCCATTTTCTAGAAAGAGAGACAGTTTATGACGGTTCCACTGCAAATCACTTTTCGCAATATGGAGTCCTCCGAAGCCGTTGAAATCCGGATTCGAGAAGAAGTCGAAAAGCTACAAACCTATTTCGACCAGATCATCAGTTGTCGTGTCGTGGTCGAAATTCCCCATCGGCATCATCAACAAGGCAACACTTGCCTGGTGACCGTTGATTTACACGTGCCAGGAAGTGAAATTGTAGTGAAGCAGGAACCGACCCTGTACAGCTCGCTCCAACACACCGGTGCCCCAAAAACATCGAAACAGGTTGAAATCAGTGGCCCGCACAAAGATATGTACACCACAATTCGGGATGCGTTTAAAGGCGTGCGCCGCAAATTGCAGGATTTTGCGCACCGTCAACGACATCAGGTAAAAAACCACGAAGACACACCGCTGGCAACGGTCAGCCAGTTGTTTGTCAATGAAGGGTATGGGTTTATCGAAACCATCGAAGGCGAACTGGTTTATTTTCACCGCAACAGCCTCAACAACGGAGATTTTGAAGCCCTGGCAGTCGGCACACCGGTTTCTTTTATCGAAGAAGTAGGTGAAAAAGGTCCGCAGGCCAGCCTGGTCAAAGTTATCGCCTGATCTGCTTTCTCTCCAGTCAAGACTCTCTCCTTCCAACAGCACACCATCGGTTTCGAAGCGAAATAGATGGTGTGCATTTTTTTGCTCTCTGTAAAACCCTTGTAAAGCTCCTGGGCAATCCGATTTTCATCAGCCACTTTCGGCTCGCCCCATAACACCGTAATACAACTTCTCTTTTCAAGGACTTAGAAAATGGTTCAAAATGAAATGTAAAGTTTTGTAAAAAACTATTAAAAGACTTTCATTTTTCCGGTTTGAAAAAGAACATTTTTTTTTGTCTCCCGTTATAGCCGAACGAACTGAAACGGCTGCTCCCGAGCCGGAATACACACTGAATTGGAATACTGAGGAGACGATCAATGAAAAACTTTACCAAACATGCATTCTCAATTTTGGCGCTTTCAGCAGTCCTGACCCTCCCGGTTTTGGCTGGTGAAAAGAAAGAATCAATCACCTTTTCCCGCAACATCGTGGTGAATGGAACAACCATCCAGGCCGGCACCTACGATGTGAAATTCAACGACCAGACCGGGGAATTCATCATTCTCAAGCGCGGCAAGGAACTTGCCAAAACCACTGGTTCCCTCAAAGATCGGGGACGCAAAGTGACCTCAACCGAGGTTTTCTTTAGCAAGCAGGGCGATAATGCAGTTTTAAGCGGCGTTACTTTTGCTGGTGCAAATCAAACAGTGGTGGTTAATGACGGCGCTCAGGCCGCTTCACCAAGTCAGTAATCTCTCCTCACTGTTTCGCAAAACCCATTCTTATTCAGAATGGGTTTTGCTTTTTTCTCTGTGATTTTTTTGGAAATAATTTCAATAAACTGAACAATTTTTCTTGTATTAACCTCTGTTTTCAACAGAGGTTTTTCTTTTTACAAATTCATTTGGGCGACCTGGACTCATTTGAAGTAAAGAGGTGACAGGCATCTTCAAGATTTGCCAGGGAGAAGGGTTTGACCAGTTTTCCGACAAACCCGTACTGGGAATAGTCAGACAGAATCGGGTCATTTGAATACCCGCTGCACACGATGGCTTTCACCTGTGGGTCGATCAACCGCAATTTCTCCAGTGTTTCCTGCCCCCCCATACTTCCCGGAACAGTTAAATCCAAAATAACACCTGAAAATGGGGTATGGGTTTCAATTGCCTTTCCATAAAGGACAACGGCTTCAATCCCATCTTTTGAAACTTCTATTTCATACCCCAGCGCTTCTAACATCTCCCGGGTGGTTTCGCGAACGATTTCTTCATCGTCCATCACCAATATTCGCGCTGGCCGCAATGACTCAGATGAGGCGATCTCGCCAGTGGCCAGTCGCAAAGACGGTTGTGCCACCTGACTGGCAGGCAGAAAAATATCAAAGTGTGTCCCAATTCCAGCCTCAGACATCACCGTAATGTATCCGTTATGTTTTTTGATGACAAAATAAGCAATCGCCAGCCCCAGACCATGACCAGTTTCTTTGGTTGAAAAATACGGGTCAAAAATTTTGGTTAAGTGTTCAGGATTGACCCCGATTCCCTGGTCAATGACGGATATCTTGATGTAATCCCCTGGGGTGAGCGGGTATTGACCAGTCTCAGCCAGGGTGATGTTTTTACCGCGCACCAGTAATTCACCGCCAAGGGGCATGGCGTCACGAGCATTGAGTGCCAGATTCTGGAAAACCTGTCCCATTTGGCCGGGATCAATTTCGGTGAGCCAGAGCTGTGGGTCAAATTGAAACACAGCCCGGATATTTGAGCCATGCAATGAAAAAACAATCGTGTCACGGATAAAGTACTCTAAATTCGCAATTTCCCTGACCGGGACCCCGCCTTTGGCAAATGTCAGTAACTGCCGGGCCAGCCCCTTGGCTCGATCACTGGCCCGCTGGACGGCGTCGAGCCGGGTGAGGATTTTTTGAGGATTGGTCACATAGGTTCTCACCAGCTCGACATTTCCAATAATGGCCGTGAGCAAGTTATTAAAATCGTGTGCAATCCCCCCCGCCAAAACTCCAAGTGATTCCAGTTTGGCGATTTTGTACTGTTCTTCCTCCATTTGTTTGCGGCTGGTGATGTCGGTGATTCGGACCAGGTTGAGTCGCTTGCCACCGACCGATATCATTTTACTGGCCAAATTTCCCCAAAATGACCGGCCAGATTGGGTCACATATTCAAATTCAGCCGTTACCGTCCGTCCACTTTGAATCTCAGTCCAAAACTTGCGGCTTTCAGCTTCTGAGCGCGGGACTTTATGAAATGCCCCCCCTCGCAACCCAATCAGTTCCTTTTTCTCTGGATATTCAAATAACTCAACTCCCCGCTGGTTGCAGTCAATAATGGAGTCCGTTTGAGTATCCATCAAAAAGATGGCATCGGTTGAGTTGGTATAGATTGTTTCAAATAATTCTCGATGATACCGCAGGTCTTCCTCATTTTCTTTTTGCCGCGAGATATCAAATGAAATTCCAACCCACTCGACCACGTGAGGTGATTTTTTGAGCGGCACGGCACAGGTTCGAATCCATTTATATTCCTGGGATCGGGTCAGGATTCGAAACTCAAGGTCAAAGGTGGTACTGGTCTGGCGGGCTTCGAGATAGGCCTTGTATGCCTGAGGTTGATCATCTGGATGAATTAACACATTTCCCTGAGTTGTCAGCAGGCGAATCTCTTGAGTTGACCACCCCAGCAAGTCATAGGCTCTTGCACTGACAAACGAAACCACCGGCGAATGGTCATCGGTTTCCTGGAGTTGGAAAACGGCACCTGGAATGACATCAATAATTTGGCGAATTTGGGCCTCACTTCGGCGCAGGGCTTCGATGGCATGTTTTTGCTCAGTAATGTCCTGGGTGGCGCCAATGATCCGAACCAGTTGCTGGTGCTGATCCAAAATGGGTCGGACGTGGTCTCGAACCCAGCGAATTTGCCCGTGAACGGTCACCATTCGCAATTCCCGGACAATGGGACGACCAGCCCAGATACTTTCCCCG
>CAZXCE010000094.1:0-18129 GCA_964639175.1 uncultured Clostridia bacterium
CAATCCAAATGCCTCCCCCAACGAAAACGGGAAGTTAAATTTTAACGCTCCCTAAACCCCGAACCCTGAACCTTGAACCCCGAACCCTCAACGGTATTACCTTATGAGTTCTCAAAAATACATTCTGGCACTTGATCAAGGCACGACCAGCTCGCGTGCGATTTTGTTTCATCAACACGGGCAGCCGGTTGGAATTTCACAACGACCGTTTGAGCAGATTTACCCAAAGCCGGGGTGGGTTGAACACCGCCCGGATGATATCTGGTCGTCGCAGTTAGGGGCCGCCAGGGATTTGCTTCGGCAACATCATCTCACCACAGCCGATATTGCCGCGATTGGGGTGACCAATCAGCGGGAAACCACGATTGTCTGGGATCGAAAAACAGGCCAGCCGATCCACAATGCAATTGTCTGGCAGTGCCGCCGGACGGCGGACCGATGCGACCGCCTCCGACAAAGCCACCACAAAGCACTGATTCAGGAAAAGACCGGTTTGATAGTGGATGCCTATTTTTCAGCCAGTAAACTCGAATGGCTGCTTGATCAGGTGCCGCAGGCGCGCCAGCGAGCTGAAGCCGGGGACCTGCTCTTTGGAACGGTGGATAGCTGGTTGATCTGGAATTTGACTGGAGGCCGGGTTCATGTCACTGACGTTTCCAATGCCAGTCGAACGATGCTCTTCAATATTCACACCGCGCAGTGGGATGACGATCTACTTACTCTGTTCAATATTCCGCGCTCAGTTTTGCCAGTTGTGATTCCGTCAAGCCTGGTGATTGGGGAAACCGACCCTCAGCTCTTTGGTGGGGGAATCCCGATTTCTGGCGTTGCTGGTGACCAGCAAGCAGCCCTGTTTGGTCAGATTTGCACCCGTCCTGGACTGGCCAAAAATACCTATGGCACTGGTTGTTTTATGTTGATGAACACCGGGACCCAGGCCGTAACCTCAAACCACTCGTTGCTGACAACTGTTGCCTGGAAATTAGGCGAATCCGGGGCGTTGAACTACGCCCTGGAAGGAAGCGTGTTTATTGCCGGTGCGGTGATGCAATGGCTTCGGGATGGCCTGCAAATTATTGGAAATGCGGCTGAATCAGATGCCGTGGCCCAAACTGTGGCTGATACCGGCGGCGTGTATTTCGTGCCGGCCTTTGTTGGGCTGGGCGCGCCATACTGGGACCAACAGGCACGCGGGACGATTACCGGGTTGACCCGTGGCACCACCCGTGCCCATCTGGTCCGGGCCGGGCTAGAGTCCATTGCCTACCAGACCCGTGATGTGCTGGAGGCAATGTCAGCCGATGCGGGAATTTCTTTTGCCCAGCTTCGGGTTGATGGTGGAGCCGCTTCCAATGATTTCCTGATGCAGTTCCAGGCTGATATGCTCAACGTTCCAGTCATTCGTCCAAAATCAACTGAGACCACGGCGGCTGGCGCCGCTTATCTGGCCGGACTGGCCGTTGCATACTGGTCTGATCTTGGAGAATTGCATTCGCTCTGGGAGAAGGATCGAATGTTTGAACCTTCACTGGCGGCTGACGCTCGCGAGACTGCCTATTCGGCCTGGAAACAGGCGGTTGCTCGAACCTTAACTGAAAAACAATGACAGGAACGATGTATGTCTACTCAAACCAATGGATTGCGTGTGATTCACGCTGCCTGCCCCCACGATTGTCCTGACACCTGTGCCATCCAGGTGACCGTTGACGGTGAGCGGGCCACAAAAGTCGAAGCCAACCCGAACCATAGTTTCACCAATGGATTTTTATGTGCCAAGGTCTCGAAGTACCTGGAACGCGTCTATCACCCGGAACGGGTGGCCTACCCCATGCGCCGCGTAGGAAAGAAAGGTGAAGGCAAATTTGAGCGAATTTCCTGGGATCAGGCGTTGACCGAAATTACCAGTCGCTGGAAAAACCTGATTGCCGAATATGGGCCGCAATCAATTTTGCCGTACAGCTACGCCGGAACGATGGGGCTGGTCCAGAGCCAGGGGATGGATCGCCGGTTCTTTCATCGGATGGGGGCATCGCTGCTGGATCGAACGATTTGTGCCACGGCTGGATCGGTCGGCTATCGCGCCACCAACGGCATCACGATGGGAACTGACCCGGAGAGTTTTTCACAGGCCAAATTGATCCTGATTTGGGGCAGCAACACCCTGACGTCGAATGTCCATCTCTGGCCGCAGATTCTGAAGGCTTCAAAAAATGGAGCACGGGTTGTCACGATTGACCCTTACAAAACCCGCACGGCAGCCGCTTCCACCGAACATCTGGCAATTATGCCGGGAACTGACGCAGCCCTGGCGCTGGGCATGATGAACGTCATCATCAACGAGGGACTGGAAGATCGCGACTATGTTGAAAAATACACGCTGGGTTTTGAACAACTCAAAGCCCGCGTCCAAGAGTATCCCCCTTCAAAAGTAGCTGAAATCACCGGTTTATCTGAAGAAACAATTGTCGGATTAGCGCGGGAATACGCAACCACGCGACCAGCAGCCATCCGGGTAAATTATGGTCTTCAGCGTCATTACGGTGGTGGAATGGCGATGCGGACGATTACCTGTCTTCCGGCACTGGTTGGCGCCTGGCGTGATGTCGGCGGCGGGATTTTGCTCAGTACTTCGGGGACGTTTCCGCTCAATTACCCGGCGCTTGAACGGCCTGACCTGATTCCACCGGGAACACGCATGATCAATATGAGTCGTTTGGGCGAAGCCCTGACCAACCAGGATGAATTTGGTCAACCAGCCGGGTTTGATCCGCCGGTGAAGTCAGTTTATGTCTATAACTCAAACCCGGCAGCCGTGGCACCGGACCAGGGGCAGGTGTTTGAAGGCTTGCGGCGCGAAGATCTGTTCACCGTGGTTCACGAGCAATTTTTTACCGACACGACTGACTTTGCCGATATTGTGCTACCCGCCACCACACAGTTGGAGCACTTTGACATTCACAAAGCCTATGGCCACCTGTATTTGATGATCAACGAGCCAGCCATTCCGGCCTATGCCGAAGCTCGCTGTAATTCAGATGTGTTTCGCGAACTGGCGATCCGAATGGGGTACACCGACGATTGTCTCCAGGAATCTGATGAACAACTGGCAGCGCAGGTGATTACTTCAGACCATCCGTTTCTGGAAGGCATTACCCTGGAACGACTGCGCCGCGAAGGTTTTGTGCGCTTAAACATTCCCCAGCCATTCTTGCCGTTTGCCGAAGGTGGGTTCCAGACACCCTCTGGAAAATGCGAATTTTATTCTGAAAGTCTTGAACGCCAGGGACATGATCCGTTGCCGTCCTACACGCCACCGCGTGAAGACCGTCTGAGCAACCCGGTTTTGGCCGAACGTTTTCCGCTGGCGCTGATTTCACCTCCAGCCCATAACTTTTTGAATTCGACATTTGTGAACCAGGAGTCGCTCAAGCGGGTTGAAAAAGAGCCCGTGGTTGAAATTCACCCGTGGGATGCCAGACTTCGTCAGATTGAGACGGGAATGATGGTCAAAGTCTTTAATGATCGGGGCGAGTTTCGTGTCCGGGTCAAGGTTTCAGAGCGCACCCGACCGGGTGTGGCGATGGCACCTGGTGTCTGGTGGGCCAAATTCAGCCCCGATGCCCGCAACGTCAATTACACGACCTCTCAGGCGGTAACTGACATGGGCGAAGGTGCGACGTTTTATGACAATCTGGTTGAAGTCGCCGTGCTTGATTAAGAGCATCATTTTTCACCACAGAGGACACAGAGGGATCACAGAGGGAATTCGAAAATGGCATCGCGTCCCTCGATTGTTCTTTGTGGTGAGTTTCTGAGTTGGTACAAGCTAAAGAGCGTCTGTGTATGAAACAACTGATCATCGGAACTCTGATAACGTTGATACTTGGGATCGCTGGAGTTATCTCGGCTGGGCAATCTCAATATAAAGTCTATCAAAACGCCCGCTTTGACTACTCGATTTCATATCCAGCAAAAATCCTCTTTCCACAGGGCGAAGCCACCAATGGCGACGGTCAGCGGTTTCTTTCAAAAGATGGGCAGGCGGAATTGATCGTCTATGGCAGCCACAACGTGCTTGACCAGACACTCACGGACGTTTTTCTTGACGAGCAACGCCAGACCGAAGAGCATCCGAACCGGACAGTGACCTATAAACTGTTGAAAACCAACTGGTTTGTGGTCTCTGGGGTTAATGGCGAGACCATTTTCTACCAAAAAACCATGCTGAAACATGGTATCTTCAAAACTTTTCGGATCACGTATCCCAAAAACCAAAAAAGCACCTTTGACTCCATCACGACTGTGATTGCGAAATCATTTCGAGGATAAAAAACCTGGGGCTAAGGGGATGGGGCTAAGGGCTGAGAAATCAATGTTTTCGAATAACCCTGAACCCTGAACCCTGAACCCTGAACCCTGAACCCTGAACAGAGGAATCCCCGTCAATGTCCACACCTAAAAAAACCCCTCACCCACATTTTGATGATCGTGGGGCACTGAGCTGGCACACCAAACTGGCTGATGCCCTGGCGGAAGCTAAAGCAACTGGAAAGTTTGTATTTATTGAGTTTGGCCGCTTTGCCTGTGGCAGTTGTTTTGCCCTGGTTGAAACCGTGCTTCCTCAACCACCGATTGCCGCGCTGCTCAATGAACACTTTGTCTGTGTGGCCTCAGATTGTGACCATCCAGAGCCGGAAGTGATGCAAATTGGACGGCAACACATGCCGCACGCCCGGTCGCTCCCGTTTGTGCTCTATCTGGATTCAAACGGGAATTTTCTCTATGGCACTACAGGTGGTCGTTCAGCCGAAGCCTTCAAAGCCGATCTCGATCACGTGCTGCAGAAAAAGAATTGAATCCATTGGGTTTGAACGATGTTGTCTCCTCATCCTCAACTTTCACCTGCTTTCAACCCTGAGGAGTAGACTATGAATGATGAGAGATCCATCTCGTTGAATACCAAATGGCTAGCTTTTCTTAATTCTTAATTCTTAATTCTTAATTCTTAATTCTTAAATGTCTTCCTTCAAATCGCTTTCGATCACCGGTTGGGGACGCTATCCGGTGGTAACTTCTGAAGTCTATCGCCCAGAGCGAGTTCGCGAAGTCTCAGTCGTCCTGGCCGACCTGCACGACAAAGCTCTGATTGCACGGGGCTATGGCCGGAGCTATGGTGATGCTTCGCTCAATGCTGGCAAAAGTGTGGTGCTGAGTGAGCGCCTCAACCGGATGCTTGCCTTTGACGATCAAACCGGATTGCTCAAATGTGAAGCCGGGGTGCAACTCAAAGACATTCTGGATGTGTTTGTGCCGCGTGGCTGGTTTTTACCCGTCACGCCGGGGACAAAATTTCCAAGCCTGGGTGGTTCGTTTGCCTGCGACGTGCATGGGAAAAACCATCACCGGGACGGCTCAATTTCGCGCCATACCCACGAAATCGAACTGATGCTGGCCTCAGGTGACATTGTGCGCTGCACACCGACTGAAAACAGTGAGTTGTTTTGGGCCACGGCTGGCGGAATGGGGCTGACGGGAATCTTGCTGACGGTAACCATCCGAATGCAGCGAATTGAATCGGCTTACATCAGTGTTGATTTTCGCAAGACTCGGAATCTGGCCGAAACCATGGACCTGTGCGAATCCGAAGACGACCGGTATCACTATGCCGTGTGCTGGATTGATTGTCTGGCTTCGGGCAACTCCATTGGACGGAGCGTCCTGATGCACGGCGAACACGCTCGACGTGACCAGTTGCCAGCAAAATTTGCCAAAGATCCGCTCCGACTGCACAAAAAAACGGTGTTGACTATCCCGATGGACTTTCCCGGATGGGCAATCAATCCACTTTCAGTCAAGTTGTTCAATTTCGGCTATTACCATAAACATCCGCAGAATAAGATGGGTGTCATTACCGACTACGATACCTATTTCTACCCGCTGGATTTTGTTCTGGAATGGAATCGGATTTATGGCCGGCGAGGTTTTTTGCAGTATCAGTGTGTCTTTCCACTTGAAACCAGCCGCCAGGGAATGTTTAAGGTGCTTGAAATTTTGAGCCAGCAGCAAATTGCTTCGTTTCTGGCCGTACTCAAACGCTTTGGTCCCCAGGAGGGCCTGCTCTCATTTCCCATGCCGGGCTACACCCTGGCGCTTGATATTCCAATCAGCAACCAGCGCATGTTTGACACCCTGAACCGGCTCGATGAACTGGTGGTGGCGGAAGGTGGCCGTCTTTACCTGGGCAAAGATGCCCGGATGTCTGCCGCCCATCTGGCGAGAATGTACCCAAAACTTGACGAGTGGAAGCGCATCAAGCATCAGGTAGACCCGGAAGGCATTTTTTCATCCGATCTTTCCCGCCGCGTTGGCTTATGCGGAGTGCGGCGGCTTGACGCCGCTTTCTAGCAAGGACGGACGCTTTGACTACCCAATCATCTCAAAAAAGATACCTTATTTTGGGCGCTTCATCGGCGATGGCCCGGGCTGTTGCTGAGGAATTGGCGCGCCGTGGGAATGCGCTCGATCTGGCCGGGCGCGACCTGGAGGACCTGGAGCGAACCGCCGCTGATCTTGCCATCCGGTATGGCATCCAGGCCAGAGCCATTTCATTTGACGCTCTGGATCTCAAATCCCATCCGTCTTTTTCCCAGAAGGTTCTGGCTGAATCTGGCCCGACTCTGGAGGGAGTGATTCTGCTCTTTGGCACGATGACCGATCAGAAAGAAGCTGAGCAGGACTTTCGGCAGGCGGAATTGATGATTGCGGGAAATTACACGGGGGCGGCTTCGATTCTCGGGTATTTTGCCAATGCCTTTGAAGCGCGCAAATCAGGAGTGATTGTTGGTGTCTCTTCAGTAGCCGGAGATCGTGGCCGCCAGAGCAATTACATCTATGGTTCAGCGAAAGGGGCGTTGAGCCTGTATTTGCAGGGGTTGCGCAACCGACTCTTTCACAGTGGCGTGCGGGTGATTACGGTTAAGCCGGGATTTGTTGATACCGCCATGACCTATGGGTTAAAGCTCCCGCCAATTGTGGCGCCGCCGAGCCGGGTCGCTCGTGACATTTGCCGGGCGATGGATGGCCGGGCAGATGTTGTGTACACGCCATTTTTCTGGCGCTACATCATGCTCATCATCCAGCACATTCCGGAATTTGTCTTTAAACGCTTGAAGTTATAGACCAACCATCAATGTCACTTAGATGAAGATTTGGACCCCGTGACGCTTTCTTCGATTACTTCTTTTATTAAGGGCATTTTCTCGTGAGCGGTTTGGAAGGCAATCGCTCGTCCGGCAGCTTTCCAGCCAATCCAGGTCAGCGTATTTGGCGCTCGAAAGTCCATCCGGTTATATAACTCAGTTGAATTTCCCTTTTGTTTGGTCAATTCCCACCGGTCTTCCCCTACCATTCGACCTTCAAACGAACAGACCAGCAATGTTGGAGTTTGGGTAATCACCAGATAAGTGATTGGATCCAGACCATGTTCGAGAAAATCAAATTGCAATTTTGTTCCCGGCCCAGTCTTTCGTTTGGAAAGCAGGGTAACTTTGACTTCGGTTGGTGACCAGAGTTCGATCAGTTCCGGCTCAATCAGGTACGGCATGATCTGGTCCGGCAGGGCGCGAATGATGATGCGTTCTTCAAAAGTATCCATGATGTTGAGGGGGAAGGGGAAAAGAATGAAGAATGAAGAATTGAGAATGAAGAAAGTGGTGAGTGGTTAGTTCTTGGTGCTTAGTACTTCGTGCTTGAAAATCAATACCTTCGAAGAAGAATCAAGAACCACAGAGTGGTTAATGGTTAGAAATCAATGCTTTCCAAGAATCAAGAACCAAAAACCAAGAACCAAAAACTAACCACTCACCACTTTCTTCATTCTTTGTCTTTGGGTTTGAGAACTTTGATTTCAGTGAGTTGAGTTGGCAGGCTTTCACGGTAGTTCACTTCAAGCCGGGTTCCAGGCGTGATGTCAGCCAGCGTCAGTTCTTTGCCGCGTGCGAGGAAGAAGCCCTTTTCGGCTGTGATTTTCGCTGAGCGGGAAACTTTATAGGTCAGTTCTTCATTGGTGATTTCATCTTTGGCCTGAAAGGTGTATTTCTCAGCATTGATTGATTTGACAACCAATTTTGTCTTGAACGTGCGTCTGACTTCAGGGGTCGTCCGTGGCAATTTGCCGATGCCGACTGAACCCTGGGCATAGGTGGTGGTCGTGCTCACCGCAAAAAAGAGGCCACCAACGACAAGTGAAAACAGCACACTTGTGAACGAAATTCTGGTGAAATAAAACATATGCGTCTGACTCCGAAATCCTGATGATTAAAATAGAGAAACCATGGTGTTGGGCATGTCCATAATATAACCACAGGAAATAGCCAGAACAAACTCATCATGGTCAGGATTGTGATCACCCAGGTCGGGAATCACCGCACTCAGGTGGGCTGTACGGTGAAGGTTACTCGCTGAATTTTGGTTTTGTTACCTTTGAGGTTCATTCGCAACTGGTGAACTTTGGGGAATCTGAATCATTTTCCAAAGACATAGTGGAAGCAATGCATAAATGATCAGTCCCAGGTAGAAATTGGTTGAAATTCCGGAATAGATTGAAAGAAAGACAGCAATTGCTGAGCTGAGCAGCCCAAAGATACCATTTAAGGCCCAGTACCAGGGGGTTGCCTCTGCTTCGTATTGTTGAGCGAGCCGCATCCCTGTTGGGAAAAAGAATCCCATCAAGAGTCCAAGAGGAAAAATTAACAGTACTGAGGCTGTGATGCGATACGATAATGGAGAGACAATGAGGGAGGCTGTTCCAAGTTGTAAAAGGAATTGAGTCAGGAAAATCCCGCCAGCCGTCAAGATCGGAAAGATGTAAATCCAGGGAGATCGGTCAATTGGCAGTCGTTCACTGAGCAAACTGCCAGCACCGGTGCTCAAAATAATAGTAAACAACAAAACGCCGAGCCCATAAATTGGGTGTCCAAGGATAACTGATAGCTTCTGGATAAGGGCAATCTCAACCAGCATAAAGCCAGCCCCAATCAATGAGAAAAAGAGGATTCCTGCCCATCGAACCTGGCTGGCTGAGTTTTCCTCATTTCTGGGGTTGCGACGGACCAGGAGCGGAAGGACAATGGTGATGACGGTCAGCGCTGATAGGGAGAGAATCAGAACGATCAGTGTCAGGGTAGCGATCATATTGCCCCTGATCACCCCGGTTGAGTCAAGTGATTGGGTCAGGTGCCTCAACCGCAACATATTAAAAAAGTAGGGATTTTCATCAGTCGGCGGAGAGTAATTGAGCGGAGCACTCTCAACAATAGATGCCAGCTCGCTTGCTGACCCGGCTGCAACAATTTGATTCAGGATGTTCAGATTGGACTGAACCCCTGGTGCAATTGAAAGTTTGAATTTCAAGTTCTGGCAAGTGGACTGTAATTGTTGGAGTTCAGATTCAGTGAATGGGCGCTTACTGATGAGTAACGTGGAAATATTATCGGTTGTCACGATGGCAATATGTTGCGCTGGCTGGTTAACACCAACTTTGAGTAAGGTCGCCATTGACAGACTCAGGATTCGTCCGGTTTCACCGATGTCCTGTGGGTTGTGCCAGCGGGATACTGTAAAGATTCCCTGATCATTGAGCCGATTCCAAAAGCTGACCCAGGCTTCAGTGGTATAGAGGTTGTTTTCTGAAAGTGAAAATGCGCCAGCTCCAGTGGCCGCCCAGGTGTCAATCAGTGACATTTGCAGAACGCTATAGGTCTCTGGAGTTCGTGAAAGATAGCTACGGGCTTCATCAACAACGAGGCTGACTTTGGGGTTATTGGCCAGCCCGGCAAAGTCACGAAATCTGGTTTGGAGCAGATCAATAAAGATTGGGTTGACCTCAACGCCCGTTACCCGCTCATGGCCGAACAGCACGGCTGTTTGCAGATCCTTACCACCCCCGACCCCGATAATACAGGCCCCTCCTGTTGGGCGTAAGTAATAGGCCATGGCCGTAATGTCATACCGCAAGTGATCAATATCTTGAAGCGAGTTAAACTGCCGAACCGTCGTGCCTGCCTCGCCATCAATATCCATATAATGTTGCCGGATGATCGTGGTTGGGGCGACAGGGCTTGGTCCCCAATACTGAGGTACCCCTTCAACCATTGGCAGAATGGCAACTTTCGAATGGGAATTCCATCTTTCAGCCACACTGGCCACTTTGGCGCGGCCTACCCATCGCTTTTCATAATAGGGGCGAATCCCCAGCTTGGTTGAGGCATTCACCGGTGCCAGGATCAACAGACCAACAACCGCAAGATAGCTATTTCGGCGCAGGACAGCACTGGTTGTGGCTTCAGTGAAAAAACACCCTGCCAGGGCTCCAACTGCACCGCATACAAGAATTAAACTGGGCGCATCGAGAATCTCCAAACCCCCCAACGCCCCTAAACACCCAATTGCTGCTCCTAACAGATCACACGCATATAACCGATTCACCGGCAAGTCGCTCTTGGTCAACACGGCTGAAATCACCACGCCAGAACAATAGAAGGGAAGGGCACCAACTGCTGTTGCCGCCAAAAACGCCAAAAAGTTACCAGCGGAGGAAAGCCGAAAATGGAGTGGGATCACACAGAGCAGTGTCAAACTAAACACCGTGCTGAAGGCAAACCCCAAACAGGTTTGTACCAGTGTTTTGCTTCGTTCCTCGGATGTGAACCATTCAGGTTTTAAATACACTGTTGTTGCGCCTGCCGTTAAGCCTAACATGGCAGTTGAGACAGCAAAAAAAGCCAGGTGGTACCAGGTAATAACACTGAGAAGTCGGGTGAGGGTAATTTCCAAAAGCAATGTTGCCAGTGCAATAAAAAACATGCCGAGATAAGTTCTCATTTTTAAGCCTCAAGGGGTAGGTAGTACTTCAGATTGATAGGATTATCACCTCATCAACACCTGAATTTATTTTGGAAAAAGCTCTTCCGGCGTAATTGAGCGATCCCACTCACGCAGCAAGGTTTCGTCTTCGCTAACGCGTTTGAGGTCAAGTTCGCCAGATTTGGCAAGGCCATGCCGAAAAGCCAGCGGGCCGATAAGTTCAAACATGGCGATCAAGGCCAGGATGATCGTGCTCAGATTGGTGCCCCAGTTGGGGAAGGTTTGTTCGATGACCACGGCGAGACCCAACGCAACCCCGGCCTGAGAAACCAATCCCAGCCAGGCATATTGCTCAACCCGCAGGGCTGCTTTTCCGAGTTTAGCGCCAATTCGGCTGCCGCAATAAATAGCCAATAAGCGCACCGTGACAAAAAACAAAGCAAAGTGCCAGACGGCCTGCAGTGCATCGAGATTCATCTTGGCACCAGCCACACTAAAGAAAATAGCAAACACGACACCCAGCGTGTGTTCAATGCTTTGAATGAAGGTTTCTCCCTGACGGGTAAAGTTCTCAACAAAGAACCCTGCGACCAGACAGAGCAGAATTCCATCTAAGTGCAGGGCTTTGGCGGTTTGATAACACAACAGGCCAACTCCGACTGTAAAGAGGATCAGGTCGGTCTTGATGTATTTCAAGTAAATCGCCACCACCACACCAACGGCTGCACCAAGGCAACTTGACACCAGTAGCTCCCAGCCGAAGTGAAGTAAAAAAGATACAATTTCAAATTTGATCTCCGGGTTGGTCAGCACTTTCGCCAGTGACACCGTCAAACTGAAAATCAACACGACGATGATGTCTTTAACCACGACCACGCCAAGCACGGTTTGGCTTACCGGGCCTTTGGGGCGGTATTCATTGATCACGCCGATGGTTACGGCTGGGGAATTGACAATAATGTAGCCGCCAAAGACCAGCGAAACCGCCAGTCGGAACGCATTGGAGGTGCCGGCAGTGAAGGGAATATAGCGTGAGAGAAACCAAAAACTGGAGGTACACAAGAGAAAGACAACGGCTGTTTCAAACAAGCTGATGAAAAGAACGGATTTCCACCGCTCGCGCAAGGTTCGCAACCGCAGTTCACCCCCAGCGATAAAAGCAATCAGACTGAGGGCCAGGTTATTGACCAGACTTAAATCCTTGACCAGTGGTTCAGCCAGAAGATTAAACACAAATGGTCCGCATAGTATTCCAGTGAGAATATACGATGTGACGTGCGGCAGTCCGATGACAGCTAAAACGATTGACAGATTGTGAGCGACAAGGAGGATAAACCCAAGTGACACAATAGCATAGCCACCAAGATTGTTGTCCACAGTCAGGATTCGTTCCGCCCGGAGATACCCCATAATGGCTACAATCAGCAAAATAAACCCAATCCGAGTCAAAATACCGTGCCAGGTTGGTGCGAGCTTCTCGGTCTGAAACTGAGCCAGTTTCTGAAAAAATGAAACACTCACGGTGTGCCTCCTCAGGATGTCTGCGGCTTGAGTGGCCTGATGGAATGGACTGAATTGATTTGTTGGGACGTGGTTTGGTGAGGGGTGTTGCTTGCTATCTAACCGATAGTCGTAAATTGCGCAATACAGAGAAGTACTTTTGGTTGTTTTCCAGACGCGGTGGCCCAGATATTTGGAGGGCAGGATCAGGAAACGGGTCCGGGTTCAAGGTTTGAAGAAGCGAACGACTGACCTCTTTGAAAACCCTGAACCCTGAACCCTGAACCCTATTTTTTCACCGGATCCGCCGGACGAGTTGGGAGGGCCGCCGGACGGGTCTTCATTTCATTCAAGACCTCTTCGATGGCCCGGTCAAGCTGGGCGTCTTTGCCGTTGAATTCATCGAGCGGCGGGTTATCCACCACGATGTCTGGATCAACCCCGTGACCTTCGATATGAAACTGACCGGCCACATTAAACTGGCCAGAGGTCGGCATCGTTACGTACCCGCCATCAACGAGCGGTGTTTGTCCGTTGATACCAACCACGCCACCCCAACTGCGTTTCCCAATCAATTTTCCAAGCCTGTACTGCCGGAACATCGCCGGGAAAATGTCTCCGTCCGAGGCTGATAGCTCATTGAGGAGGCACACCAGCGGACCGGTAAAGACACCTGTTGGATAAGTCGTTGTGGCACTATCGCGTGGAGCATTCATCGCACCTAAAACCCGGCGCAATCGCTCCAGAATCATCTGTGACACGTTGCCGCCGCCGTTGTAGCGATCATCCACAATCAGTCCTTCTTTGCGAACCTGCGGATAATAGTACTTGACGAATTCATTCAACCCTTCGCCGCCCATATTCGGAATGTGAATATATCCCACACGGCCATTGGTTTTTTGTTCGACATAGCGCCGATTGTTTTCAACCCAGTTGAAATACCGGAGGTCGGTCTCACTCTCAATTGTGCGGACCTTCACTTCGCGAGCACCCTGCAACGTGGGCTGGGAATTGACTTTGAGGGTAACCACGATGCCGACTTTGTTTTCAAGCAGCGCGTAGGGATTGGTTGGAACACGAACCTCAACTCCGTCAATGGCCAGAATGTAATCGCCTTCCTTGACGTTGATGCCGGGTTCGGTCAATGGCGAACGACGTTCTTCGCGCCAGTTTTCGCCTTGATAAATTTTCTTCAAGCGATACAGGCCATTCGCGGTTTCAAATTCAGCGCCAAGCAGTCCAATGCCGACTTGTTTTTTCCGGGGGGCATCACCGCCACCGACATAGGCGTGACCAACATTCAATTCCGCGATCATTTCGCCAATCAAGTAGGTGAGATCGGAACGGTGCGAAACGTTAGGAAGCATTGCCCCATAGCGATCACGCATGGCTTTCCAATCCACGCCATGCATATTTCGTGAATAGAAGAAATCGCGTTCCAGCCGCCAGGCTTCATTGAAGATTTGTTTCCATTCAGCCCGACGATCCAGTTTCATTTGGAGGCCATCCAGATTGACCGCACCTTCGCCAGGTTTGGCTGGACCTTTGGCATCAATCAAAAAGAGCCCGCTGCCACTCCGGTAAATCAGTTTTTCACCGTCGGCGGAAAGGTCATAACCGCCAACGGCGGCGATTTCCGTTTCCTTGCGCTTGTCGAGTTCAAACATGCGGAGCGTTGTGCGCTCAGTCGGTGCCCCTGTCATCTGGAAATTCGGGAAGTTGATATAAAATACCCGGTTTTTGGCCGTCAGCAGCCCGACATAATTTCCTGGCGGCATCGGGAAGCCCACAATCCGGTTTTGAATTCCATCCAGATCAATTTTGACATCCGGCACTTTGGGAGCTTCGGCTGGCTTGTCGCTGCTTTTGGCGGCTGACGGTTTGGCGTCGTCACCGATTTTGACTTCATCGCTTTCTGGTGCAAACGGTGATGGGGCATCTGCCTGGAGCGTGACCGCAAAAATGCGCGAGGTGCGCAGGTAGGCATAATTCCATTCAAAGGTACCCACCGTGGCATTTAAATCACGGTTTGAGACAAAAAACAGATACTTCCCAGATGGATCAAACGCCGGGCTACCGCTGTCGGTAAAGGCGTCGGTGACCGGATAAGATTTGTTTTCTGCCAGTGAGTACAGATGAACCGTTGAAAAACCGTTGGAATTCCATTCGCTGGCATCCGGGCGAGCATAGGAAATCCATTTGCTGTCCGGTGACCAGGTGTAAGCGCGAATCTCACCCGCTTTGGCTTTGTCAATCTGGGTGATTTTTTTGGTGTCGAGATCAATGTAGTGCAGCGCCTGGGTGGCGTCTGAAAAAATGAGTTTCTTACTATCGGGTGACCAGAATGGGGCGTACCGGGTCACGTTGCCGCCCGTGGTGACCTGAACCGCTGGTCCGGCGCCATCCTGGGGAATCACATAAATTTCATCTTCACCAGTGGCATCTGAAATATAGGCAATGGATTTTCCATCAGGCGACCAGGCCGCATCTTTTTCACGTGAACCGGAGCTATTGGTCAAATTCCGGGTATTGCCCTTTTCGGCTGGAATGGTAAACACCTCGCCCCGCGCCGTAATCACGGCCCGTTTACCATCTGGCGACAGGCTATAGTTTCCAATCAGGTTTCGTGGGTTGATAAATTCAGACCGGGTCAATTTCCGGTCGTCATTGAGTTCAATGGTGAGTTTGCGGGATTGCTCGGTTGCCAGATCAAGGAGGTGGATGTACCCGGCATTTTCAAAGGCAATTGCTCCTTTGCCAAGTGATGGGAACTTCACGTCATATTCGGTGAAACTGGTCAGTTTCTTTGTCGCCTTTGACGTCAGGTCATAGGCAAACAGGTTAGTGGTTTTGTCGCGGTCTGACCAGAAATAGATTTTGTTGCCGCTCCACATCGGAAACACATCCTGGGCTTCGTTGTTGGTGATGTTTTCCAGGGCGCCGGTTTTCAAATCATAAATCCAGACATCATCAGCCTGACCGCCACGATAGCGCTTCCAGGTGCGGAACTCGCGGAACAACCGGTTATAGGCAATTTTTGAACCATCCGGTGAAAACGAGGCATAGCCGCCGCGTGGCACCGGAAGTTGTTCCGGCAGGCCGCCTTCGAGACTGACAGTGTAGAGTTGTCCGGTCCAGGCATTGAGGCTGGTCCGTCGTGACCGAAACAGAATGCGTTTGCTGTCAGGTGTCCAGCCCATCACCAGATTATCCGGCCCCATGCGTTCCGGAAGTGCATCCATATCCAGGCTGTAGGTCAACCGTTTCGGTTCGCCGCCTGTGGCGGGCATAACATAAACATCGCGGTTGCCGTCATATTCACCTGTAAAAGCAATGTATTTCCCATCCGGCGAGAATTTCGGGAAGAGTTCCTGCCCGTCGTCTGTGGTCAGTCGGCGGGCCGGACCACCCTGGGTTGAGGCGATCCACAAATCGCCGGAATACACAAAGACGACCTGATCCTGATGCACATCAGGATATCGAAGCAGTCGTCCTTCCTCAGCACGTACACCAATCGTGCCGACTAAAAACAAGAGCGCAAGCCAAACCAGGCGTTTGCCAAGCATGAAGTTAAACCTCCAGGAAAGAAAATTCTGTTGTTGTTGAGTGCGGCGGTTATACCATTGAAGGCTAAGGATATTGGGCTAAGGGTTGAGAGAAATACATATTTTCCAACTATCTAGCCTTTTGCCCATACAGCAAGGTCATTCCAAAATGGTGTTATCAATTGTGAGAAAGCGAGTAGCAAGTAGTCAGTTACTACCTTTTACACCCGCCAGAGCATTCTTGAAATATGGAATTGAAGAAAGTTTTATTCTTTAGCGTGAGATAAGCCGAAGGGATTTGCTTTATCCGAAGAAAGCTATTCACTATTGTGTGGTTGAACTCCTCACGACTCACTCTTCTCAGCCTATGACCCCAAAAATTTATCTTGATAATGCGGCCACAACTGTCGTGGCCCCTGAAGTTGTCGAAGCCATGCTCCCGTACCTGACCCAGGCCTATGGGAACGCATCATCAGTGCATTCATTTGGTCAACAAGCCCGTGCGGCGATTGAGCGGGTGCGGCGGCAGGTCGCGATGCTGATCGGTGCGGCTGAAAGCTCTGAAATTATTTTTGTCAGCGGTGGCACTGAAGCCAACAACCTGGCGATTCAGGGGATTGCCAAAAGTTATGGCCGACCCGGACAGCATATCATCACCACCGCTTTTGAACACCCTGCCGTACTCGGCCCCTGTGCCGCGCTGGAAAAACAAGGGTTTCGGGTGACGCGGCTTCCAGTATATGAAAATGGACTGATTCGGCTGGAGGATGTTCGGAGGGCGCTCACGGATGACACCATTCTGATGACGGTCATGATGGCTAATAATGAAGTCGGCACCCTGCAACCGGTTGCGGAGATTGGACAACTGGTTCACGAAGTGCGGGAACACCGCCCCCACCTGTATTTCCATGTGGATGCGGTTCAGGCGGCTGGAAAAGTGCCAATCAACGTGAACGAACTCGGGGTGGATTTGCTCTCCCTCTCCGGTCATAAAATCCATGCGCCGAAAGGTGTTGGCGGGCTATACCTGCGAAAAGGCGTGCGACTCGCAGCCCAACAACTCGGTGGCCACCACGAACGGGATCGCCGGGCTGGAACTGAAAACGTAGCTGGAATCGTCGCATTTGGCAAAGCCGCGGAACTGGCTGGCCAGCCAATCTCTGCAATGGCCGAAATTGCCCGCCTGCGGGATCATCTGGAACAATCTCTGATCGAAACAATCCCTGGGCTTCAGGTCAATGGTGATCCCAATTCACGCCTGCCAAATCTGACCAATCTAAGTTTTGACACAATTGATGCCGAAAGTTTGTTGATTGCGCTTGATTTGAAAGGGATTGCGGTTTCAACCGGGGCTGCCTGTTCATCGGGTTCAACCGAACCGAGCCACGTCTTGACCGCGATGGGATTTTCCAGGGAGCGAGTTCGGAGCAGCCTCCGGTTGAGCCTGAGCCGCTTTACCACACCGGCGGAAATTGACCGTGTGATTGAGGTGCTCCCAGAACTCATCAACCGTCAGCGCCAGAAAGCCAGAGGCGCATAAATTTGGAGTGCGGTGGCTTGACACCGCTTTCATCACCATGAAGAACTTCTGGAAGATCATTGTTTTCAGCCTGATAGCCATTGGCGTGGTCGGCATCGTCGTTGTGGCTGGGGCTGTCTATTATGCGACCGGGACACCAGTGTACTCGCTCTATGTGCTTCGTCAGGCACTGCGCGAGCAGGATCGAGACCAGTTTTATCATCATTTTGACGTCCGCCGGGTTGTGGAACATACCCTGGAACAAAAAGTGAGCCCCAAGATAAAAAGCTACCTGCCTCAGATGGGAAGGGAAACCGCTTTGGATCTGGCTGAATCCATCGTCCGCCGAAAAATTGACGAACGACTGGCAGACCCTGAATCAATTTCCTTTGGAAAGATGACGCTGGCTTCGATCAACCAGCAGGGCCAAACAGCTCAGGTCACGTTGCGCAATCCAAAGGATGGTTCAACCACGGTTGTCGGCCTGGAGCAAATGAGTGACCGACATTGGAAAGTTGTTGAAATTGACCTTTCCCAGGCTGATGCCAGCGTCTCGCCCGAAGAACTGCTGCGAGGAACAAGAAAGAATGAAGAATGAAGAATTGAGAATGAAGAATTGAGAATGAAGAATTGAGAATGAAGAATGAAGAATGAAGAATGAAGAACAAGTGGTTAGTGCCTGGTGCTTAGTGCTTTGGAACC
>CAZXCE010000095.1:0-18047 GCA_964639175.1 uncultured Clostridia bacterium
ACTCTTCCAATAAACGGCGTGTATACCAATGTTCCTTCATCTCCGCCGTATAGCGGCACCACGACCGATACCTTGACGATTACTGGGGCAACGGCTGCCCAGGCAGGGAATTATCGAGTGGTGGTCAGCAATGGTGTGCAACCAGATGCCACCAGCCAACCTGCTTTATTAACAGTTGATCCACTGGCGACGGCCAACGCCGGGCCGGACCAGACAATTTGTTCCAACCAAACCGTGACTTTGGCGGGTAATGTTGGCGGTGGCGCCGCATCTGGCACCTGGAGCGGCGGAGCGGGAACATTCACCCCCAATGCCACAACGTTAAATGCAGTTTACACGCCATCAGCGGGAGAAATTGCAGCCGGGTCAGTGACCTTGACGCTGACGACCAACGACCCGAGCGGTCCCTGTGGCGCCGCAACTGACACCATCACAATCACGATCTCACCAGCGGCCACAGCCAATGCCGGACCGGATCAGACGATCTGTTCCAATCAAAGCGTGACCCTGGCTGGAAGTGTCGGGGGAAGTGCCGCGAGTGGCACCTGGAGCGGCGGGGCTGGTACATTTACCCCAGGCGCCAGTGCGTTGAATGCGGTCTACACGCCATCCGCCGGTGAAATCTCAGCCGGAAGTGTCACCCTGACGTTGACAAGCAATGATCCAACCGGACCTTGCGGAGCAGCGACTGACACGATGGTCATCACGATCAATGCGGGTGCCACGGTCAATGCCGGACCAGACCAGACGGTGTGTGCTTCCAACCCATCAGTGACCCTGGCTGGAAGTTTCGGCGGGCTGGCAACCTCAGCCACCTGGACCGGCGGCGGTGGGACATTCAACCCGAATGCCAGTGCGGTCAATGCAGTTTACACGCCATCAGCGGGAGAAATTGCAGCCGGGTCAGTGACCTTGACGCTGACGACCAACGACCCGAGCGGTCCCTGTGGCGCCGCAACTGACACCATCACAATCACGATCTCACCAGCGGCCACAGCCAATGCCGGACCGGATCAGACGATCTGTTCCAATCAAAGCGTGACCCTGGCTGGAAGTGTCGGGGGAAGTGCCGCGAGTGGCACCTGGAGCGGCGGGGCTGGTACATTTACCCCAGGCGCCAGTGCGTTGAATGCGGTCTACACGCCATCCGCCGGTGAAATCTCAGCCGGAAGTGTCACCCTGACGTTGACAAGCAATGATCCAACCGGACCTTGCGGAGCAGCGACTGACACGATGGTCATCACGATCAATGCGGGTGCCACGGTCAATGCCGGACCAGACCAAAGCACCTGTGCTGGCGGCTCATTTACGCTGGCTGGGAGTTTTGGCGGCGCCGCAAGTTCAGCCACCTGGAGTGGTGGTACGGGAACGTTTACCCCCAATGCCAGTGCAGTCAATGCGACCTACACTCCGTCACCGGCTGAAATTACCGCTGGCGGTGTTACTTTGACATTGACGACCAATGATCCAACTGGTCCGTGCGGGACAATCTCAGACACGGTTCTTCTGACCATCACTCCAGGAGTTTCAGTGAATGCTGGACCTGATCAGATGAAATGTGCTTCGAGTCCAGCCACAACACTGGCTGGAAGTATCGGAAATGGCGCGACTTCAGCCACCTGGAGCGGTGGCGCTGGGACGTTTAGCCCAAATGCAAGTGCGCTCAATGCGGTCTACACGCCATCCGCCGGTGAAATCTCAGCCGGAAGCGTCACCCTGACTTTGACCACGAACGATCCAACGGGACCTTGTGGAGCAGTTTCTGACACGGTGACCATCACCATCAGTCCTGCCGCGACAGTGAATGCCGGCCAGGATCAGACCGTGTGTTCTGGAAACACCATCACCTTGAGCGGTTCAACTGGTGGAAGTGCCACGTCAGCGACCTGGGCTGGCGGTAGTGGGACATTCAATCCGAATGCCAGTTCGCTTTCAGCCGTGTACACACCATCAGCCGGTGAAATTGCAGCGGGGAGTGTGACCTTGACACTGACCACGAATGACCCGGCAGGCTCGTGCGGCGCTGTTTCAGACACAGTCACCATCACAATCAATCCAGGCCCTTCAGTCAACGCTGGTCCTGACCAGATTGTCTGTGCAACGGGTGCCACGGTTTCGCTGAGTGGTTCATTTGGTGGCGCCACAACGGTCACCTGGACTGGTGGTAGTGGCACGTTTGTCCCAAATGCCAATGCTGCCAGTGTCAATTACACGCCATCTCCGGCTGAGATTGCGGCAGGCGGCGTCACCTTGACGTTGACCACCAACGATCCGGCTGGTCCCTGTGGTGCTGTGTTTGATAGCGTTACGATCACGATTTCTCCAGCCGCCACGGTGAATGCCGGCCCCGATCAGACTATCTGTGCCGGGAGCACCGTTTCGCTGGCAGGTTCTCTCGGTGGCAGCGCCACAACCGCTACCTGGAGTGGTGGCAGTGGCACCTATTCGCCAGGTTTTGGCGTTCTCAATGCGACCTACACACCGTCAGCCGCAGAAGTTGCGGCTGGGTCCGTTACTTTAACCCTGACGACGAATGATCCAGCTGGACCCTGCGGAACCGGTTCTGACACTGTAACTATCACGATCAATCCGGCGGCGGGTGTCAATGCCGGTCCTGATCAGGCCGTATGTGCCAGTAATGCTTCTGTCATTCTGGCTGGAATTCTAAGCGGCAGCGCCACTTCCGGCACCTGGACCGGCGGCAGCGGTACGTTTGTGCCAAATAACACCGCGCTCAATGCCACCTACACCCCGACAGCGGCTGAAATCCAGGCCGGAACCATTACCCTGATTCTGACCACCAATGATCCAGCCGGAGTGTGTGGTGCCAAAACTGACTCGATGACCATCACCATCAGTCCATCGTGTAGCGAACTGGCGGTGCTGTATGTTGCTGATACAAGCAACAATCGAATCCAGAAATTTGATGGTCAAACCTGGAGCATGATCGGCGGTGGTGCCGGAAGTGCTGCCGCGGGACAGTTCAAACGACCAGAAGCGGTTGTGGCCAATGTTGCTGGAACCCGCATTTACGTGGCTGATACCGGCAACAACCGGATTCAATGGTCAACTGATAGTGGAGCGACCTGGAGTCTGTTTGCCGCCAATGGAATTAAACGAAATCAGGTGAAAGGCCCACAAGGTCTGGCGCTTGATGCTCAAGGGAATTTGTATGTCGCTGATACGTTAAACAATCGCGTTCTGCGGTTTAACGGCGGTGTACCTGGGCTTGGGATTGAAATTGCTCTGTCTGGTTCTGGCCCTGGGCAGGTTAAATTGCCGGGAGGACTGGCCGTGGATGCCGGGTTTAACCTGTTCATTACCGATGTGGCCAATAGCCGCATCCTCAAGCTGATCAATGCCAACACCGTACCCGGATCCGGAAGTGCGATACCACTGGCCACCGCCGGAACTGGCGCTAATCAGGTTCGATTTCCACAGGGCGTGGCCGTTGACAATGTTGGGAATCTGTATGTAGCTGACACCGGGAATTCACGGATTTTGCAATTTACGGGTGGCCAATCAGGGGCAGGTGTGATTCTGGCCACAGTCGGCTCGTCTCTGGGTCAGGTGCGCGATGCCGAGGGGATCACCGTCAGTGCCTTTACTACCGGGAATCTGGCCGGTGGTTCGTTCCTGGTGATTGGCGATACCAACAATAATCGGATTCAAGGGCGATTTCTCACTGCTGGTGATTGGGTGCTGGTTGGAAGCCCAAATGGACAGGGAGGAAATATTGGCCAATTCCGAACCCCAAGCAAAATTCGTTAATTTTTCGCGGCAGGCGGAATAAGAAGCTGTTGCCGGAGGGTTCTATCACAATCTAGCGTTCTGCAAGCTTCTTCATAGTCTCCAGGCCGAACCGGTGGTCAATTTGGACTCTGACGCCTCAGCGCTTCAGCATCTAAATTGACCACCGGTTTTTTTCTTTCCTCAAAAGCAGGTAGGCTCCTTTCAGATTTGGAGCCGATGTTGTATTTTTGGCCAACATTGCTCAGATCATAAATCTATCAGATTTCATTCTTTATCTTTTCTGGACACTACTTTCTCCGTCACCGTCAATACACTTGATTTGAGGTGCTTGAACCAGGGTGTTGACGAATTTTGGTTATGACTGAAAAGGATTCTGCCCTCCTGTCGGAACTTGACTCTCTGCGGAAAGAAAACGCACGTCTCAAACATCTGCTGGCGGCTTCTCAACGCAGCGAGGTCCTGTTGCAGGCATTTCTCGATACTGTTCCATTTCTGGTCTGGATTTCAGACCGGAGTGGCACCTGTATTTTGCAAAGCCAGCTTGCATTGGATCAATGGGGAGACTTAAGGGGCAAAACCCTGGCGGACTTTGAGGTTCCACAAGACGTTGCCAGTCAATGGGTTAATCGGGAACAGCGGGTCTGGGCCGGTGAAATTATTCGTGAGGAAGTGTTTTACACCTTTCAAGAACAGACCCGATGGGTTGAAGAAATTATTGCCCCGGTCAAAAACAACCAGGAAATTATTGGATTGGTCGGCATCTCGCTCGACATTTCCGAACGCAAACTCTTTGAATCAGAGTTGAAGCACGCTCGTGACGCCGCCCTGGAATCTTCACGAGCCAAATCTGAATTTCTGGCCAATATGAGCCACGAAATCAGAACTCCAATGAATGCGATCATCGGATTAACCGGGTTGTTGCTCGATACCCATCTGACCTCAGACCAGCTTGATTTTGTTGAAACCATCCGCGCCAGTGGCGACAATTTATTAACCATCATCAATGATATTCTTGATTTCTCAAAAGTTGAGTCCGGTAAGCTGACCCTTGAAGTGCAGCCTTGCAACCTCCGTGATTGCCTTGAAGGTGCCCTGGATCTGGTCGCAACCCAGGCGTTGCAGAAAGGGCTCAACCTGGCCTACCTGATTGAAGAATCAACCCCGGCGGTGGTGATGACAGATATGACCCGGTTGCGGCAAATCCTGGTCAATTTGCTTAACAATGCGGTCAAATTTACGCCACAAGGTGAAGTTTTTGTAACCCTCGAATCCATGGCTCGGAATGGAAAATCGCATGAAATCCATTTTACGGTAAAAGATACGGGAATCGGTATCCCCGAAAACCATCTGGGTCGCTTATTCCAGACATTTAGCCAGGTTGATGCTTCAACAACTCGCAAATACGGAGGGACTGGCTTAGGATTGGCCATCAGCCAGAAATTATGCGAATTAATGGGCGGCACGATCTGGGTTGATAGCCAGGAAGGGGTAGGTTCAACCTTTCATTTCACGATTGTGGCTGAGTCTGTCCCAGGCCAACCAGCCATTGATTTTCAAGGGCGGAGCGCTCAACTGGCTGAAAAACGGGTATTAATTGTTGATGATAACCCAACCAATCGAAAGATTTTGACATTGCAAACCCAGTCGTGGGGGATGATTCCACGCGCGACGGCTTCTCCGTTCGAAGCCCTGGCCTGGATTCAACAGGGTGAGCCGTTTGATGTGGCGATTCTGGATGTCAACATGCCGGAAATGGACGGCTTTGATCTGGCGACGGGTATTCAAAAGATCCGCCATCAAAGCATCCTTCCGCTGGTTTTGTTGACCTCTTCGGCGATGAGGCCATCCCGAACTTTAGCCACACAGGTTGAATTTGCGGCCTGTCTGACAAAACCGATTAAACCGAAGCAACTTTTTACACTGCTGATCACTATCTTGGGGACGTCACTCCCTAAGGCTGTCCCGGTTCAGACGCGAGATGAACTGGAACCACAATTGGGGGCGCGGTTCCCGCTCCGGATCCTGCTGGCTGAAGACCATGTGATCAATCAAAAAGTTGCCCTCCGAACCCTTGAGCGCATGGGATACCGGGCTGATTTGGCGGCCAATGGATTTGAAGTGATCGAAGCCTTAAAACGTCAATCATATGATGTGATTTTGATGGATATCCAGATGCCGGAAATGGATGGGTTAGAAGCCACCCGTCAAATCTGTAGCCGGTTTTCCAAATCTCGAAAACCCTGGATCATTGCGATGACCGCCGGAGTTTTGACTGAAGACCGCGAAAAATGTTTTGCGGCTGGGATGGATGATTTCATCAGTAAACCCGTCACTTTTCAGCAACTTCAGGCCGCTTTAGAGCGAACCGTCATGCCTGGGTTGGGGGAATTTTCACCGTTTCAATAGCATCGCCAGATATAAAACCCAGCTCAGACTCAAAAATCTCGAAAGGAAACAAACGTGATTCAATCAATTTTCAAGGCTGTGATGATTGTGTGGTTGGTGAGTTTGATGGCTCAAGGCGCTTCGCACCCCAGTTCAAAGCAGGAAGACCCCTGTCCCAATGCTGAAACCCAGTCGGAGTTAAATGATTGTGCCCTCAGGCAATTCAAAAAAAGCGATGCCGAGCTGAATGTGGTCTATAAACGAATCCTGAAAAACCTGGAGCCAGCCGAGAAAAAGAATTTGATTGCGACCCAACGTGCCTGGCTTGCCTATCGAGATGCGTATGGAAAATCACTCCTGGACCGTGGTGGAAGCGCCGCGCCAATGAGAATGCACTTTGGTCTGGCCGCGTTGACCGAAGAAAGAATCAAACGACTGGTGGAAGATTATGAAACCGAAGGAAATGTATGAACCACCAGTGAGTTTGTGGCTCTTATATTTTGAAATACTGATTGGGAAAAAGGCATTCACCTTTTTCCCAATTCACTTATTGGAGTGTTTTTAGCTTTTGATTCAACCGCTCCCATGCGGCCTGGTCGGTGGGTTTAGCCCAATTCCAGCCGATGCGCTCCCAATCTGGATCATCCGGATCAAGACCCAGTACCCGAATATATTCAGCCGTACAAATAAAAAACTGGTCTTTGTACGGTAATAAATATCCTCCGGTCTGTTGCCGATGTTGACTGGCTGTCTCGTACCTGGCATACCATTCGTTGAGAAAGCCCCCGCACCGGCGCGGATACAAATCGGTGAAAGTATTTTTATTTCGGAAGGCGTCGAGTTTTTCCATTCGGTGCTTTAACTCAGCCCAGGACGGAAAGTTATTCTCAAGCGCAATCACCGCCAGAGCGTGTTTGAGCTTGAGATCTTCTTTGTTTGTAAGAATTGAAGTCGGTGTATCCTGTGTCAAATTGGGGAGCTGACGAAATCTGGACGCTGCCGTGAGCGCTTTGTCAGGATCAGTTGAGCGAAGATGTTTTAAGAGAATTGATGCCTGGATTTTGTATTCGTCCAGATTGATGGGTCGCGAGACAGTCATAAAGACTCCTTTGTTTGGTGCCCACAACCCGCGATTTGGGGCAAAGAAGTTTTATGAACTCGTTGATCTATAACAACTTTAAGGGTGAGGTCCTCTTTTGCGGGTGCAGGCGTCCCTGATCAGCCTGCACCGACCATAGCTTGCCAGTTACTGCTTTGTCAAAAGAAATTTCCAGACTGGCGTATTCCTGGATCTCAACAGAGACGTCATTGAGTTGTCAGGAAACTGAGCGCCGTCGTCACAAAGTGCGGTGTCTGGTCACCAAAAATCGGGCCATGGCCGCCATTGGGGACAACCCACAGCGCCGCATTGGGAATTGCCTGATACATCTCCACGGCCAGTGCCACCGGGTAGAGCGGGTCGCGGTCTCCGTGGACAATCAGTGTTTGAGCTTTGATGGTTGAAAGTAGTGGTGGCGTAAAGTTCATGTCGTCATAGCTATCCTTAAACTGGTTCCCAAGCGTCCATAATAACCGGATCTGGTCATCTCCGTGTTTGTGCCATCGTCGCATTTGCTCCCACTCGGCCTCGCTTCGGTTGTCGGGAGACAACTGGCTCATGGCGATCCGGGCTTCTCTGGGGAAATAAGGAGTCGCACTGACAAGCACCATTGCTTCTACCCGATCAGGCTGTTGGGTCGCCATATGGAGCAGGGTCTTGGCACCACAACTCAGGCCAATGGCGCGAACGGTTGTGATTCCAAGCTGATCAAGTAGCGCAAAGACATCGAATGCAGATTGACGGTGGGTAAATTTTCCTGATGGATTGGTTGAGCGTCCGTGCCCGCGCAAGTCAGGAACAATCAACTCAAACCCGGCTGGTGGCTCAGGAAAAATCAATTCCCAGTTGCACCCGGCACCGCTAAACCCGTGGAGGAGCACCAGCGGGAACCCTTCTCCACGGATTTCAACATACATGTCCAGTTCGTTGAGGTTTATTGTACTTTGCAAATCCGGCATCGCAATCACCGCCAGCCGAGTCCGCAAAATGGGAAATCAAGAGCGGTGCGGCCAGTAACCCCATGTATTCAGAACCGTAAGCAGATTTCAATGTCCCCCAGCCACCGGTTTGGCGTGGTCGTGGGCAGCGACGTCATCAACCAGAGTGACCAGCGCCGCGGCTACGATCATTGAAACCCCACCCAACATCACGACTTTGATTGGTTCGCTATTGAACAGATATTTAACCAGAGGCTGAAAGGTGATCGAGGCGACAATTTCTGGTAACACAATGAAAAAATTGAAGATGCCCATATAGAGCCCGGTTCGTTCCTGGGGGAGCGCTCCGGAAAGAATGGCATAGGGCATTGATAAAATGGAGGCCCAGGCAATGCCAACACCGACCATTGAAGCCAGCAACATGTATTTATCGTGGATGACATAGACTGAAAGCAGCCCGGCCCCACCACAGAGCAAACAGATGGTGTGAGTGAGTTTTCGCCCCACAACTCTGGCAATGGCTGGAATGGCAAACGCCACCATAAAACAGACCACCGAATAAGCCGCAAAACACACTCCGCCCCAGTTGGCACCTGCCGTGTATTCGGGTGATTTGGGGTCAGTTGCGCCAAACACATGGCGGGCAATGGCCGGAGAAAAGAAAATCCACATACAAAACAACCCAAGCCAGGTGAAAATCTGAACCACGGCGAGTTGTTTCATGGTGCGGGGCATTTCTTTCAGCGCATGAACAATTTCGGTGACCCATTCTCCAGGGTTGGTCTTGCTGTGTTGTTTGCGGAATTCTTCCAGATTTTCAGGCGGATATTCGTCGGTTGTCAGGATGGTGACCAACACCGCTGCCAGGAAGGCAACGGATCCAAACCAGAACGAGTATTGTACCGCCAGCGGCATCCCGGTACTGCTCACACCAGTAATGCCACCTTTATCAAGCAAATATGGCATGGCACTGGCCAGGGTGGCACCCAGCCCGATAAAAAAGCTCTGCATGACAAACCCGGTGGTGTGTTGTTCGGGGTTGAGTTTGTCAGCAACAAAGGCCCGAAACGGCTCCATGCTGATATTGATGCTGCTGTCCATAATCCAGAGCATACTGGCCGCCACCCACACTGCCGGTGACAGTGGCATCAGAAAGAGTGCGATACTGGCCAGGATGGCGCCGACCAGAAAATAAGGCCGCCGGCGACCCAATCGAGTCCAGGTCCGATCACTCATCGCGCCAATGATTGGCTGCACAATCAGCCCGGTCATCGGAGCCGCAAGCCATAAAATAGGAATTTCATCCGGATTGGCACCCAACCGCTCATAGATGGGGCTCATATTGGCCATCTGCAAGGCCCAGCCACACTGGATTCCAAAAAATCCAAAGCTCATATTCCAGATTTGCCAAAAGCTGAGATTCGGTTTCTGCATGCGGTTCCCTCGATATGGAGTGCGGCGGCCTGACGCCGCTTGAGAGACTTAAAAGCAGCGTCAAGCCGTCGCACTCCGAAAATTAGTATCCAGTTTGTGAATCAGTTGGTGGTTCAGGGCTTTCGACCGGGGCGGTGTCCTGGGTTTCGTCGCCTGGTGGGGTGACAACTTCGGCTTCCACGGTCTCAACCGGTACTTCAGCTTCGGGCTCGGGTTCGGTTGGAAATGGTGCCCGGCCATACAATTCACCGAGTCGTTTGAGTCGCCCGGCGATTTCATCCGTGAGTGCCCCCACCGGATATCGCCAGTTCCAGTTGCCTTTCTCGCTGGCCGGCAAATTCATCCGAGCCTCAGACCCAAGCCCAAGGAGGTCCTGAACCGGCACAATCGCATAGACTGAAACCGAGGCCATCACCGTGCGGATGAAATCCCAGTGGATTTCCTCACCTTTGATATTGAGGTATTCCAGGCAAAAGTTTCGCTCACGTTCGATTTGTTGAGCCGAACGGGTTGAACCACTGTTGGCTTCGCTATTGAACCAGCCAACGGTTGTGTCATTGTCGTGTGTTCCGGTATAGACCACCGTGTTTGGAAGATAATTATGTGGCAAATCGTGATTTTTGGCGTCACCGGCAAACGCAAACTGCAGGATCCGCATGCCGGGAAACTCAAAATCATCGCGAAGAGCCGCCACATCGGGAGTAATCACCCCCAGGTCTTCGGCAATGATCGGTAGTTCTTCAAAGGTTTCTTTCAGGAAGGTAAAGAATTCACGTCCTGGAACTTCAACCCATTTTCCGTTTTTGGCGGTTTTTTCATTGGCGGGCACTTCCCAGCAAGCCGCAAACCCTCGGAAGTGATCAAGCCGGATAATATCAACCAGGCGCAGCAGGTTTTGAAGCCGGGCCACCCACCAGTGATAATGGATCCCTTTCATATTTTCCCAGTTATAGAGCGGGTTTCCCCATAACTGGCCGGTTTCACTGAAGTAATCTGGTGGGACACCCGCTACGACGGTTGGGTTTCCATCCTTGTCGAGTTTAAATAAATCCGGGTAGGTCCAGACGTCGGTTGAGTCATAGGCCACAAAAATCGGAATATCCCCAATGATCTTAATGCCTTTGTCGTTGGCGTAAGTTTTCAGTTTTTTCCACTGTTTAAAAAACAGATATTGGGCAAATTTGTGGGCCTCGACCAGGTCATGCAATGTTTCGTGGGCTTCGTGGAGCGCCTGCCGTTCGCGGATGACATATTTTTTCTCCCAGCCGTTCCAGGCTTTTCCCTGGTGATGGTCTTTGAGCGCCCGGAAGAGGGCATAATCATCAAGCCAGGCGGCTTCTTCAGCACAAAAATGCTCAAACCCGGCGGCGAGTTCTGGGGCTGGTTTCTTTTGAAAGGTTTGAAAGGCTTTGGTCAGCAAGGCGTTTTTGCGTTTGACGACTTCGCCGAAATTCACCCGGTCTTCACCCAACTGGGGGTAGTCGTTCAGATCGTCCGCAGATAACAGTCCGTCTGTGACCAGAGAGTCGAGGCTCACCAGGAGCGGATTACCGGCAAATGCCGAAAAGCAGGCATAGGGCGAATCACCAAACCCGGTTGGGCCAAGCGGCAAGACCTGCCAGAGGGTTTGGCCGGCTGCCTCCAGAAAATCAACAAATGCAAAGGCTTCGTCTCCAAGTTCACCAATTCCGTAGCGACCCGGCAACGAGGTCGGATGCAACAAAATTCCACTTGATCGTTGAAAACTCACAGAATTCTCCTTGATGAGAAAATTACCGCTGGTTCTGAAAATGGTCTCGAACCACGGTTGGTTGTTCAATAATTCGTTTTTGCTGAATGCCCACCACCAGTCGAATAAACTGGGCCATACACCAGGCCAGCGGGGTGGCAGCACCCGTGTTGTGGGCCATTTTCCAGCGGGCATCGGGAGGCCAGTTACGATCCCAGACCTGTTCGCCAATCATATGGGTTGAACTGGCAAATCCCATCATGGTTCGAGCATACAGTGTGGCGTCGTCACCATTGGCCAGAGCCAGTTCGCCGCGTTCACCGGTTAAGAGCGGCCATAAGCGACCGATGCCCTGCCCGGTCCAGCCGGAGCCATCCAGCCGGTCACCGTAGCCATCATGGTTATAGCGATACCAGCCTGGACCTTTGGGGGTGTCAACGCGGATGGTTTTGTCCATCACCGCCACTGAGCGCGTGATTTTCGGGTCGGTTCCGGGGCGGATCCCAAGGCGGACAAGTTCCAGAAAGCCTCCATCAATGATCGAACGCTCGTCATAGGTGCCGCCGCCATTGTTGATTTCGATTTTGGCGCCATCATTGGGATCTTTGTCATCATTGATTCGGAAATAATAGCCGCGTTCACGTTCACCGGCATCGTGTGGCCCGGTCGTGGTGTAACACCAGGTTTCAACGCCAGTTGCCCATTCGTTGGCTTTTTTCACGTAGCGGTCCGCATCGTCATTTTTCTTGAGTTTGCGGGCAATATCAGCGGCACAGATCAATCCAGCAATTTCAGCGGCAATTGTGGATGGCGAATAGCCGCTTTCTTCTTCCCAGCGTTCCTGCTGGGTTTCAGGGCCGGTTTTTACAATAAATTCGGCTGATGGCCGGATGTGCTGACGATAGGTGTTTTCATCAAAGCGTTCGAGCTGCCAGGCCAAAATCAATGGAAAGGCGGCTTCGTCCATCTGAATCGAAGTCCAGAATGGCCGCCCATCCAGCCAGGAATTTTGTGGAAAACTGCCGTCAGGTCGCTGTTGCTTTTCAAACAAATAATCGAGTGCCCGGTTGGCGGCTTCTTTGTCACCCAGCGCCAGAAACGCGGTTGCGACCTGATAGAGGTCGCGTGACCAGACGAGATGGTACCCGCCAATGTTGGGGTCATCGGCGTTGGCGACTTCCCCCCAGGGAATGCTCAAACTGGCAATTGACGCCCCGCGAAAGGTTTTATCCTCCAGGGCATAGAGGACCATTGAGGCCATCGTAAACGTGTCGCGAAACTCTGGGGCCGTGGTGGGTAGTTTCTTTACAAGTGACGCCCATTCATCAACATAGGCTTTTTTCACTGCCGCAAAGCCGTCTTTTAACGAGCCACGGGCTTCGTCGAGAGCGGACTGAGCGGATTCACCAAACCCAAAGGCAAGGGTTGAATCATACCCGGCGAGCTGGCCAATCTGAACAACATTTCCATTGGCCGCCCGAGTTTCAAGTGCATCCAGCTTGCCGTCTTCGGTGAGATCGGTCCAGCCATCCGAAACCCCGGCAAATCCGCTAGACGTCATTGAAAACGCAGGTCGCGCCACCGTGGCCATGGCGATATTGCCTTCGCTGGCAACCAGGGCTTTGGCCTCGGTGTATCCAGTATCCTTGAGGCCGCTATTTGAAATTGACGGGTCAATCAGGGCATAGATCTGGTATGGCCGTTTGTCATTTTTTTCAAGCGGGCGAAAATTGACCTGGACGAGCAAGGTGTTGCGATTTGGGTCAGTGGTATAGGTTTTGGTCAATTCCCAGCGGGCACCGTCGCTGGTGATCTGGGTAAAACTCAGGGAATTCTTATCGGTCCAGGTGGTTTCGCGTCGGACGGCGTGCAGTGATTCAAGTCGGCGATAGCCTTTGGTGTCGGTAATAATGAAATCGAGATTGCGCAGGTTAGCCACGTCCAGCCGGGGGTAGTAGACCTCAGTCAACTGGCCATCGGCAAGTGTAAACCAGACTTTTGACCGAACGCTCAGGCTGGTGCCAAGCCCGGTTTTGTTTCCCGTGGTCCACGAAGACGTAACACCCGGCTGGCCTTTGGCTGCTTGAGTGGCTGCAAAGGCCGGGAAAACAAACAGGCTGTGGGCGATCACGGCGCACAAACTCATCCAGGTTACCTTCAGTTTCACAATCCATCTCTCCTTTGAGTGGTTGACCTCATCCCAGGTCAAGCCGGGTAAACGTCAGCCCCCGGATCCGATTATTGATGGGCCAGTTGAGCGTTCATTTCAGCCGCATACTGGTCAGAGTTCAGACCAACCAGCAGGTGAATCACGCCGCCAGCCAGTTTCATCACGCCGCCGCTTCCCGCCGCTTTCAACGCTGATTCGTCAATTTTGGCCGGGTTTGACAGCACCAGCCGTAAGCGGGTTTCGGCGCAGGCATCAACCCGCTGGATATTTGAGGTCCCACCGAGTGCCTGGATCAATCGCCGGACTTTTTCAGCCGCTTCCGGGTCGCGCAACTTCGAGACCACTGTTGACGGCGGCGCATCTTTGACTGGTGAGCTTTCCTCGGTCAATTCTGCTTCGGGGCCGGCCACTTTGAGGTATTCAGACATATCGGTTTTGAGGTTTTCCGATTGGGTGCCGAAAATAGCCTGGACCCCATTCCCAACCGTGAGCACGCCGGCGGCGCCAAGGGCTTTGAGTTTGGCGGCGTTGACCTTTGAAATATCGTGGAGGCTGACGCGGAGCCGGGTAATGCACGCATCGAGACCGGCAATGTTGCTGCGGCCACCAAAGGCCAGAACCAGTTGCCGGGCCATGCTATGCGCCACCTCGGTGTGGGCATCGGCGGCTGATATGGCTTCGGCTTCGCGCCCAGGTGTTTTGAGATCAAATTTTTGAATGGCAAAGCGAAACACGCCATAGTACACCCCGGCCCAAAGTGGACCCAGGGCCAGCAGCCAGATCGCATTGTGCGATTTGGGAAACAGGACGATGTAATCAATCATGCCGTGGGAAAAGGTCATGCCGTGTTTGATCCCCAGCTTGATACACAGAAAATAAGCCAGCCCACACAACACGGCGTGCATTCCATAGAGCCGGGGCGCCAGAAACAAAAAGGCAAATTCAATCGGTTCAGTGATTCCAGTCAGGAACGACGTCAACGCGCCGGAAACCATAATGCTCCCGACTTTGGCTTTTTGATCGGGGCGCGCCGTGTGCCAGATGGCAATCGCGGCGGCGGGGAGCCCCCACATTTTAAACAAATACCCGCCAGTCATATTTCCGGCGGTTGGGTCGCCAGCCACAAACCGGTTGATTTCGCCAGTCACATACTTTCCTGTCGAAGGATCAAGGTATTTCCCAACTTCAAAGAAAAATGGGACATTCCAGATATGGTGCAGCCCAAACGGAATCAGGAGGCGTTCAACAAAGCCATAGAGACTAAACGCCAGATCGGGGCGTTCATTGGCCGCCCACCGACAGGCCGTATTGATTCCCGCCCCAATTGGCGGCCAGATAAAACTCATCACAATCCCGGTTCCAATCGCTGCAAAGGCGGTAATGATTGGCACTGAGCGTTTCCCGGCAAAAAAACCAAGGTAGGAGGGCAGGGTGATGCGATAAAACCGGTTAAATGCCCAGGCAGCAATCAACCCAATCAGGATGCCGCCAAAGACGCCGGTTTCGATTGAGTCAATACCCATAATGGGTTTGGTCTCAACGTTCATCATTTTGGCCGTAGTGCCCATCGTGGCCAGCAACACCACAAACCCAACTGTTGCCGCCACCGCCGCGACCCCGTCGTTTTCAGTTAACCCGACCGCCACGGCAATCGCAAAAATCAGAGGCAGGTTTCCAAAAATAGCCCCGCCGGATTGAGCCATAATGTTGGAAACACTCTCGGGAATGAAAAACAGGTGGGCGCTGCCGACGCCAAGTAAAATCCCGGCCACCGGCATCACCGACACGGGAAGCATCATGGCTTTCCCGATTTTCTGAAGGACGGAAAAGGCGTTTCTCCACAAAATGATCAATGGACCAAAGGCCGAAGGTGTTTCAATTGCCTGTGCCGTGGCGCTCATTTCGTTTCTCCTGAATCTTCATTGATAGGGACCAGTTCACGAACCTGCGCTCCCTTGTCGAGTTTGAGGGCCTGTCCGGCCAGTGCGCGACATTCGGTCACACTGAGGTTCCGAATTTGGGCTTTGATGGCCGGAATGACCGGCAGGCTGACGCTGAGTTCTGTGACCCCGAGTCCAATCAAGATCGGCACCGCGTGCGGATCACTGGCAATTCCACCGCAAACGCCAACCCATCTGCCATGTGCCTGGGCGCCGCGTACCGTCTGATCAATCAGGTGGAGCAGGCTGGGATTTAACGCATCAACTTTGGATGCCATTTTGGGATTGCCACGGTCCATGGCCAGTGTGTACTGGGTTAAATCATTGGTTCCAATCGAGAAAAAATCGGCTTCGCGGGCAAACTGTTCGGCCAGAATCGCGACGGATGGAACTTCGACCATAATTCCCATGGGGATTGGGTTAACCCCGAGTGCCTGACATTCCTCCAAAAAAATGGCTTTCGCATCTCTTAATTCCGAGAGCATGGCAATCATTGGGAACATCACGCTGATCTTCCCAAACTTTGACGCCCGCAAAATCGCCCGTAGTTGTGTCCGTAAAATCACTGGACGATCCAGGCCAATGCGGATTCCACGCTCACCCAAAAAAGGATTGTCTTCTCTGGCAATCGGAAGATAGGCCAGCGGTTTATCGCCGCCGACATCAAGTGTGCGGATAATCAAGGGGCGGTCAGCCCCAACCGCTTCGGCAATTTCTTTATAGGCTTGAAATTGTTCGTCTTCGGTGGGGGCTGTGGCCCGTTCCATAAACAGAAATTCAGACCGGAGCAATCCAACGCCTTCACCACCGAGTGATGGGACATTTTTGGCGTCGGACAGGCCGCCGATATTCCCGACAACTTCGATATGGTGACCATCGCGAGTTACGGCTGGTTCATGGGCGTGGGACAGGTCGGACTTGCGTTTGGCTTCGCGGGACTGAATCCGGTGTTGAATCCGCTCCATTTCCTCAGGCAAGGGGTTCAGCCGGAGCGTGCCTTTGGATCCATCGAGAATGACTGGTGTGCCATTGGCGAGCGTGAGCGCTTTTGGATCAATTCCAGCAATCGAGGGAATATCCAGGGATCGAGCCAGGATGGCGACGTGCGAAGTTGCTCCGCCGAGTGAGGTACAGAACCCACGCACGACTTTGCGATCAAGGGTTGCGGTATCGGAGGGCGTCAAATCTTCAGCGATCAGGATTGAGTCGGCTGGAATTTTGAGCGGTTCAGGCGAGACTCCGGTCAGGCAAACCAGCACGCGCTGACCAACATCACGCAGGTCATTGGCGCGCTGGGCCAAAAGCTGGTTTCGCAGTTGAGCCAGCCGTTCAGCATGAAGGTTGACGGCGGATTTCCAGGCAAACGCCGCGCTTTTCCCTTTGTCAATCATTGAGGCGGTGAGATCGAGCAGGTCAGGGTCTTCGAGCAGTTCCTGGTGGGCCGCAAAAATGGCGGCTTTGGCCGGATCAGCCGTGCCGTGGAGCTTTGCCTGAAGGGCCTGCAGTTGGGCTTTGCCTTTTTCGAGTGCCTGAGTGAGCTGGATCCATTCCTGATCCGGACTTGTTCCGTCTTCTTCGACTTCAACTTCCTGGCGATGCAACTGAAAAACAGTGCCGACCGCAATTCCAGGTGAAGCACTGACCCCGACCAGAACATTTGGATCATCAGGCTGATTTTTCGGTTGAGGTGCCGGGGGCGCCGATGCCACGGTGGTGGCCGGTGCCGGTGCCGGTGCGTGGCCTTCATCACCCAGGCCAAGTTTGACGAGTTCGGTCAGGGTATCAATTGCAGCTTCAGCTTCTTCGCCTTTGGCAACCAGGACAATTTTGTCATTGTAGCTAACTTCAAGCGCCAGAATCGAAGTGACGCTTTTGGCATTGGCATAGTCATCGCCGCGCCGGAGTTTGATTTCAGCTTTATATTTCTTGGCGACATTGGCCAGCACGGCGGCGGGGCGGGCATGAAGGCCCGTCAGATTCGGAATGATAATTGCCTCTGAGGTAACAACTTTTCCCTCGGCCAGCGCGCTCTCAGGACTGATATCCGCTAAATGAAGCGTCAAAACTGGATCTTTCCCGGCTTCAACCGTCCCCGAAGCCGGTTCGAAACGAGCCACGCGGTCACTATTGGTAATCACCAGTTGGGTTAACAGGCTGCGGGCATGGGTGGCAATAAAGTCAGCCTCAAACTCGATCAATGCTGCACCGGACTGTACTTTGTCACCAAGCTTGACCTTTGGCATAAAACCTTTGCCTTTAAGGCTTACAGTGTCTAATCCAATGTGAATCAGCACTTCCAGCCCCCCCGATGTCAGGATGGTAATTGCATGGTTGGCCGTGTGAAGCTGGACGACTTCACCATCGCACGGAGCAAGCAATACCTGACTCAGTGGGTCAATCGAGATCCCATCTCCGACCATTTTTTGGGCAAACACCGGGTCGGGAACCCGTTCCAGGGCCAGAAGTTGACCCGAGAGCGGTGCTTGAAGGATAACTTTTGTAGGGGAAGAGAATGAGCTTGACATGGTACGGAATGATCCGAATGAAGAATTGAGAATGAAGAAAAAGTCAGTAGTCAGTAGTTGATAAGTCAGTAGTC
>CAZXCE010000096.1:0-15853 GCA_964639175.1 uncultured Clostridia bacterium
CGGAACCCGGAACCCGGAACCCGGAACCCGGAACCCGGAACCCGGAACCCGGTCTTTTCAGCCTTTGGCTTTTAAAACCACCAGCGTAATATCGTCTTCAATCAGACGAGCAGAATTCCCTGAAAATGTCCGGGTGACTTCCAAAAACGAACGCGAGTCATCCAGGATCGCATCCCGCAAAGCTTCGGCACTGCAGTCGCCATTTTCAAGAATGGCCTGTTCCAGACGCTCATATCCAAACAAAATACCCGCAACATTTTGGGCTTCAATGATGCCATCACTGTAAAAAACAATGGCATCACCAGCCTTGAGCGTCTGGTGCAAGACTGGAAATTCACAATTTCGTCGAACACCTAACGGATACGCCGAACTTTCCAGGACTTCGACAGTTTTGGTGGCCGCTCGATACAAATACGGTGGCGGGTGACCCGCATTTGACAACTCAATGGTTAAGGTTCGGCTATCAATGACACCATAGGCAAACGTCATCAGGTTCTTCCGGCTCCCAGCCGCACAAATCAAATTATTCATGGCATACATCACCGCACTGGGGGTGGCATTCATGCTGATTTGATTGAGTAACCCACCTTTTGCCAGAGCCATCAGTAATCCTGAGGACACCCCATGACCCGTGACATCCCCGACAGCAATCGCAAACGTCACCTCGTTGAGCACAAAGTATTCATAGTAATCCCCTCCGACATCATTGGCTGATACTGAATACCCGGCACATTCAAACCCAGGCAAAATCGGATCATGGCTTGGGAGCAGACTTTGCTGCATGGTTCGGGCAATTTCCAGTTCGCGTTTGAGGCTTGCTTCCTCGGCCATGCGACGAATGAGCAACGAGTTTTCCAAACGCAGGGCAGTAGCCTCAGCCATGGCCATCAACAAGTCTTTATCTTCCGGAGTATAGGGTTCTTCAGAGAGCTTGGTACCGAGGCTGATACAGCCTAACAAACCATCTTTGGTTGCCAGCGGGATCAGCAAACTGGCGTTGATGCGGATCAACAAGTCACGTTCCTGTTGATAGTATTCGACTACATTCGAAAACGGATTACTGCGATCCTGCTGGATCAATCGTTCGGTCCAGGCATCAGCCGTATTGTAGTAAACCTCAAGCGGTCCGGCTGATTTGGCAAGTTGCTTCATCAGCAGCGACCCACCTGGCAGTGACAACTCAGCATCAATCTGCCCCTGACTGGAAACATCAAAGCGACAGACATAGGCCCGCAACCGTGGATTCCCCGGTGGGTCGTGATTGACATTCAAAAAATGGGGTTGCAGAAACACCACCACCCGATTGACCAGCAGGGTGGCACCGATCCGTTCCGCGACGCATTGCAGAACTTCTTCCACCTGAGTCAACTGGCGCATCGAACGTCCCAGGTCGCTCAGTACCTGCTGGGCCTGATAGGTATTGCGGAAAAACGCCCGGTCAATGATTGACTGCAAATGAGGATTGATTTTCCACATCGCAAGCAATCCCAGGGCACCGAGAAAATAGGATATTCCGTGGCGAACCATATCTGGCGGAGAGTAGTGAAACGCCAGAAACACCTTGCGGGCAATGATGGTGGCCGGGTACATCACCAGCAAAAACAGGATGATGACTTCAACCAGCAAATAGCCATAGGAAACAAACGCATGCTGCAGACCCCGGCGAAGAATCTGTTGAATGCCAAGCACCTGGTGTTTGACAATCGTGTAGGCAAATGACAATGGAAACAGGGTGAACAAGGCGAGACAGGTCGCAACCAGCCACTGGGGATAATCGCGGAGTTCAATGGCTCGATACCGAACAAAACTCATCACCATCAAACTCAAAGTGGGGCCGCAGCCAAGAATAATTCCCAGCGTCATGACCCGAAACCGACGGCGCTGGTCGGCATCAAGCGTTCCCTGGGTCAACCCTGACAAAACAGCGCCAAAATAACCAACCACCGGCAAAACCGAAATAAAACTATCAATAAACTGATAGGTCAGGGTGCCGTACTGGGCGGCTGCTTCAAACGAATAGGTATAGGTCAGCAGTGACACCACCCCAATCGGCGTGACGGCCAGCAGCGTGGCGAGATAGAGTCGCCGCAGCCAGGACCAGTGTGAAGCAAAAAGCGACACCCCAGGGAATTCAGAGAAAAAGGCAAAACACCAGTACCCTGAAAACCAGTAAGCAATATTGATGTAGAGCACAAAAAACGGCAGGAGCCAGGATGGCAGAGTCTGTAAATTAAAGCTAAACAGTACGCCTATCGAGATAAAAAAGAGTCCGCCAAGCTGAGCCGTCCGGTCTTCCCATCGGAGCCAGCAAATCGCAAGTCCAATCAGGTTACAGATCGTTGAAATAATTAATGAGAGAAAATAATAGAAAAAGGGATAGGAAAAGAGTTCAACCTGGGGCGCCGGCAACTCAGCCGTCTGGGTGAGGGGTTTCCCGTCTGGTTTTTGGATCGAGACCTCAAGCCGCTGCGTCTGCTGGGCACGTCGAACGAGCCTGGTAAAGTGAGCATAGCTCTGGACGGGCTCTCCGCCAATTGAGAGTATCCCATCCCCTTTCATCAGCCCGATCTTCTCAGCCGCGCTGCCAGGCCGAACATCAACCACTACAAATTGACGTGACTGCAGATCATAATCGGCTGAAAAACCAATCCGTGGGTGTAGAAAAAAGCTCTCGGAAGCAAAATAGGCCCGTCCACCGGTATAAAACAACGCGCAAAACGTCAGAAGTACCAGTAGAAAGCGAGGCGTTTTCGTGCTTGGTCGTGTCCTGGCCATGGAACTCGAATAATCCTGAAGAAAAATAAATCAGTAATAACAATGACAGAGTCAACCCTGAGGTCAAGAGGAGATTACCAAATTTTTGAAGGGGAAACGGTGATTTTTGAAGAGTTGGCGGAATATGTACCGCCCACTCCACGGATTACACCTGAGCTTCAAAATCTGGACAGACTGGCCTTTTCAGCCAGATTGGTCATCAGAAAAACGGTTTGGAAACAGGATTGGCATGCTGGTACGGCAGAAAAGTTGACAAACTTTTTGAACGCTCACATCTGTTTTGCGTTTCAGAAATTTGGTTTTTGGTGTTCGCAATCCCAATTTCACCTGGAACCTGCTATAGTCACGAGGGCTCTTTCCGCCAAACACTCAAACCATACCAGTATTCACCTCTGTTTTGAACCTGCAATCTGGATCTTCTTCTGGCCGAAGCCACGTCCAGCAGGCAGCAGTCATCATCTTTTTTTGGCTCATCAAGGCGGAATTTGGATCAAGGAGAATCAATGCTATGACGTTCACAGCCATTTTCAGGCATTGCCAGTTGAGAATTTTTGCGGTGACGGTCATGTTGCTGCTGTCAGGGTTTGGATCAGCCCCAGGGCTGGCCCAGGAACCAGGGGTTGCTCCTGCAGGTACTTCCCCTTCCAAAGAGTCCCCTTCTCCCTCAAAAAGCCCACAAGATCCTCCCAAAAACTCTGATGAGCCAATCATCCGCGCCCAAACCAATCTGGTGACCCTCACCGTCACCGTGACTGACCCTTCCGGGCGCTTTGTGACCGGGTTGGAACAGGACCATTTTGAAATCTTTGACAATAAGGTTTTGCAAAAAATCGAGTTTTTCAGCGACGATGATGCCCCGGTGTCTGTCGGGATTATTTTTGACCTGTCAGGCAGCATGCGTGGTCGGATTCACCGCGCTCAGGAAGCACTCCGCAAATTTCTCGATGCCTGCCACGAAGAGGACGAATTCTTTCTGGTTGGGTTCAATTCTGTGGCCAAACTCCTGTCTGATTTTACTCCGGATGGCGAAAAACTCGCCAACATGCTGACGCTGTCAGAAACCAAAGGCCAAACCGCCCTCTATGATGCCTGTTACATCGGCGTTGAAAAGGTTCGTGAAGGGCGCCATAACCGCCGGGCGCTCATCATCATCAGCGACGGACAGGATAACAACAGCCGCTATAGCTATCGCGAAGTACGCCAACTGGTGAAAGAAACCGATGTTCAGATTTATGCTATCGGCATCACCAATGTGTTTTACGGCAGTACGATTGATATGCAAGGTCAGGTAATCCTGGAAGAACTAGCCCGATTGACCGGTGGGCGAGCGTTCTTTCCCAATAATGACCTTGAAATGCAGGAAGTTATTGCTCGGATTGGAGTTGAACTCCGTCACCAGTACAGCATTGGGTATACACCAACGGTGACTGATGCCAAAGATCAGTGGCATAAAATCAAGGTTAAATTAAATCCGCCCAAAGGACTCCCCAGCCTGAATGTGCGGAGCAAAGAAGGATATTTCGGCAGTTCCCTGCGTGGTCAGTAGTGAAACCCACTCCTTTGGTTCACCAACTGAGGGCGCTGGCTTTCAAACCTCGGGAACTGAAAACCGAAGAAGATTGCGCTGGAACATCAATTGAAGGTAGAGTTTGGAATTGTCACCAATCACTGAAAACCGTCGCGTGGCACTTTTTCCTCCAGTTGTGAGGGAACGTTTGAGGAGTATGAACATGTCCATGAAAAGCAAGCTGGCATTGATTGCCTTGTCTACCCTGATTGCCCTTTACATTGTCGTTGGTGGATTGTTGTCAAACAACAGTCACGTTCTGGCCACTGGCGACCCTTATATTCAGCTTAAAATCTTTGGTGAGGTCTTACGCCATATCACCCGTGACTATGTTGATGAACCTGACCTTGAGAAAGTTCGGGTGGGTGCCTTGCGCGGACTCGCTGATGGACTTGATCCCTATAGTGCCTACCTAACTCCAGAACAGGTCAACCGGTTTACGGTGGAAAACACCAAACGCAACCCGGTTGGGGCGACCTTTTCAAAGGTTGGCCGATACCTCTATGTCGTGGCGGTCCTCAAGGATTCGCCGGCTGAAAAAGCCGGGCTTCGAAGCGGTGATTTCATTGAGTATGTTGGCCAGTCAGCTACCCAGGATGTGAGTCTGTATGACATTCAAGAAACACTGGCTGCCCTTTCTCCAAACCAGGAGATCGAATTTACCGTGCTGCGTCGTGGTGGAAGCGAGAAAGTGAAGGTAAAAGCCGGCCAGGTGGGTCAACCAATGATTGAAAGCCGGATCGAAGAAGGTGAAATTGGGTATATCCGCATCACCAGCCTGACTCAGGGCAAAGCAGCCGAAGTCAAAGCCAATATCACGACACTCTCCAAAAAAGGCATGAAAAAACTGGTTTTGGATTTGCGTGGTGCCGCCAGCGGTGAATTAACCGAAGGCGTGGCCGTTGCAAATTTGTTCCTTCCAACCGGTACGCTGGCTCGGGTGATTGGTCACCACGATGAAATCAAGAAGACATTTGAAGCTGACCCGGCAAATCGTGTTTTTGACGGGCAACTTGTGGTCGTGATCAACCGCACCACAGCCGGCCCGGCTGAGGTCATTGCGGCCTCAGTACTGGCAGCCAAACGGGGTGAAGTGGTTGGTGAACGTACATTTGGTGCAGGTTCTGAACAGGAACTCTTCCGAATGCAAGATGGGGCCGGGCTCTATTTGACAGTTGCCAAATATGCGCCAATGAATGGAAAACCATTTATGGAAGAACCAGTCAAGCCCACAGTTGAAGTCAAAACCACCGATCTGGCTGCGGTCACGCCTGATGGGGATGACGACAATCCCCAATCAGAGGAGCAAAATTCCACTCAAACACCAGCTCAAACCGATGGGCAAAAGCCGGCTGAACCAGCCACCAAAGCCCAAACACCAGCCCAACCAGTTGATCAACCGTTGAAAAAAGCGCTTGAGTTATTAAAAGGTAAGCCAGCCACCTCAACTGTTGAGAAAAAAGCAGCCTGATTGTCTGCCTGATACTGACATTCAAAAGCCCACACCTATTTCCAGATGTGGGCTTTTGACTTTCCAGATTCGGAGAAGAAAAAGAAACAGCCTGCTGGTGAAGGCAGGCTTACATTTTTGATGAGCCGAGCAGGACTCGAACCTGCGACCCGCTGATTAAGAGTCAGCTGCTCTACCGACTGAGCTATCGGCCCAAAGAACTTGTGATGATACGAATTTTGCCTGAAATGTCAAGGTACGATTTTGCAGGTTGGGGTACTTGCATTCAGGGTCAAACAAACCCTATAGTTGGGCTCCTTACCTCGCTTGTAGAGATCCATCTTTCATCAGTAGTACCAAAGTGTTGGGGAAGTCACCCCTTCATTCTCATTTTATTCCATGTTGAGGATACGTCATGAACCAGATACTGGTTATTGCCCACAACACCTTCCGGGAATCAGTTCGGGACAAAGTGCTCTATAACCTTATCTTCTTTGTTTTTCTTTTGCTTGGAGGGTCGCTTTATTTTGGAGAATTGACCATCCACAATGAACAAAAAGCCATGATTGATCTGGGCTTGAGTGTGATGTTGTTATTTGGGTTTATGATTGCAGTCTTTATCGGAACGGGACTGGTCTATAAAGAAATCGATAAACGGACCATCTACACAATTTTGTCAAAACCTATTCATCGCTATGAGTTTATTATTGGAAAATTTCTGGGCCTCTCCCTTACCTTGTTGGTGAATTGCACTATCATGATGTGTGGGATTATCACATCTTTGATATATATCAATCAGGGGCTAACAGCGATTCTGGTGTCAATTCTCCCAGCCGCATTTATGATTTACCTTGAATTGTTGCTCCTGACAGCCTTTGCGCTGCTCTTTTCTTCATTCTCAACCCCGGCTTTTTCGGTGTTTTTCAGTATTCTTGTTTACATTATTGGAAATTTCTCACCTGACCTTCGAACGTTTGCCAATATTTTAAATACCACCACCTTCCCGCAGTTAAAAATAGCCCAGAAGACGTTACAGATCCTCTATTACGCCCTTCCTAATCTCACAAACTTTAATTTCATTGCCCGAACAGCCCATGGTGAAGCCATTCCAGGCGGAATGATCGGTTATGGAATAATCTATTTTCTGATTTATGCTGGAATTTTACTCAGCCTCACCACTCTGATTTTTGAACGACGGAATTTTAAGTAACCAGGGAGCACGGGTATGCCACGAAAGCACCTGATGAATCTGATTTGTCTACTCGTTTTTTTTGGGTGTGCCGCCAGTTTGTATCCGGTCCAAAAAGCATTTGACACTGCACGCGGCGAAGAACTCCCTGAAGAAATTTTGTATCTCTCCTCAGGCGAAACAATCAAGCGGTTGAGCCTGGGATTTGAGGCGCTGGTGTCTGATTGCTATTGGATCCGGACGGTTCAGTACTTTGGTCGCAAATTTATTGGCACAGCAGAGAATTCGGGGAATCAACAAGCCGAAAAATTGAATAAAAAGTACATGCCGTTGTTAGCCCCCTTACTTGACATTGTGGTCACCCTCGACCCAAAACAAATGTCAGCTTTCAGTTATGGCTCCAACTTTTTGAGCGAAGTTGATGCCGAGGCATCTATCGCGCTGTTAAAACGTGGGATTGCCGAACTCAAACAAACCCAACTTGAAAACATTCGATTTAAGTTTCAAATCACACAGATGTACCAGCAAATGGGCTATACCTATTGGCGGATGGGTAAATATCAAGAAGCTGCTGTGACTTACCATGAAGCAAGCCTGTATGCCACCAATCCCAAGATCATGCTGACGATGGAGGGCGCCATGAGGGCAGAAAGCAATGATCGGAGTACGGCCTACACCATGTTTGAACAAATGAAACAACAGGCCCTCGAAAATAACGAAACCCTCATTGCAGATACGGCTGACTGGCGCATCCGACACTTACGCAGCCTTGATCAACGTGATTTTCTGAATCGAATGTTAAACCTCTACAAACAACAAACAGGCACCTGCCCGACATCATGGAGACAAGTTTTGCCTCTCCTTCAGCAACACCAGCACGAAGCAACCGATAGTCAAAATCCACCAAGGCGGCTAGAGTTCTCCATTAATCAGAACGCCGAAATCCTGGATTCGGGAACAGATCCGTATCCCTACGTGATCAACAGCGAACAATGTCGGGCTCAGTTATCAAAAGAGTCAAAAATTCCCAGCCGCTGGGATCCAGCCAGATACTAATCAATCTACTCTCAGGATTGAACTGATTTGAATCAAAGGACTTATGTTCATCACCAACAACTTATGGATACAGTGATTGAAATTGAAAACCTTGCCATGGATTTCCGAGTTGGCTTTTGGCGAAAGCGCTCAGTACCAGTGCTCAAAGGCATCTCCCTGAGCGTCAATCAAGGAGAAATCTTTGGATTCCTGGGTCACAATGGGGCTGGAAAAACAACCACTCTCAAAATCCTGATGCGCATCATTTACCCGACGGCTGGTCAAGTAAAAATACTTGGGCGGCCATTGGAAGATGTCGCGATGCGACAGCATATTGGATACCTGCCTGAAACTCCATATTTTTATGACTACCTGACTGGCACCGAATTGCTTGAATATTTTGGGAAACTGCATCATATGAATGCCGCACACAGAGCGAAACGGATCCCAGAAATCCTTGAAATGGTTGGCTTAGCAAAGGATGCCAAACTGCAATTGCGAAAGTTTTCAAAAGGGATGCTTCAGCGAATTGGAATTGCACAGGCAATTTTGCATGACCCGGAGGTTGTCTTTATGGATGAGCCGATGTCTGGGCTTGACCCAATTGGTCGCCGGGAAGTCCGCGATATTATTGTTTCGCTGCGGGACCAGGGCAAAACCGTTTTCTTCAGCACCCATATTCTTTCGGATGTTGAGATTTTGTGTGACCGGGTGGCGATTCTGCGCAACGGAGAACGGGTTGCCTATGGCCGGTTGGATGAAATCCAGGGCCGCGAAATCTCAGCGCTTGAAGTGATCACCTCGCTCGTTCCAGAAATGGTCATCAATCAAATCCGCCCGTTTACAACCCACATCAAGCAAACAGCCGCTGGCGTTCACTTCACCTTAAAAAAGGATGCCGAGCTTGAACTGGAACGGATTATTTCAATTGTTCATCAAAACGGTGGCCGACTGATTTCCGTTAACCCCATTCGAACGGCACTGGAAGACTTTTTTATCAAAGATGTGAAATCCGCCTGAGCCCCTTCTCCGATTGGCTACGCCCCAGATGGTATCGGGTCCGAAAAAGATCCGACTTTTTTGACCCGATACGGCTCTGACCACAGTGAACTCTCCCGACAATCCAGATCACCACAGGAGCAGCCTTCATATGTCCAGAGTCTGGTGGCTTTCGCTGTGTTTTTTCCTCTTTTCTCTGCTTTCCACCCCAGTATTTGCCCAAAAGATCAGTCGCAATATTCCTTATGGGGCACAATCAACGAGCGGCCCATTAACTCTTGATGTCTACGAACCCACATCGCCATCTTCGGAACGGCGCCCGCTGGTGATTTTTGTCCACGGTGGCGGGTTTCGCGCTGGTGATAAAAGTCAGGGCACTTCATATGCCACCGACTTTACCAACGCCGGATTTGTATTTGCCTCAATTGATTACCGATTGACCGGCGAGGCAATTTTCCCAGCCGCACCAACCGATGTCCTGACATCAATTCGCTATTTTCGGGCCAATGCGGCACAGTGGAATATTGATCCAGCCCGGATCGGGCTGTTTGGAACTTCGGCTGGGGCGAATCTGGTACTGGAAGCCGCCATGCTCGGGAATCAAGGAAAATATGAGGACTCCGCCTGGGCTGGAACCTCCCAGATTACTCAAGCTGTGGTCTCGCACTTTGGCCCCTGTGATTTTGTCAATGTACCGGTCAATGATGGCGGCGAACTGGCCTATCTTGGTGGTCCTCCAACCGCAGATCCGGTACTGGCTCACGATGCCAGCCCGATTTTCTGGGTTGATACCAATGACCCACCTACCCTGATTTTTCATGGCGAACAGGATCCAGTGGTGTCTATCCGACATTCAGAGTTGATGTTTGCCAGACTTCAGGAAACCGGTGTGGTGTCAGAGTTTGTTCGGGTTGCCAATGCCGGGCATGGCTTTGTCCCTACCCCACGTGGGGCAACGGTCACCCCAGGTGTCCCTGAGATCCGGGCTCGAACGGTTGAATTCTTCCGCCGCATCCTGGCCACCTCAGATGCAACCGATACCACACCGCCTCGGGTTTCAGTTTTGGTACCTGCCCAGGGAGCAATTCTTTTGAGTGGAGCAGCCACAACCATCCAGTGGAGCAGCTCAGATAACACGGCAGTCACTCAACAGGATATTCTGTTTTCACGCACTGGAGGAAATACATTTGATTCCGTAATCGTCACCGGGATTGGTGGAACAACAACCCGATTTGAATGGCAGGTTGGTGATTCACAGTTGACGGAACAGGCTGTGGTGGCAGTCCGTGCCAGAGATAGTGCCGGAAATCAGGGCGAAGGCCACTCAGGTCTCTTTCAAATCATGCCCAGAGAAACCGCTGATACCACTCCACCCAATGTCGCAGTCAATGCTCCATCCACTGGCCAAATCCTGTCCACTGGTTCAGTCAGTACCATCACCTGGACCAGTTCTGACAATATGGCACTGGCAGTTCATGAAATCGCTCTGTCGCGCGATGGCGGATTAACTTTCAACCAGACACTGGCTTCGGGGTTACCAGCCAGTGCCTCCAGTTTTGCCTGGACCATTGACACAAATCAGATAACCTCAACCGGTGTGATTGTGGTCCGAGCCAGAGATACTGCTGGAAATATCGGTGAAGGTCGCTCAGGTCTTTTTTCAATCCGATCAAGTGACACCCAGCCCCCAGTTGTCTCGCAAGTGATGGTGGCAGGCGGTGCCAAAAAGGTCAAACGCGGCGACTCCGTTACGATCACCTGGAACACCACTGACGATCAAACCGTCACCCAACACCAGATCCAGCTTTCAACTGATGGAGGAAACTCATTTCCAGCATCTCTGGCTGAAGGTCTGGCTGGAACGGCGCGTCAATTCACCTGGGTTGTCAGCCCAGCCCTTTCAAAATCAAAAACGGCAGTGATTCGTGTCCAGGCCAGCGACCAGGCCAACAATATTGGTCAAAGCCAGTCCACAACTTTTAAAATTAAGTAACAACAGAATGAAAAATGGGCAGTGAAGAATGAAGAATTGAGAATGAAGAATGAAGAAAACCTGGTACCTGGTGACTGGTTTCGAAAACCCGGAACCCGCAACCCGGAACCCGGAACCCGGAACCCGGAACCCGGAACCCGGAACCCGGAACCCGGTATTTTCTTCATTCTTCACCGGTAACGGATATGACAATCTTCACAAAAGACAACTGGTCGCGGGTGATAGTCGTGGATTTCGACTTTCAGGCTGGTTCGGCACTGCGGGCATTGACCAACCCGACGCGAAATAGTGACAAATCCAGTTAAAACCAGCACATGCACCACAATAATGATTGGGAGGACCGCCCAAACCCATTTGATCAAGATTACGAGCACCACAAAAGCAACTCCCATAACCCCCAGGGAAAAAATCAAAAACTGGCGTAAGTTCTGATCTCGCCGATCAAACTCCACAAGTGATATCAGGTCAGCCATCGGGTAGCCCGCCGGGTCAGTTGCACCTTCAACCACAAAGAAATTCATTTTTTCTCCCCCTTCACAGGTGGGTTGAAGTATTGGCCCGGATTGAATAACGACCAGGGGTGAACATCGCTGGCACTCTCCGGTTTCCTGATCAAACAGATCGGACTGGTGACAAACCTCACATCGTTTGGGAAGGTGTTGTTGCTTGACACGAATCATACGCTCAATACCTGTGGTTTCAGGACTTAGGGCTTGAGGGGGTGCATCATTCTCGGGAAAAAGAGGGACTTTCGCAGTAAGCCCTTATCCTACACGTAATTCTGATTCGTGCAATTCTGCATTGAAATTTTGCCGGGAAATTCCAGTTTTTTGCCGGTTTACAACGGCACCCGGTGGGTTAAATCTTCCTGGCTCAAATCAGATCAGAGTGGCCGGCACGTCATTTGAGTGCTATGGTTTGCAGTGTATTCGATGCGTTGCAACCGCTCTGTATTTGATCCTCTACCAATCTGGGCTTCCTGATCGAGAGCTATAGTTTATGGATTCATATAAACGATTTGTCAAAAAACGAAATCGAAAAATTTGGAATTCAGTTGTGGGGATAATGATTTTCTCGGTTGTTTATATTGGTCTTCCAGCCGGTTCTTTTCTTTTGGGTCTCAGTAACCTGCAAACCAGCCTGGAGCCGGTACTGATTGTCTCAACCCTGCTCAGTCTGTTAATCGCCTGCTTTTTTGGGCGGATGCCTGGAACACTCTTACTCACCATTCATCACTTTCGGGTTGTAGCCTATTACAATCGCAGAATCGAAGACCCAAATATTGATACCTGGCTGACCGGTGAAGCCATATTTCAGAACCTGAAATACCTTGATGACCTATGCGATCAGACTGGCATTCAACGAATGACCGGGTTTGGTTTTTTGGATGATTTGGACGGAGACAAAGTGATCTGGCACAATCCGCTGGATGGCCTGGTCACTATCCGAACGCTGATCAATCACCTTTACACCGAAGAATCCGATACAACTCTCTTGTTGAGCGAACTTGAAAAAATTGAATATGCGCTCACTCAGGCAGCTTCAAAAGATGTTCAATTTGCCTTTATCTTGCGCCCGGTAGACGGTGGCACCTCCGGCCAGGAAATGGAAAGTAGACAGGGGACGTTTTGGTAACTCAAAATTGGGAAAAGCTGGAAATGAAGAATTGAGAATGAAGAATGAAGAATGAAGAACACTTTGGTTCCTGGTTCCTGGTTTTTTGGTGCTTGGTTCTTGGTTCTTGGTGCCTGGTTCTTGGTGCCTGGTTCTACTTCGAAAGCATTGATTCCCAAGTACCAAGCACCAGGCACCAAGCACTTTCTTCATTCTTCATTCTTCATTCTTCATTCTTCATTCTTCATTCTTCTTCCGGGCATCATCTTTGGCTTTGATTCGGCGGTTAAACCGCTCAACGTTGATCGGTACCCGGACGTGCTTCCCTTCACCAATTTTTTCAGTCCCGTCGTGGGCTTCAACGGTAAAGGTGACCGAAGCTTCTGAAACTTCGATCACTTCAGCCCGAGCGGTCACGTGCATTCCGACTGGCGTGGCCGCCAGGTGCTTGATGTCTACGCCATAGCCAACCGAGACCCAGCCGTCGGGCAAAAAGGGCTGAATCGCCACAGTGGCAGCCACTTCCATCAGGTAAATCATCATTGGCGTGCCATATACTTCGGGCATCCCATCGTGAAAATGGGCCACGGTTAAATCACGGGTCACGCGGGTAGATTTGGTTGCCGTCGTTCCGAGAGGAATCAATTCTTTCAAATTCATTGGGTTCAAAATCCTTTGTTGATTGAAAAGTTGCGCATCAGGACCACATCACTGATGGTGGTGCCCCGCTCAAGAGCCAGCCATTTTTCATCCGGCGACCAGCTAAACCGGTAGATCATTTCATTTTTGAACTTCGTCACAGGCTGTGGCAGTGAGCCCTCTATCGGTAACTTCCACAGATTGGTCATACCACGTTCGGTGCGGCCAAAGAAAAGTGACTTACTATCTGCGCTCCACTGGATTTTTGCCGGGTCAGGAAGGGACACATCCTGAAATATCTTCACCGGGGCACCCTGTTCAAAATCCAGAATCGCCAGTCGAAGCGGCTGATCCAGTGATTCCCGATAATAACAGGCAATCCATTTTCCATCGGGTGAAATGACTGGGCGAGTTGCTTTTCCAACTGCCAGAAACACAGGGTCACCCCCGTCAACCGAGACTTTCCCAATTGCGGGTTTGCCATTCAAAAAGGTGAAATATACCACCCAGCGGCCATCCGGCGAGAAATTTGGGGCATATTCCCCGTTGCCATGCGTCAGTTGTTGTAGATTTGAACCGCTGGCTTCCATTCGCCAGATATTTGATGGTCCTGACCGTTTTGATTGAAAGACAATCCAGTGACCATCCCGACTCATCACTGGTTCCAAATCGTGCGCTGGATTGGCAGTCAACTGAACCGGTCCGGTCCCGTCCGAATTCATTTTCCAAATATCGAAATTCCCGCTCTGATGCGAGCCATACAGAATTTTTCCATCCGGTGTCCAGCTCAAGCCAATGTGTTCGCTGACAGGCGGCATAAATCCTGAAAAGAGTTGCCTTTCTGATTGATTGAGATCTGACGATGCGTACAGGCTCAGAGTGCAAACCCGTGAAGTCTGCGTCATGACCAGTGCCGGTGTTTGGGTTGCCAGACTGAGACTCTGATAAATGCTAAAATCGGTGGTAATTTGTCGCAGTTTTTTTTCAGGCCAGGAAAGTTGCCAGAGTTGATCACTCTGAGAACTATGCCGGGCGGTGCCAGTGAGCAGAAGTGATTGACCATCCTGATTCCAGACCGCCTGTTCCACATTTCCCCATTCACGCAATGTAGCGTCCTGGGTTTGGCCAGTTTTAATGTTCATCACCATCAACTGAGTGAAGAACCCGGTGGCTTCATAGCCGCCCACCACAAATGCCAGTGATGTTCCATCTGGCGACCAGGCAGGCGCCGCGTAAGAAACAAATTCATTCTCCTGACGAGTCAGAACTGATCGCGCGTTTTGGCCATCAGCCTGAGCAATCACGATTGACGTAGCTTTCGATTCCGGCTGGCTCCGAATAAACGCTATTTGCCGACCATCAGGTGAAACCCCAACCCGGCTGCTTATCCGATCAACAATGAGCCTCGGCGTTCCACCCAATACTGGAATTTCAAAGAGCGCTCCCTGATCGGTTTGGGCGCTGGAAATCGGCAGCCAGCTATGCTCGGTGACTTCCTCAGGGACTTTATGCTGGGTGTAATACACAAAATTGCCATCTGTGGAAAACGTAAGCCCGACATATTGCACCTTTGCCGGAGGTACAATCACAATACTTTGAGGGCTGGCAACATTCTGAATCCACAGGCTTTGCAGTCCATGATCATCAATTGAGTAGGTAAGATACCGGCCATCAGGGGATATGGCAGAAAATTGCACCTGTCCATTGGATGTCAGCCGAACGACTTCAACCGGACGCGAATCAGGGTCACTTTTTTCCACAGCCTGCTGCCGGTATATCCACCAGACCCCACCCAGGACAGTAACCATCACCATCGCGATGAATGACCCGATGGCCCACCGCGAGATTTCGGTCCGGGCGGCAAGAGGATCAACTGAAACTCCAGCCACCTGTGACTCAACCTCACCCTGATCAATGGGTGAAGCCTCGATTGAATCAATACCTGGAGATGGTAGAACCGCAGGTGATTCAACCAGTTGCAGGACTGGCTGTGCGGCAAGCTGTCGGTTGCGGTCTTTGACCGGAATCGGCACCACAACACCGCCAGACGCCAGGCTCACCGATGCCAGGCTACTTTTTGAGGTCCAGGGGTCAAGGTCTCCCCCTTCACGAACTTCGGTCACCTCAGCCACAAAGCGATACCCACGCCGGGGAATGGTTTCAATCAAACGGGCTTCGGGGTTGCCTTCACCCAGGAGCTTGCGAAGCTGGGAAATATTTTGGGTCAGATTGCTTTCTTCAACCGCAGTTTCCGGCCAGACCAGTTGCATCAATTCGTCTTTTTCGAGCACCCGCCCGCTGTGTTCGACGAGCACCAGCAAGGTGTCAAACAGCTTCGGAGAGAGCGGAACCAGTTCGCCAGCACGGTACAGAAAGCGCTCACCAACATCTATGCGGTACAGGCCGAAATCATAGAAGTATTTGATACGCTTAGACATACATCTTTTCAGAACTTTTTGAGAACTTTTTGAGAAGATTTTGAGAACCGGCTCAAGACAGAAATTGGATTGGTCTGATATGAGCTAATCCTAAAGAACCTTACCTCACAAAACAAGTCAGGCTGAAAACCTTGGGCTGAGGGCTGGGGCAATT
>CAZXCE010000096.1:15863-18031 GCA_964639175.1 uncultured Clostridia bacterium
GAGGGATGAAATCAAACCACTTCCTCAGCCCTCAGCCCTCAGCCCATTTTCTTCCGCCCGACTTCTTCAGCCCGGCTTCTTCCGCCTATAGCCTGTGGAGTAATAACAATGACAGTCAGTCTGGATTCTCATATCACAAGCGCCACCGAACAACTCGCTCCTGAAGCAGTGTTTGAACCATCCGCCAGCACCTCACTCTTCACCTCAACCACGATTCGCACCATGATTGTCAGCACCGATACACTGATTCGCAACCAGTTGCGAAACTGGCTCGAAGACCGTCCCGAATTTGAATGCGTGGGAGAATGCGCCACCGGGTACGGCACACTCAAAGCACTCGAAGATGGTGACGTAGAGTTACTCTTTCTTGACCATGAACTCCCCTGGATGGATGGCTTTCAGGTGGCTGAGACGATTCGCCGGTCACCATTGCCAGGCATTGTGCTGCTTTCCAGTTCAGAACTCTTTGCCTTTCGCGCCTTTGAAATCCAGGCGGTGGATTTTCTGCTCAAACATGGTGATCGAAGCCGCTTTGATCGCGCCCTGCGACGGGCAAAAGAATTGATCCAAACCATCCGTGAACGCGACGTAAACCAGCAACTCTTTTCGTTACTTGAAAAACTCAAAACGCCAGAACCCAAATATCTGGAACAGGTTGTGGTCAAAACAACCCGGAATAGCTTTCTTCTGAAACTAAATGATGTCAACTGGATCGAAGCTGAAGGAAACTATGTCCGGTTGCATCTTGGTCGTGAATCACATTTGATCCGCGAAAGTATCAGCCACTTTGAATCAAAAATTGACCCCAAAATATTCACCCGGATTCACCGATCAGTGATTGTGAACTTCGAACGCGTCGCCAAATGGTATCCTCTGTTTCACGGCGATTATAAACTCATCCTCCAGGATGGCACTGAACTGACGCTCAGTCGCCGCTACCGAAAAAATATGAAGACCATATAGAAATGGGGGAACCGGCCTTGAAACCACCACTTCCGATGGTTGACGGAGTCAGTCCAAGTTCAAAATGGCTGCCAGTCGGTCACTGGAAAACACTCTTCGATTTTTTGCAGGATCAATTTCCTGAAGTCGAGCCAGCAACCTGGCTTTCACGGATGGCGAAAGGACAGGTCGTGGATGAAACCGGGCACTGCCTGGATGCGAAAAGCCCGTATCGGGCCGGTGCCTGCATTTTTTACTACCGGGAACTGGAAGCCGAACCCTGCATTCCTTTTGCAGAATCAGTCGTGTTTCAGGACGAACACCTTCTGGTGGCAGATAAACCGCATTTTTTACCCGTCGTTCCAGCCGGGCGATTTTTGCAGGAAACATTGCTTGTCCGACTCAAGAAAAAGTTGAATCTGGAGTCGTTGGTGCCGCTCCATCGGATTGATCGCGAAACGGCGGGACTCGTTCTGTTTTCGATCAATCCCGCCACCCGAACTCAATACACGATGCTTTTTCAAAACCGAAACATCGAGAAGGTCTATCACGCACTCGCTGCCGTTCACCCAGAATTCCGATTTCCACTGATTCGACACAGCCGAATTGTCACTGGCGAACTTTTTTTTCGCATGCAGGAAGTTGACGGCCCACCCAATGCCGAAACCTGGATTGATCAACTTGAAGCCCGGAACAACCTGGCACTCTATGAGTTACAGCCACAAACCGGCAAAAAGCACCAGCTTCGGATACACCTCTCAAGCCTTGGAATTCCAATTGAAAACGACAGCCTGTACCCAACACTCAAGGATGTGGCGGAAGATGATTTTTCAAAACCGCTGAAACTCCTGGCCAAATCGGTGGCGTTTCGGGACCCAATAACCAGGCAGGAGCAGCTTTTTGAAAGCACACAAAGACTTGTATTTTCACAAGAAGCTTGCATGTGACCTTTGAACCACAAAATCAGGACTTTGTAAGAAACCGCACCATTTCCCGCATGAGTTGATCTCCCTGATCGGTTTGAAAAATATGCTGGGCATGGGCAGAACCTTCGACCACAACCAGCTCTTTTGGCTCGGGAGCTGTGTCGAACTGTTCGCGGATTTTCGTCAAGCGGACAACCCCATCTCCTCGGGTATCTTTACGGCTGACAATAAACAATTTTCGCCCTTTGAGTTTTTCCAACGAATCATTTGTCCACGCAGCCAGCACCAGCAACCGGTCAA
>CAZXCE010000097.1:0-17957 GCA_964639175.1 uncultured Clostridia bacterium
CGGATGGGCGGTGGAAAGTAGCCGGTGTGGAAGCCTGCTTTGAGGCGCACCCACCAGCTACGCTCTATCGCCCTGCGGGCGGTAGGGCATCAGATCTTTTTTCATCCCTTCCTTTGCCCTGAGCCCGAGGTTTTTCATCTCGATCACAGTTGCGGTGGTTTGGGTTTGGGCCAGGCGTGCAAGGCAATTTTTGCCACTCGCTCAAGTTCTTCACGGCTTGCCCCAGCGGCTGCCTGGACTGACATTCCTTGATTGATAGTGGCAATAAACCGGGCCAGATCGGTTGGATCGGCATCATCTGGTAAATCACCTTCGGCTTTGGCCCGTTCAAATCGTTCACGGATCACATTTTCCCCAGCCTGGCGACGGCTGATCATTTCCTGACGCATGGTTTCGGCAGCCTCGCCTCCGGCCAATCCACCCAGAACCAGCAAACATCCGCGTGGATGATGCGGGTTGGTCGTCAATTCAATCGAACCAAAAAGAAGACGTTCTGCGACCGCACGGGATGTCGGTTCATTGAGTGCTTCCTGGGTGCCCAGCGACGAAATTTCAACATACCGATCCAAAACTTTGCGAAAGAGTGCTTCTTTATTCCCAAACGCTGCATACAGACTCGGACGGTTAATGCCCATGGCCTGGGTCAGATCCGGCAGGGATGTCCCCTCATAGCCTTTGCTCCAAAAAATCTCCAGTGCCTGGTCGAGTGCCTGATTCACATCAAATGCCCGGGGGCGACCTTTCGATGACATAGCTGACCTCCTGAATTTTGTACCTGCTGGTACAATAATCTGCTTGACAGAAAACGTCCACCAGTTTATATTTCTTACCGGTTGGTACATAATTGAAAAAAAGGAGCAAGATTCATGTCAAAGAAACTTTCAGGTACGGTCGCCCTCGTCACGGGAGGATCACGAGGAATCGGAGCCGCCATTGCCAAACGGCTCGCCCAGGACGGTGCGGCCGTGGCAATTACCTATGCCAGTTCATCAACCAAAGCCGATGAAGTGGTGGCGACGATTGAGGCTGAAGGCGGACGAGCGCTGGCAGTGCGTGCCGATAGTGCCGATGCCGATGCTGTCAAAAATGCGGTCGCTGAAACGGTCAAGACCCTCGGCAGGCTTGATATTCTGGTCAACAACGCCGGAATTGCGATTGTGAAACCGGTTGACGAGTTTACCCTGGAGGAATTTGACCGGCTGGTGAATATCAACATCCGAGGCGTTTTTGTCGGGATCCAGGAAGCCTTACGTCATATGCAGGAAGGTGGCCGGATCATTACCATTGGCAGTGTCAATGGTGACCGCATGCCGTTTCAGGGTGGCAGCGTCTATGCCATGTCAAAAGCTGCCGTGGCGGGTCTGACTCGTGGACTGGCTCGCGATTTAGGGCCACGAGGAATTACGGTCAACACCGTTCAACCTGGCCCGGTCAACACTGACTTGAATCCTGAACATGGTCCCTTTGCTGAAATGTTAAAAGGGCTGCTGGCACTGCCACGCTATGGCAAAGATGACGAAGTGGCAAGCCTGGTCGCATTTCTGGCCAGCCCTGAAGCCGCTTTTATCACTGGTGCCAGCCTTGATATTGATGGTGGGTTTAAGGCGTAATAATATTCCAGGTGGTTTTGTAACTGTTTGGTTAATTTACAGGCAAGTACATTCTAATACAGAACTGGTTGCGAGTTTTCTTGTCCTCCCAATCGAGAGAAAATCAATTTTCTGAAGCTGAATTCTTGCTGTGTGTCTTGATCAAAAGGGCACTTTTCAATCTTGGACAAACACCTTCAATTAGCCTTAACTAATTGACAATGCAGGCTTTAGTCTGATTTCAAAACTCGCAACCAGTTCACAGTCAGGTAAGTACCTTGTCAAAAGTTTCCTGAGCGAATGAATTTTGGAAGTGTTTGGTTTTTTTGTGTATTTCGTGGTTTTCATGGTTAGAATGCCTGGAAATGTTTGGTAAGGTACTTATAACCAACCACAATCACCTCTATCAGGAGCTATGTGTTTGTGTTTGATGAAAAAGGGCGGCGGCTCAATACTTTATAATGTCAACTGCCTCCCTAATTCGATTTGAAAAACATCACATCAAACCTGATTCCCCATTCTTTGCCGAAGTAATCTTCTGTTTTCGGTTAAAGACCCTCTCCAACCTGGCACTGGATGAACCACAAAAACGGTTTTTTGAGGGCGGGCCAGCAATGTTCATATGCGCACAACTCGATGCCCGGTTGAAAGCCACCCACAAATCATTGGGGTTAATCCCAGCATTGAGAATCTGGCCATAATTGGTTTCGATACAGCTCATTCCGAATCTGGCTTTTACTCTCAAGCCCCGATTCTCTCTTTCCTGTGTGGTTGCTCTCGCGGGTCTTGTTGTTCTGAATATCCTGGAAAGTTTACCGTTGAAGAACCAGTGTCACCTGGGTGTGAACAACTTCGGCACCACTTGCCTCTCCACCAATAACTAAAACATAGGTACCTGGTTCTGCACTATTTTCAACCGAGATTTGAAGCTGGGTGGTATTTCCGGTCGGTGAGTCATTTGTAAATTCAGCCTCGACCCCATCCGGAACATTATCCACAAACAGATTTACTTCCCCAGTGACATTCGTTCGAGTCAAAAAGACAGTGTAGGTTGTTGATCCACCAACAGTGACGGTTTGAGAGGCAGGTGAGGCTGAGAGAATGACCTGCCTCACATTTGACCCACCAGGAATCACCAGTTCAACCTGGATTGGATTGACGCTAACTCCGGCGGCGGTTCCTTCGATGGTCAGCCTATAGGTGCCAGGAACAGTATTGGGACTGACCACAACCGTCAAAACCGAGCTATTCCCGGTTGTACTGACTGGTGAAAATTCAGCGGATACTCCGTCAGGAACGCCTGAAACACCTAATGTGATGGGACCTGAGAAATTATTTCGTGAAATGAAAATTGTGTAACCAGCGTCTTCTCCCAATGGAATTGACTGGCTGGTTGGCGATGCAGATAACGTGATACTTCCACCTGTCCCACCACCACCATTTCCAATGACCAGTTGAACCTGTGTGGCAATGACGGTGGCACCACTGGCGGTCCCGGTAATTCGGAGCGTGTAGGTCCCTGGTGGAGCGCTGGTTTCGGTAAACACGTTCAACGTGGTTGAATCCCCAAGCACACTATCCGGGTCGGCTTCGGCTTCGACCCCAAATGGCGCACCTGTCACCGTTAAATTGACTTCGCCTGAAAAGTTGGTGCGATTCAAAAAGATTGTGTAACTGGTATTATTTCCAGGCTCAACCGTTTGGCTGCCTGGTGAAGCCGAAAGTGTCACGGTTCCACCTGTCCCACCACCACCGTTCCCAATGATTAATTGAACCTGGGTGGCAATGACGGTGGCGCCACTGGCGGTCCCGGTAATTCGAAGCGTGTAAGTCCCTGGTGGAGCACTCGTTTCGGTAAACACATTCAACGTAGTTGAATCTCCAAATACACTATCCGGGTCGGCTTCGGCTTCGACCCCAAATGGCGCACCTGTCACCGTTAAATTGACTTCGCCTGAAAAGTTGGTGCGATTCAAAAAGATTGTGTAACTGGTATTCGCTCCAGGTGCAATCGTCTGGCTGTTTGGTGAAGCCGAAAGTGTCACCGTTCCACCCGTCCCACCACCACCGTTCCCAATGATCAGTTGAACCTGGGTGGCAATGACGGTCGCGCCACTGGCGGTCCCGGTAATTCGGAGCGTGTAGGTCCCTGGTGGGGCACTGGTTTCGGTAAACACGTTCAACGTGGTTGAATCCCCAAACACACTATCCGGGTCAGCTTCGGCTTCGACCCCAAATGGCGCACCTGTCACCGTTAAATTGACTTCCCCTGAGAAGTTGGTGCGATTCAAAAAGATTGTGTAACTGGTATTTTCTCCAGGTTGAACGGTTTGACTGGTTGGTGAAGCTGAAAGAGAAACCGAGCCACCTGTTCCGCCACCGCCGTTTCCAATGACCAGTTGAACCTGTGTCCCGATCACAGTGGCACCAGGTGCCGAGCCTTCAATCTGTAACGTGTAGGTTCCAGCTACAACGCTGCTGTCACTGGTCACCACCAGTTGGGTGGTATTCCCTTCAACGCTATCTGGATCAACTTCCGCTTCAACCCCAAAGGGGGCCCCGGTTACGGTCAAATTTACCTCATCATTAAAATTGATGCGGGTGAGAAAAAGGGTATATTGGGTGCTATCTCCTGGGCGAATGGATTGCAGTACAGGCGAAGCTGAAATCCGAACCGAACCGTTTGAACCTCCGCCGCCACCCTCCACAATCAACATGACCTGAAGCGGTGTCACCTGAAAGCGGTTTGAGCTTCCCTCGATGGTTAAAACATAGGTTCCGGGAATGGCTTCTGACTCGGCACTGACAAACAGTGTAGTCTGGTCACCAAACACGCTATCCGGGTCAAGTTCAGCTTCGACCCCAGCCGGTGCCCCGGTGACCGAAAGATTGACTTCACCAAAATACCCATTTCGAGTCAAAAAGATTACATACCGCCCCTCTCCTCCGCGTTGAATGGTCTGAGAGGTAGGCGAAGCTGACAGACTCACCGATGTGTTTCCGCCACCGCCGCTTTCAACAATCAACTCAACCTGGGTTGGTTGAATAAATGCCTCTCCAGCATCCCCTTCAATAATAAGGACATAGGCACCAGGTATCACACTGCCGGAGGCAGTAAGATGCAATGTGGTCTGATTGGCGTCGGTGCTGTCATCATCAAACTCAGCTTCAACTCCCGCAGGCACGCCGCTGACTGACAACCGAACCTCGCCACTATAACTGGCCCGATTGATAAAGATGTCATAGCGTACCGAGCCGCCCGGCGGCACCGCCTGGGAAACTGGCGAAGCTGAGAGCACAATCGTACCGGCATCAATTGAGTTTTCAATACTGACCTGGACGCGAGTTGGGGTAATTGCGGCGCCATCGGCAGAACCTTTGATCAAAAGCGGGTAGATACCAGGAGAGAGATCGCGCCGGGTCTCAATTTCGAGAGTTGCCACATTGCCGGTTACTTTTTCTGGCTGGAGACGGGCCTCAATCCCATCGGGCTCATCTTCGACCTCAAGTTCAACTTCACCGGCAAAGTTGTCACGGTTCAGGAAAATCGTGAATCGTGTCTGTTCACCGGCTCGAAGCGTCTGGCTGACGGGTGAAGCAGAAAGTTGAACCTGTCCAGCCTGGGCCGGTCTCACTTTTACTTCGATTTCAGTTGAGGCCACCAGTCCCGGCGCCGTTCCCAAAACCTGGAATTTGAATTCACCTGGAATGATCCCGGGCAATGCCGAAAGGGTCAGGGTGGCGCTGTTGCCGGTCACAATATTTGGTGAAAATGTCGCCGCAACGCCAACGAGCAACTGGCGGTCAAGCTGGAGAGTAACCGGGCCGGTGAAATTCCGGCGCTGAAGGTTAATTGTGATCTGCTGCGTGGTTCCAGCAACCAGCTCAACTTCATTGGGTGACGCCGTAATTCCAAATGAAGCCGATTCGCCAATCGTAATCGTGCTTTCAACCCGTCCACCACGGTGGCTGACAACCACGGGATAGGTCCCCGCCTGATTGATCGGAGGAAGGCGAAATTCAATCTCAGTTGCGCTTTCAACATCAACTTCGCGCGCAGGAATGCCGCCGATCAACACCTGGGTTTCGGATAAAAAGTTCGTCCCCCGGATCTTCACTTCTGTGTTTTCACCCAGTTTTACTTGATTTGGGGTAATTGAGGTGATGGTTGGGGTTCCCTGAAATCCAACTCGAATGACCTGCTGGCGACCCGCATCGAGCACATAGGCAGTGGCACCTGAAATGGCAATCGCCACTGCATTTTGGAATGTTCCTATTTGGGCCAGTTCGGCAACTGCCAGATTCTGCCCCTGTGAGCCTACGATTTTGACGCTGTTTCCGTCAGCAACATAGATATTCCCCTGTAAATCAACATCGAGACCACTGGGGTCAGTAAACGCAACTCCGGCTGGATTCTGTTGGGGCTCAGGATTGGTACTGGATTGGCGAGCAGCGGGGATCGCACCAACGGTCAGGACTTCCCCACCTGGCAGGATAACCAGTCGGACGACTCGGTTCCCACGATCTGAGACCACCAGCACATTTGGGGTGGTGCCAATCACCAGATCCTGGGGGCCATTAAACCGGGCGGCATTTCCAGGGCCATCAAGTAACCCGGCCACACCGACACCACCAGCGATGACCGACAACCTTTTTGTACCGTCAACCTGAGCTTTCCAGATAACGTGATTATCAGCGTCCGTGATATAGAGCATTCCATCTGGGGTTTGCACCACGCCGCGTGGCCCCCACGATTCAACACCGCCAAGGGTTCGGGCATCTTCTTGACTGAGCAATGTTTCAACCTGACCGCTGGCAGGGCTGAACTTCCGGATTTTCCGATTTGCGGTATCAACTAAAAAGATCTGCCGATCCTTGCCTAATCCAAGACCGAGCGGACCATTAAATTTGGATGAACTCAGCGGACCATCAATATTTCCAGGATTTCCAAACGAACCGGCATAGTTTCGGAGCGGCTCGCCGATGGCAGCGCTTTTGACCACATGATTACGCAAATCAGTGGCATATACCTGATTATTGGCATCTACCTTGAGATCACCATCACCCACAATCCCTGACGGAATAGACGCCACTTCGGTCACCGTGAAAATCAAATTGAGAAACGCATCACCAGATGTAACCCGAATGGTACCAACACCATTTGCCAGACCGCGAACCACACCAGTTGCATCAACGGTGGCTTTGTCCTGGTTCAAACTGGCGTAGCCAATTTGGGCATTGGTAACCGGATTGCCAAGCTGGTCAAGGACCTGAGCCTGAATTGAATACTGCTCGCCAACCGCCAGAGAAAACCCATTGGGCTGGCTGACCTGGATTCGATTGAGGCTCCCAACTGCCAGCATAAAACTATTTGACGGGGCACCGCTGGGTGGGATGACTCTGACCTGAATCGCCCCAACGACCTGAAACAATTCAGTCGGAAGCTGGGTTACAACAATTTTTTTACTCGACTTCTTAATCTTCGCCGCCACCTGAACATCATTGAAAAAGACAGTTGACTGCGGTGTAAACCCTGTTCCTTTGATGACAACTTTGGCGGGAACCTGGCCAACGCTCACTTGATTTGGGGTCACCGAGTTAATCACGATGGTTTGTGCCATGACCTCAAGCGAACAACACAACATCATTGCTAAACCAATGATCCCAAACAATAACCGGAAGAAGGTTTTATAAAATGACAAGGTACTCATGCGATCACCAGGCAATACAGAAAGGGATGATTTTGGCTGAAAGGAAAAACAGGGCGATTTTGAAGAATATCAAAACCAAGATAAGCAGAGTATAAATTAGGACGACCGTGTTGAATTATGGAATAACCGGTTTCTTTCCAGGAAAATCCCGATTTTGAAAGTTACTGAACATCAGCATCAGTGGCTGGATCAAACTAAGAGGAGTGACCTTTATTCTCCGACAAACCTCAATTTTCAACTTGTTTTCCTTTTGCAATGGAACTTCCTGCAATTGTCAGGGTCTAACACGTTCAAATGGCAATCTTTTCCCGGAGAATTCGAATGAAAAAAATAAAAAACTGGCTACTCGGTGGTTTAAGTTTGAGTGTTTGTTGTCTGCTTGGAATATCCCTGAATACATTCCGACTCAACCATTTTTCACCACACTGGAATAATGCCAGACTGACGATGTCAGGCCGTCAGGTCCAAATTTTACCTGCAGGCGAAAAATTTTTAATTCCAAACTAAATCCCGCTGAACTCCAAACCCTGTGTTCGACAAAAGCTTTAGCCGTTGCCAGGTCCCTTTCCAGCAATGCCACCTTTCAAACCCAAACTGTCAATACCTGGCAGAAATCCGTAATCCAATTTGACCTCTGGTTTCAAGATTATGGGGGAACAGCCACAGTTGAGTTTTGGATTCAGTCAGCCAAAACCGGCTCACTCATCTTTGTTTTCATGCATGCAAATGGCCCTGAGTGTGAAGAAGTTTCTGAAATTCTCAGTTCAATGGGCGTTATCCAACCTGTCGCGGGGCTTCAAAACTCGACTTCAAATCTGGAAGACCTGAGAAAGCATTGATCCGGGTTTGATCTTCAACTCAATATGTCAGGTCTCCAGTTACCACAACTTAGTTTGTATCCGAGTGGCAGAGCATTTCTTCAAATGACTTTGATTTCTCAGTTGAACCTGAACTCAAGTTTTACGTAAGACTCTGACTTCAAAACCACGCCACACTTCAGATACCTCAGGGTACCACCCAGGAACTGACGCTAAGCTGGCATCGGTTTTTTTGAACACCTTCCATTTTTTCAGGAGTTTCAATGCTTTTAGAATCACGAAAAAAAATAAGAGAAAAGGCCCACTGGCTGGAACAGGAATCATTTCGATTTCAAGCGGTTACCGCTTTGGTTGAAGATGAACCAGGGATGGACTCGGGAGACTCAGAGTTGAGTTCCGGTTCTTGTGCAGAGCCCACCTCGGCTTTCGACACCTGGATGGATGAACTCCAGGATGACGCTGAAATCTCTCAATGTCCAACCAGGACCCAAAAATAAGAAACCATCCTTTCGTTTTTTGTGAACGGAAGGATGGTTTCGCGATTTGATTGAAAGTATTGCTGAAACTGATTTCTGTGCAGAGTTCAAGCTTGAGCGTGCTCTTCATTCGGGCAGTCACTACTCTGCGGGCAAGTAGCTTCAACTCTGTACTTTACGTCGTTCCCCCGCCAGTCAGAATGTCCCGTAGAACGCACTGTTTTCAGAGGCGCGGGACCAGGGCATGCCGACCTGACTGCCTTCATAACTGGCATTGACCGTATAGCCGACTTTGCGATTCTGGAGCGGCACTAACGGCGCATACCACACCAGCCCCGGCATGGTACAACAGGCATTATTGGGCATCGGTTGCACGGTTAATGAGGCAAATCCAGCCGCATTGACCTTGTACCCGGTGGGTTGATGTTCAAACGAAACTGGGCGCCGGTGGATGGCAACCACCTTCCCCAATGAGGCGGCATATGTGGTAGACAACGCCTGGGCCACGGCCTGAGCCTGAGCTTCGGTGGCCGCACTATCCACCACCAGTTCTGACTGGTGGTGGCCCGTCGGTTTTTCCAGATTGAGATCACTTTCGACCACAGCCACGGCTTTCACGCCAGCCAGTGAGACGCCATTCCACTCGCCGGCAGTGATGTTCCAGGCCAGAATGGCATCCCGACCAATCGTGACCACTTCCCCGTTATAATGGCAGGCGCCGGCGAAGACACTCGCCGTCCGGGCCTCCACGTAATCACCTGAAATTGCCCCAGCCTTGGGTTCGCTTCCAAAACCTGGAAGGACCATTGCCAGCAGCATCGCACTCGTAGCTAACCATTTCTTTTGCATACCACAAACTCCATTGATGTGCAGTCCGTTACGCCAGCGCCGATTTGTAACACCTTCGGTCTGAAGTACATCGGTTTGGATGGACTTTCCCTCCGTCGGGACCGACCACTTGATGCGTCATAAAACACCAGCAATGACCGCTTGGATCCAAATATTGCTCGGCACTGGTTGGCAGGACATCGAGCAGAAAATAGTTTTTTGACCGGAGTTCGCCACAAAACGGGCTATTAAACACCGGGGCCGCCGCGCTCCCAAGTGGGTCAACAGTTGAATTGTCAAATGAATCGTCTTTGCTCATATCCCCTCCTTATGCTGATTTGCCACCGCCAAGCTGATTCAGGGCTCGTCGAACCAGCGTCTGGGTCAACGGCACCTTGTACTGGTTGTGCAAAAGTGGCTGGGCACCCTCCAGGGCCAGTTTGGCGGCTTCCTGAAGCGTCACCTCATCCAGTTTTTTCCCAACCAGATAGCTTTCGGCTTTTGGAACCCGCCACGGCGTTGGGGCCACACCGCCCAGAACCAGCCGGGCCTGCTTGACCTTGCCACCGGAATCCAGTTCAACCGCAGCCGCCACGGCTGAGAGTGCAAAGTCGAGCGAATCCCGTTCCTTGAATTTTAAATAGGTTGATCGAGCCGCAACTGGCGAAGCCGGCACCTGAATTTCGGTGATGATTTCATTGTCAGCCAGAACGTTTTCCCGCAGCAGGTCACCCTGGCTGGGCAGTTTGAAAAATTTCTCAAGTTCAACCGTTCGATTCCCATTTGGCCCCACGATCACCACACTGGCCCCAAGTGCCACCAGTGCCGGCGCCAAATCAGATGGATGGACGATATAGGACGGTCCACCACCTAAAATGGCGTTGTACTTGTTTTCACCCGCCTCGGCATAACACTGGTCACCGCCTTTTTTCAGGCAAACGACATGTTCGAGTCGGAAATACCAGCACCGGGGACGCTGGCACAAATTACCGGCCAGGGTCCCGAGGTTTCGAATCTGAGTTGACGCCACCGAATGCGCAGCTTCGGCAATGGCGGGAAAGCTCTTACGGATCTCCGGATGTTCTTCCAACTGCGAGAGCGTGACCAGGGCACCCAGTTTGAGTCCCTTTTTGGCATCGCCCTCAATTTTATTGAGTCCGGGAATGGATTTGAGGTTCACCACGCGCACGGGCTGCGTGATGTAATCTTTCATAGTCGTCAGCAAATCCTGACCACCAGCCAGAGGCCGGGGTGCTTCTTTCGGGTCGCTCACCTGGGTCGAAAGCTGTTTGACGGCCTCAGCGACGGTCGTTGGATTTACCCATTCAAATGCCTTCATGTCGGTTTCCCCCTATTTGAACAAACCCATTAAAATTTTATCGGGCGTGATTGGCAATTCCCGGACTCGAACCCCGCAGGCATGAAATACGGCATTGGCCAGCGCCCCGACAGCCGGAATCAAAGCGGGTTCACCAACACCGATAACGGCTTCACGAGTGTCTTCATCATCAATGATTGGAACGAGTTCAGGCATTTCGAGCGATCCGGGCAGTTTATAGTCGCCAAACCCAGGATTTAAGGTAATTCCCAGTTGCGAGTCCACCACCCGGCCTTCGTAGAGTGCCATTCCGAGTGATTGGATCATCCCGCCGTTGATCTGGCTTTCAACCGCCAGTCGGTTGAGCGGGAGGCCAATATCCTGGACATGCACCATTTTAATCGGTTTGACGTGGCCGGTTTCGACATCAACTTCGACTTCGGCAAAACAAACACCGTGAACGCCATTGTCAGAAAGGCCTGGCTTCCACTCGCCACGAACAGTAATGCCGGCTGGCGGGAGCGCCGCACAGGCTTGTTTCCACCCCAACGGGCGGGCACCCGCAATGACCTTGCCATTGATAAAGGAGACTTCTTCAGGTTTGGCACCCACGACGACGGGCGCCACCTTTTCAGCCACTGCGGCTCGGGCTTTGAAGGCCGCATCTTTGACCGCTGGGGCCAGTGAAGCAGCCGTGGTTGACCCACCCGATGGGTTAGCGGCCCCAAGCTTTGAACTTCCAATTTTTTCGGTGACATCATTGAGGCTCAACCCGAGTTCCTCAGCCACAATTGCCCGGACATAGGTCCGCGTGCCAGTTCCCAGGTCCTGGGTTCCAACCGCCACGGTGACCAGGCCATCGCGGGTAATCGTCACATCCACCTGACATTGAGGGCGGCCACCACCACCCCAGACACCAACGGCACAGCCCATCCCCCGTTTTAAGGGGCCGGGGTTTCCTCCGGGTTTGGGGTTGCGTTTGCTCCAGCCAATTTCCTTGGCCCCGCGATCAAGCTGACGGTGGTACACCGGATCTGTCAGGTTTTTCTTGCGGAATTCAACCGGGTCTATTTCCAGTTTATAAGCCAGTTCATCCACCAGTGATTCAATTGCATATGACGCCTGCGGGTGACCAGGAGCACGAAAGGCTCGTGAGGAATCCAGGTTGGTATGGAGCGCGGCAATTTCACGATAAAAGGTCTCAAAGGTGTACACATAGGGCTGGCCGGCCTGTGACCCATCGCCAAGGCCACCCAGCTTATACTGGGTTGCCTGCAACGCCACCAGCGTTCCGTCTTTGCGGGCGCCGCCTTTGAGTTTTTGCCACGAACCAGACCGCGTTCCCGCCATTAAAAACTCATTTTTCCGGGTGAGCATCATTTTGACTGGCGCACTGGTTTTTTTCGATAACCGACAGGCGAGACTGCCTTCAAGCCCAAGTCCAAACTTGGCGCCAAAACCCCCGCCCATGTGTTCAACCACCGTGGTTACGGCGCTTTGTTGGAGCCCAAGTTCTTTCGCAGCATCCCCTGAAACCGTAAACGTGCCCTGAGTTGAGGCATAAACGGTGGCGGTATCTCCACCGCGATAGTCAACCACAACGCCATGGGTTTCCAGACAGGCGTGATGAACCATCGGCGTCTGGTAGTCAGCCTCAATCACCGCATCACACCCGGCAAAGGCCGCCGCTGCTTTGGCCGGATCCCCTTGTTTTCCCTGGGGTTCGACATTTCCTTCTTCAAAGACTTTCGGGGAATTTGGCCGGAGTGCATCTTTGGCCGTAACCGTATGTGGCAAAACTTCATAGGTCACTTTAATGGCCCGAATGGCATCTTCGGCCAGTTCAGGCGTAATTGCCGCCACTGCCGCCACTGGTTCGCCTTCGTATCGAACCTCCTCACTGGCGCTGATTACGGCTTTGACGCCTTTGATTTTCTCAGCCCCGCTCAAATCCAGGCTGGTCACTCTGGCTCGGGCGTGTGGTGAACCCAAAATCCGGCCATGGAGCATTCCAGGCAACTTCACATCATAGGAATACTGGGCGGTTCCAGTTGCTTTCACGGGTCCATCAACCCGAGGAATGCGTTTGTTCAGGAGCCGATGACGGTCATTGGGCCCCCACCCGGGACCAGATGTGTCATCAACTTCGATTTCAACCATGGTTTCAATGCCGTTTACGACCCGCGGCACCTTGATCTTGCGCTTTGGTTTTGGTTGGTCCTGCATTCGCGGTTATGCCTCCTCTCCAAATTTGGCAAACAGATCAGATGCGGCCCTTCGTTGTCCCTTGACCGACGACAATGCGGCTTCAAAGACCCTGGGATAGGTGCCACACCGGCAGAAATTGCCTTTGCAGGCTTCGCGAATCTGTTCGGTGGTTGGATTTGGGTTTTGCTTCAGATAGGCAGAAATGGTGGTTACAAATCCGGGGGTGCAGAATCCACACATCAGGGCATCCTGTTCGACAAACGATGCCTGGAGCGGGCTCATACTCTCTGGGGTGCCAAGCCCCTCAACGGTCGTAATTTTTTTCCCGACTGCATCCACAGCCAGCACCAGACAGCCATAGACCGCTTTGTCATCAAGCAACACGGTACAGGCGCCACAGGTGCCCTGGTCGCAGACCAGTTTCGGCCCGGTCACCGGCGGTTCGGCATGGTCACGTAACGCACAGAGCAAGGTCGTTCGGGGTTCGACTGTAATCGTCCGGTTTTGCCCATTCACCTGCAATGTGACGGGGATGGCCCCTGCCGGCGTGCCGTTTGCTTCAACCGCAGACGAATTCGATTCACTTTTCACTTCTGAGTAAATTTTATCGGCAATCACGGCACCAGCACCGGCCAGCCCGGCACCGGCCAGAAATTTCCGCCGACTGAGATTTGGAAGCAGGCCTGGTTTGGCATCTGGTTGATCAGGTTTGTCGGCCATGGGGTCAAATTCTCCTTTGCAACAAGTAGGGATAATCTCCCGAAAGAGTCTGGTTGCAAAAACTTACAACCAGACCACTCTTTTTCGGGATGGTCTGGGGTCAGGGCCTCCGATCAACAACAGCTTGTGGTCGAAGGAAAGAGGATGAATGTGTTTGAGAAAAACGTGTTTGGAGAATGCGAACAAAGAGACCTTAAGGATAACAGACAACCAGAGCACGTTTCGTGAATTTTTTGTAAAAGGAATTTTGATTCTGACTGAGTTGCTCAAGCCTGGAAGCTATAGCGGAGAGGGCTCTTTCAGTTGACCGATTTAGCTTTGTTATCCACCACTTCAAATCCAACCGAAGCCACGAACTTGCGTGTTCCCTGGGTGGTCATCCAGGCCTCGGCAATGTAGCGGCCTGCGGGCAAAATCCTGGCATCTGATGTGATTAACGGCACCCCGATGACAAAATGCCGCTCACCGGAAACTGATTCTTCAGTGATGACCTCTGGAAATCCCTTCCCATCCGACCAGGTATAAAAGACTTCGCCTTTTTCATCCCGAATTGAGAAATCAAACAGTTGCCCGGTGGGAAAAGTCAGTTTCAATGGTGTTGGATGAGTGCTCCGAAGCGTAATCTTTGCTGTCAAATGCGGAATGTATCCGGCGGACGAGCCGGGAGGCCGCGTCAAATAGGTTGACTGATCGAGCGTAACGGAAAAACCAATCTCTGGCTGGGTGAAGACGGTATTTTTTCCAAGCCGCACATACATCAAGTCATAGACATACTGGGCCGGGCCACGGACTTCGGTCCACTGAACCAGTCCAATCGTCGGAACAAAGATTTCCTGAGCATTCCCGCATTGAAAAACGCCAGGGTAGGTGAGTTGCAGCGCATTGGAATAGGTGCCAATCAAGCCCCGATAGGTGTATGTCCGTGACGTCATCACGGCTTTCGGCGCACAGACGTGGGGCGGCGATATAAAATCATCGTCCTTTTTTGTCTTGAAGTCATACCACAGGTTTTCGGTTTTTGACTCTTCGTCAAACATCACCAGCGTCCCTTTTTTGGCTTCACGGACCAGCACGTCACGCCCTCGGACAAGTCCTCTCACGACAAAATAAGTTTTTCCCTGGACTTCACGGGTTTCAACAACTTCGATCACGATGCCTTCAAGGGTGGTGCTGCGATAGATCCACTGGTTTCCGACTTCAAGCGGAAAATACAAAAGAGCACCGTCCCGAATGCTCTGGATGGTGCTCAAAGAGTTGATATTCATTGGTTTCGCCTGAATCGGAGAGTTTGAAACTCCAATCCATGCCAGCATCAATACGGTTGCCGAGACAAGACCGAAACTTCGCATATCATTGGCCTTTCGCTGCAAGTTCAAGGTGATCTGACGCCTGAATCTGTCACAACGGCAGATGTGGAAGGTTGTAAAAAGCAATTCCAAGTATCAGATATACCGCCAGTAATTGTACACCTTCCATCCAGTTGGACTCGCCATCTTGTGAAACCAGTGAGGTTGTGGTGACGGCAATCACAATTGAGACGACTTCGAGGGTGGTAAACAGCAAATCCATTGGCCCTTTGCCGCCAAATGGATAGCTGAGAAAAACCAGCATTGGGGCCACAAACAACGCAATCTGGAGCGAAGACCCAACCGCAATGTTCATCGCCAGATCCATTTTGTTTTTGAGTGCCATCAACACGGCGGTCGAATGTTCTGCCGCGTTCCCAATAATCGCCACCAGAATTACACCGACGAAAACTTCGGTCATCCCGAGCGTTTTGGCGGCGGCTTCAACCGATCCGACCAGGAATTCACTAATCAACGCAACCATAGCCGTGGCGCCGATCAGCACTCCGACTGATTTCCCTTGCGACCAGCCGTGGGTTCCGATGGCTTCTTCTTCAGCCTCACCTAACTCACCGACATACAGGTGTTTGTGGGTTTTGAGCGTAAAAATCAGGCTCAGAATATAGGTAATAAAGAGCACGATTGAAATTTCCAGGCTCAGTTCGCGCTCGTGGGTGGCGGGTGCTTTGCCAAACACGATGGCGTGAAACACGGCTGGAATCAGCAGCGCAAAGGCGCTCAAGGCCAGCATCGTGGTGCCCAGATTGGCTGCCGTCCGGTTAAACGTTTGATTTGGAAATTTCAATCCACCCACCAGAGCACTTAACCCAAAGACCAGCAACAGGTTACCAATAATTGAGCCCGTAATCGAGGCTTTGACCACATCATATAAGCCTTCGCGGAGCGCCATAAACGCAATGATCAATTCCGCAGCGTTGCCAAAGGTGGCATTGAGCAAACCGCCAATCCCTTCGCCTAATTTTTCCGAAAGGTGCTCGGTGGCCTTTCCCATCAAGCCCGCCAGTGGAATAATCGCCAGACACGATACCACAAAAATCCAGATGGGTTGGGCGTGGATGACCCATTCCAAAATCATTGCCACCGGCACAAAGACCAGCAGCAGATTCATGATATTTTCAGCCGCAAAGAGTTTTTTCATAGTTTGTGGGTGAGGCTCGGCTTGAGGTTTGAAAATCGTTGGTTCCTTGACTTCAGTGGTGTCAATCCAAAATTCAGTCGAAGGAGATAAACAACCAATCTATGCGTGCATTTGTGACTGGAGGCACGGGATTTATCGGCGGAAATCTCATCCCGGAACTACTGGCCTCGGGCAGTGAAGTCCGGGCGCTGGTACGACCCGGAAGTGACCGAAAAAATCTTGAAGGACTGGCAATTGATTGTATTGAGGGAGATTTAAACGACGAACACTTTTTACACCGGGCTCTCGATGGGTGCCAACTGGTTTTTCACGTGGCGGCTCATTACAGCCTGCTTCGGCGTGACAGTACGGCCATTTATCGAAGCAATGTTGATGGCACCAAAAACCTGCTCCGAGCCGCCCGAAAAACCAATATCCAACGGTTTGTCCACACCAGTTCAGTGGCAGCCATCGGCGTGCCACCACACGGTCAGGAAGCGGATGAAACCACCCGCACGACAGTTGATGAACTGGTCAGCGCCTATAAAAAATCAAAGTTCCTGGCCGAAGAAGCCGCTGTTGCCGCTGCCCGCGAAGGACTCCCGGTGGTGATCGTCAATCCGAGCACTCCAATTGGCCCGCGTGACGTGAAGCCAACTCCGACTGGAAATATTGTCCTGCGGTTTTTGAAGCGTGAAATGCCGATGTATGTCCACACTGGACTCAATCTGGTGGATGTTCGCGACGTCGTCAAAGGACATCTGCTGGCGGCTGAAAAAGGTCGGGTGGGTGAGCGCTACATTTTAGGCAACCGCAACGTGACGCTCAAGGAAATGGTGGACATGCTCGAAGTCATCACAGGTCTGCCCGCACCGACAAAAGCAATTCCACACTGGATTCCAATCGCAGTGGGCTACATTGACGAACTTTTTATCAGTCAACTCACTGGCCGGACCCCAACGGTTGAAGTTGACAGCGCCAAAATGGCCAGACACGCCATGTACTATCGAAGCGATAAAGCCATTCGCGAACTTGGCCTGCCTCAAACCCCGGTCGAAACCGCGCTCCGCGATGCCGTGGAGTGGTTTCGTGCCCATGGATATGTGTGAGAAAGACACGGGTTCCGGGTTCCGGGTTCCGGGTTCCGGGTTCCGGGTTCCGGGTTCCGGGTTTTCGAACTTATGTCCTTGATGTCCTTTTCCTGGAACCCAAAACTCCAAACTCCAAATGCCTATTTATCCAGTGAACGCTGGAATGAAGATAAATCAATCAACTTGTTCATCACGACTTTTTGAAGCGTGGCCTGCCAGTTGTATTCCCTGGTTCCTGCTTCTGAAAACCTTTTCAGGCAGGACTGAATTCAAGACAGCTTTCTGGAATCCAGCCTGAGGCTGCGTCACTGTTGGTGCACCACGCCCAGCCGAATTCAATTTTGTGGGCAATCAGATGTTGTCCTTCGTGAGCAGTCAGTTCACGGGCGGTGTAATCCATCACAGTCTGGCCAGATTGCCCGTCGGCGTCGAAGGTATGTTTGGGCACCCAGCCGCTTTTTCCCCGCTGGTCAGTGCACCAGACCCAGCCGGGAAACTCGGTGTCTTCCTGGCCAACCTGGATTGATTCGCCAGCCTGGAATGAAATTGGGTCAAGGTATTGTGCCTGATAGGCTTTGGTGACGATTGCCTGGGTTGTGGGCATAAATTGACACTCCTCAAAAAATAAGAAGGACGAAAAGAACATAAGCTGCAAAAAGCTCGAAAACCCGGAACCCGGAACCCGGAACCCGGAACCCGGAACCCGGAACCCGG
>CAZXCE010000098.1:0-13892 GCA_964639175.1 uncultured Clostridia bacterium
TGGTTGGGGTGGTTGGGGTGGTCCTGGATATGCACTTTCTCAAGGAAGATTACCTTCCACAGGCCATCCAGAAGTTTCTGCCGAAATTCTTTCCCGATGATGCTCAGAAAAACGTGGTGGTGAATCTGCGCCAGTCCTGTGGTGAAGTCTTGCTCTCAACTGATGTGACCAGAGCCCGCGAGCAGGAAGATTACATTTCCTTACCCATGCCGTTTGTGTTTACCGACCTCAGTTTGGGAATCCGTGATTGTTATATGTCGCCCGAACAGTGGGCACATTCTTATTTCTGGTACAGCCTGACGCTTTCTGGATTGATGACGCTGGTGTTGATGGGCGGTATCTGGTTTACGTTACGTGCTGCCGAGCGGGAAATGAAACTCTGTGAAATGAAAACCGATTTTGTCTCAAATGTTTCACACGAGCTTCGCACGCCGCTTTCCTCAATCCGAGTATTTGCAGAGTTTATGAAGCTGGGACGGGTCAAGGATTTCGAGAAAATCTGTGAATACGGTGGATATATCGAGAATGAAAGCCAGCGATTGACTCAGCTTATCAATAACATCCTTGATTTCTCAAAGATTGAGTCTGGCCGAAAGATGTATCGGTACGAAAAAGCCAATCTGGCTGACACCATCAATGACACGTTGAAGATTGTTGATTTACGGCTCAAGCAAAGCGGCTTTGATGTCAAAGTTGCTATGCCGGAAGATCCATTACCTCAGACCGTGATTGATCGTGATGCGATTGCCCAGGCGTTGCTGAACCTCCTCGATAACGCCGTAAAATATTCGGGTCAGGCCAGGGAAATTGTGGTTCGACTCGAAACCGAAGAAGGGCATCTGGCCGTTTCTGTCACCGACCAGGGGATTGGAATCCCGCTTGATGATCAGGAAAAAATCTTCGAAAAATTTTATCGCGTCTGCACCGGGTGTGTTCACGATGTCAAAGGAAGTGGACTCGGGCTGTCAATTGTCAAACATATCGTTGATGCCCATCACGGGCGCATTACCGTCCACAGCAAGCCCAGCCAGGGAACAACCTTTACGATCCATCTCCCGGTTGCTGAAAATTAGGCGCGTGAAATCGTGAACTGGCAACCAGCGTGAATCGTGGCTGAGCGAAGTAGAAAAACCACCTGAACCGAGTCTCGTGGTTGACAGCAATGGATTGAACCGCACGGCCCGCTCTTTCGCTCTTTTGCTTTTGAGTTCTCAAGCGGAGAATTTGAAAACTTTTTTGACTTGAACCAGGTACTAGGCATGTTCACAATTCTCAACCACACTTCAACGAAAAATCATTCCACTGCTCCCACGTGTTTATTATGCGAAGAGTCTTGATCGTAGAAGATGATCCCTCCATCACCGTCGCGTTACGGGATGGGTTTGAATATGAAGGGTATTCCGTCCTGATTGCCCGGGATGGCGTCGAAGGCTTACGGATGGCAACCGAAAAGGAAATCGATCTGGTCATCCTCGATGTGATGTTACCGAAGATGAGCGGTTTTGACGTGTGCAAACAGCTTCGTGCCGCCAGCAACTCTACCCCCATCATTATGTTAACGGCCAGAGGGCAGGAAATTGACAAAGTGCTGGGCTTGAAAATGGGCGCCGACGACTACATTACCAAACCCTTTAGTTTTATGGAGTTGATGGCCCGAGTCGAAGCCGTTCTGCGTCGTGTTTCACGTCAAAACACCCAGGCTGATTTTTATGAATTCGGTGATATTACGCTGGATTTGAAGAAGTATGAGGCTCGCAAAAAAGGCGAAGTGCTTGACCTGTCTCCGCGAGAAATCAAGATTTTGAAGTACTTTATTGATCATCGCGGCGAAGTTGTCACCCGTGACCACTTGCTGGATGTTGTTTGGGGATACAACAGCGCCCCCCTCACGCGCACCGTGGATATGCATATCGCCAAGCTTCGTCAAAAAATCGAAGATACCCCAGGCGATCCAAAGTACATCATCACGGTTCATCGAGTCGGGTATAAATTCACCAGTTAAGCGACAATCTCAACTCCAATTTCGAAAACAGGTTGAGCCGAAATGGCGGAAGCAACACAGCTTCCGCCGTTTGTTTTTCCAGTCAAAGGCTTTTGAAGTAGAGATTTTTTGTCGAACTGCTAATTGTCGCCAATCGGCTTCTCGGCTATTGTTAGTCCAGGCCGCAACTTTACGATTAAGGAGCGCTTAACCCCCAATATGAGTGTCCAACGATCTCCACAAGTCAGTTTGTACTATGAAGATTTAACTATCGGTGAAATGTTGAAAATGATGATAAACCAGCATCCACTACCGGTCTTCGGTATGGTTCTTGGTTTGCTGGTTCTGGCTGGGGGACTGGGGTTTGAGGTGGGACGCAATCTGGTGAGCAATCAAGGGGGAAAACCAGTTGGAACGCAAAACGCCGCCAGTGATTCTGGACAACTTCGACAGGACCTGACCCAATGTCAGACGGAATTAAGCAATCTCAAAGCCAGTTCATCTGCCCAAATTGCTGTTTTGCAGCGCAAAGTTGAGACCGAAGCCAAAGCCATGCAAATGCGGTATGAATATGATCTCGATTTTTTGAACCGTCGGGTTGATGAGTATCGGGAAATTGTCGGTCGAACCCCTGAAGCTCGAAAACGGGAAGCCTTTTTAAACCTTTTGATTTCCTACCAGACCGCCAATGATTTTGCCCGCCGGCAGGAATCTCCGCAAACAGTGCAAAATCGAGAGCGAACCATAGAAGAGCTGCAGAAATTTGTCCTCACCAACCTGAAATTGACCCCAACCGAGCGTACGCTCTTTGATTTTTCCTTAATTGCCGAACCCAACGGTGCCAGTTATCGGGTGACAGCCCAGGCCGGTAATTCACGGCGATTAATCCCCGCCGACGTGATTGACCCGATTGCAGCTCAGATCCGGGCCAACCTGCCGAAGAAGTGACAAAATGACAGGTGACAATCTGTAAAGGCGCTGCTGCTTTGAACTGCGCCTCAGGACAAGATCAAAAGCGGTGTCAAGCCACCGCACTCCACGGGAGTAAATCATGTTCGGATTGATGAAGGCACGAACCTGTGCTCAGCCCCCCGCGCAACGCCGCGAACACCGACTCCACTATTGCGGCACGTGTAAAACGATTGGCCGTCAGTATGGGCAATCAGCCCGCTTCCTTTTAAATTTCGACACGGTATTTCTGGCCGAATTGTTGACGGCTCTGGGCGATCAAACGACGTCGCTTGAGCCCTGGGCGTCAGCCTATCAATCGTTCAATTGTCTGACATTGCCGCGCACCAGAGACGAATTCCCGCTACCACTTCATTTTGCCGCCACTGCCACCGTGGTTTTGGCAGAATTTAAAGTCCAGGACCACCTTCAGGACAATTCATCGTGGTCTGGTCGAGTGGCCGCCACGACCTTTTCAACTGCGTTTCAAACTGCCGCTCAACAGCTTTCAGATTGGGCATTTCCGGTTGATGAGCTTCGCCAGACCCTTGGAAGCCAGACACAACGTGAAAGCGAACTCAAACAAGCCGGTAGTGCCGCCGACCTCGAAGTCGGGCTTTCTCTGGTAGCCGAACCCACCGCCCACGCCACGGGCCTCTTTTTTCGTCACGGAGCACGGTTGCTCGGCGCTGCCGAAGCCGAATCCACGATGTACAGTCTGGGTCAGACGTTTGGAAGGCTCATCTATGTGCTTGATGCACTTGAAGATTTTGAAAAAGACCAGCGCCGGGGTGACTTCAACGCCTTTCAAGTTGTATTGGGACTTGATCAACCGAAATTAACCGGATCTTATCGGGCACAGGCCATGGCTCAGGTGCGAGAAGCCGAAGCCCGGATGATTGAGTGCTTCCACCAGCTCCCGCTTTCTGCTGAACGAATCGAACAATTTACCTACCGCCTGCGCAGTAATCTGGCCAGCCGCCTGGGCACTCGCCTGCCGGTTGTTCAAGCAACGCCAGCCTGCTCAGTTTCAAAGCGCAAAACCTGGCGCGAGCGACTTGACCAGGCGGTGACATTTGGCAAATCACTGGCAGCCAAAGAGCAACCATCAGCGAGCCAGTCACCGATTGCCAGAATGAAATCGTCATTTGTGATGGCATCTGTGGTGCCGATTGTTTTTCTGTTTCCACAACAGGCCCTGACCGCGACCTCATCACGCGAATGTTTCAGCCTGGGAATGAACCTGATGTTTGCCGGAGCGGTGCTGGCCTCGGTTGGATCAATTTTTCAACCGATCCAGATGGCGGTTTTTCCTTGCTTTAGAAAACGCCAAAGCCGCCAGCCGAGAATTCGTCCGACCCATTCAAGGTCCTGTGGAAACAGGTGCCCAGATTGTTGCTGCGATGAGGGTTGTTGTGACCTCGGATGTGAATGCATTGAATGTGGTTCAGAACAGTCCTGTAACTGCTGTGGCGATTGTGGCTGCAATCACTGTGGGAATTGTGACTGTTGCTGCCATTGTGATAGCTGCAACTGTTGTGACGGCTGTAATTGTTGTGATGGTTGCAGTTGTGATTGCTCGTGAAAAGTTCGGAGTTTAAACTTTCGCTTGCAAATTTTTTGCCAACCTATCACAGTTTGATTCTTCAAAGCCGTTTAACCCACAGGCTCAACACGCTGGATAATGCCCAGGTTAGTTCACCAACAAATAGTTCTGCTCGTCGTCAATTTTTGAATCTTGAAGGAGGTTAACTCGATGTCGTCTTATGCCGACCCTCGAAGTCAGGTCAAAGCTCCCGCCATTTGTTTGCTGGTGCTTGGGATTCTCAACATATTGATCGGCGGGTTTTACACCCTTTCGTCATTTTTTGGAACGATTATGAAAATGGACCAGACGGTTTTTACCTCTGAAGCCGAAGAAATGGGCTATTACTTCGGAAAGTATGGGGCAACCGGAATAGCTGTTTTTAGCGTGTTATTTGCGCCAATCATCATTGTGGGAGCAGTGAAAATGATGAACCTGTCAGGGTATACCCTGGCCAAAACGGCGGCGATTTTGACGATTATTCCACTGACCTCGTGCTGTTGTTTATTCACTGTTCCATTTGGGATTTGGGCTTTTCTGGTGCTGGGCAAACCGGAGGTCAAGGCTGCATTTTTGAACCCATCTCAAAATTTCCCTGGCGGAGGATATGGCGGTGGAGGATACGGCGGCACCCAGCCCTATGGCGGAGCGCCTCCGTATGGTGGCCCGCCTGGTGGGTACAATCGCTAAAATCATTCTGAATCAACTGGCGGGTTTTTCCCGCCAGTTGTACTTTCGGCTCACTCTGGTTTAAGCTCGGTCCCAGCTTTCAAGTTTCTTTTCCTCGCCTTTTCTATTTTAACCAGGTATTCAGTCTGTTTTTGAACTAACAAGGAGTCCGTTTATGAGTTTTTCAAAGCTCAGTGCCGGGATTCTGGCCCTTTGTCTACTCCTGCCATATGGTGCTCTTTTTTCACCTTCGGTGCAGGCGGGGCCGACCACTCACCCTCGGTTCCTCATTTTTCAGACCACCACCGGAACACTGCTGGGATTGGTGCTTGACCAGCAAAGCAACCCGATTATGGGATCGCTCGTGCGGTTTGAAAATACGGCCAACGGTCTGGCTCGTGTGGCTCGAACCGATGTCCAGGGACAGTATCGGTTTGATCTGGTGCCACCAGGGATTTACAACATCAGTGCTTCCCGCGACGGCTATCAACCCAATGCGATTTTGAATTACGTGGTCGAAGTCAACCGCGAAAAACTCGTCAAGCCACCACCCATCAAGCTCCTTCCAGAATCGGCACCGCCACCGCCACCGCCACCGCCGTCTGACCCGACCAACCCAACCCAGGGAATCCAGGCCAATACGGCAGATAGCACCTTGCGCGGGAGCGCCACGTCAGAATTTGTGTCATCGCTGCCACTCCCCGGCATTCGGAGCTTTGACGTTTTTGCCTTGTTGTCACCCGGTGTCGCGCCACCTCCGGCCACCTATGGTGCCAATGGCCCCGGAATCGGTTCCGGCGTCGGCACTGCCGGACAGTTTTCGGTTAATGGAAACCGGGCGCGAGCCAACAACTTCACCATTGATGGTTCAGACAACAATGACCAGGATGTTGGTGTTCGTCGGCAAGGATTTACACCAGCAATTCCACAAACCGTTGAAAGCATTACCGAATTCCAAATGTCCACCCTGCTGGCTGATGCCGAAGCCGGACGCAACACCGGTGGTCAGGTCAACGTGGTGTCCAAGTCAGGGACCAATCAGGTTCACGGCAGTATTTATGATCTTCTGACTGACTCGTCATTGATTGCGCGGGATTATTTTGATCTGACTGGCGGACCGTCGGGCAAGGAAAACAGCTTTACCCGCAACCAGTTTGGTGGAGTCTTAGGCGGACCGATCATCAAAAACCGGCTGCATTTCTTCGTTGCGTTTGAAAAGCAGGACGTCAATCGGTCACAGGAGACGCATTTCTCAGTTCCAACGCTGGGTCAGCGCAATGCCGGGTTGGCCTTTGGTCAGCGGTTTAATCCATCTGGTGCACGTCTGGGACGCGATGTCTTTTCATTTTATCCACTCCCGAACAACACGGGCGGACCATATGGTGCCAATACCTACACCGAAATTTTGCCTGGATCGGCGGATGGTGTGGTGTTTTCAGCCAAGGTTGATTACCAGTTCAAAGGTTTTGGAAAAGACATGACTTTTGGCAGCCGGTACAACATTACCGATGACGAAACCCGGATTCCAACCGTTGGCGGTGCCCTTCGCTCTGCGATTACCGCCCAAACCCGGACGCAAAACCTGGCTTTTGAACACAACACCCAGCTCACTGATCGCGATTACAACCAGATTCGGTTTTCCTTTGGCCGCACGGCGCTTGGGTTTGACGAAGTCTCAGGTAATCCGTTCCTTTTTGGTCGTGGAACACAACTGGGGCCGGTTGGTCGGATTGTGCTCTCGCCGTTTAGTTCGGTTGGCGTTGACCCGTTTACTTTCCCGCAGGGCCGGGCCAACAACACGTTCCAGATTGCCGATACGCTGATTTTGACCCGTGGCAAAAACACGCTCAAAGCCGGGTTTGATATTCGGCGGGTGCAATTCAATAGCTTCCTGGATCGAAACTATCGCGCGCAGGTTTCGTTCGTGCCTGGGTTCTTTTCTAATTTAGACCAAGGCGGCTTTGAAATTCGAAATGCAGTTGATTTTGCCAGTCTCGGTCTTCAGGCAGACTTTCTGCAGGCACTGGCCACGGTGCCGGACTCATCGCTCGGGTTGCGATTTACCGAGATGAATTTCTTCATCCACGATTCCTTCAAAGTGCATCCACGGGTAACCATCGAAGCCGGTCTGCGCTATGAACGTAATACCGTTCCCACCGATGTCAACCGCAAGATCGAAGATGCTTTGTTGCTGACGCGCAATGATTTTCCGGTTGCGGCTGGTTCAGAAGATTTGGCCGCCGGCTTTTTCGATGCGATTGACGCCCAGGGTGAATTTCTGGCCGGACGTAAGAAAATTTATGACGGTGATGGAAATAATTTTGCCCCGCGTGTCGGAATTGCATGGGATGTGTTTGGAACTGGAAAGACCTCAATTCGCGGTGGTTACGGCATTTTCTATGATCCGATTCTGGGGAATGTCGTCAGTCAGTCACGCAATGTATTTCCACAATTTGCCCCGGTGAATTTCGGCGCCGGCGTGGTATTTGCTGACCTTCTGGCTGGTAACCCCTCCTTTATTACTTTTGGTGACGACGGCTCGGTACCGCTGGTGGCACCAGGAACTCTCAACACGTTTGGGTTTGGTCGCGAATTAGTAGCCGAAAATATCGGCGTGTTGCTTGGGATTCGTGGTTTTGGGCTCGGCTTTACATTGCCGGAGAAAAATTTCCGAACGCCGTATGTTCATCAATACAGTGTTTCATTTGAGCAGGCGCTGGCTGATCGGTATGTGGTCTCGGTTGGATATGTGGGCACCAAAGGCCGCAAACTGATTCGCTTCCGCACTCCAAATGGTGGACCGTTTACCCCAATTCAATTTCTTGCATCGAGTAGTCAGAATTTTATTATTCCAGCATTTGGCAATAGCCGTGATGCCACAAGGAAGCGTCCAGAGAGCCGACTTGGGCCCTTTACGGTATTTGAAGGTTCAGCCGAATCTGAATACCATGCTCTGCAAGCCTCATTGATTCGACGCTTTGCCGATGGACTTGGCTTCCAACTGGCGTACACCTATGGCCACGCGATTGACGATGTTTCAGATGTGTTTGATATGTCGGGTGCTTACATTCTGGCCCAGGATGAACTTGGTGGGGCTGCTGGACTTCGCAACGAACGTGGAAGTGCCAATTTTGACGTTCGCCATCGGTTTACGGCGGGCTGGCAGTATGAATTGCCGTTCTGGAAACAACATCGGGTGCTGGGCGGCTTCCAGTTGTCAGGGATTGTGACCCTCCAAACCGGTCAGCCTTTTACAGTGAATAGTGCCTTTGATGCCAACGTGGACGGAAATTTGACCGACCGGTTAAATACACTGCAAGGATTGACCATCCGGGATGAAGGCCAGACCCGCATCCTGCTGGCACCGGGCGTCAGCACCACGTCACTGCTGGCGATTGATGGCGCTCAGCCGTTGTTCAACCTGTTGAATGGCAGTGTTGGTCGCAATACCTTCCGGGCGGCGGGTGTGGCCAGCGTTGATCTGGCGCTCGATAAGCGGTTTAGAATTGGTGAGAACAATGCGTTCTCAGTCCGAATCGAAGCCTATAACCTGTTTAATCGCACGCACTTCGGAATTCCAGTCCGGATTCTCGAGTCTCCGTCGTTTGGATCTTCGGTCAATACTTCGGTCTCACCGCGAACGATCCAGTTTGCGTTGAAATACACCTTTTAAACTTTGGAGTGCGCTGACTTGTCAGCGCTTTGTTTTTCAGTGACTTGTCGCCATGTATGAAAGCGCCGACAAGTCGGTGCACTCCAAATTTCTTCCTTCCGCCTAGTCCTGTCGGAGTGCCGTTACCGGATCAACTTTCATCGCTCGAATTGCCGGGACGGCACAGGCCACCAACGCCACAACCGCAAGTAAAAAACTGGCCAGGGCGTAGGACGCCGGATCCAGTTCGGAAACGCCGAAAAGCTGGCTTTTCAGGTATTGCGAAAGCAGTCCCGCCGCAATCAACCCAAGCGTCAGACCAGCGGTAATCAGGCTGGCCCCGTGCTGTAAAATCAATTTGAAGATATCAAGTGGCGACGCCCCAAACGCGAGACGGATCCCAATTTCCGGAATTCTTGAAACCAGCGAGTACGACACCACGCCATAAATCCCCACCACGGCCAGAATCAGACCCACCACGCCAAACAGTAAAATCAGAGTTGTACTAAAGCGTTCAGGTCGGAACGACTCTCTAGCCAGATGTTCAAATGTGGCGACATTGTAAATGGCCTGATCGCGGTCAATTGCCCAGATTGCCTCACGAATGGCAGCAGTTGTATTTTCTGGCGCGCCATCGGTTTTGACGACAAAACTGATGCTTGAAAACGCGGTTGATCGCTGCTGGGTGTAGGGCAGATACCAGGTACCGACCACTTCACCATCATTTGGGTCAACTGATTCCTTGACGTCACCCACCACCCCCACAACGGTAAACCAGGGGCCATTCGAATCCAGTCGTCCACTCTTGATCCGCCTTCCAATTGGATTTTCCCCTGGCCAAAACCGGTCAGCCATCATTTTGCTAATCAGGATAACTGGTTCTGTATCAATGCGTTCCTGACCAGAGAAGTCGCCTCCACTTAAAATTGGAATCCCAATCGTTTGAAAATACCCTGGCAGGACCCGGCGGTGATGGCAAATATAATAGCCCGGAGGATCGGGAACCTGACGGCCTTCGATGCTGTAGCTGCTAAGGAAAGTACCTCGATACAGCGGCTGGACCGTGGTGGCGCCGACGCTTTGAACACCCTGTATATTCCGAAGGTTGGTCAGGGCTGTTTGAACAAATGCCAGGCGTTGCGCCTGATTTGGGTAGCGACTCTCTGAAAAATTCAGGTCAAATGTCAGCGTTTGTTTGAGTGAAAAGCCCCACTGAACATTTTGTAAAGCCAGAAAACTGCGAATCATCAACCCGGCCCCAGCCAGCAGGACAATTGCCAGCGCAAATTCAATCACCACCAGTCCATTTAACCAGTGCTGACGCCGGGCCGTCATCCCGCCTGTTCGGGTTGTCTCGCGCAAAATGAGGTGTGGATTGGTATTTGAGGCTTTGAGTGCCGGGATCAGACCAAACAGAATCGCAACCAGCAGGGTGACACCGAGGGCAAACCCAAGCGAGGTCAGATCCAAATTGACCTGAGTGTGAATTTGGGTAATGGCCGAGGCTGCCGGTCCTGGTGCCAACGGGCTCAAAGCCAGCAATGGTTTTTGGCTCCAGTACGCCACCGCAATCCCTGCAACGGCGCCCAATCCTGACAGGAGCAGGCTTTGAACCATCAGCTGGCGCAATAATTGCCACCTCGACGCACCAAGTGCTGTCCGGATGGCAAGCTCCCCTTGTTGCTGAAATACCTGGGCAAAATAGAGATTGGCCACATTGGCACAACAAATCAAAAGCACAAACACTGTGGCCGCCTGCAGGATCCACAATTTGGTGGCCAGCCCTTCAACCAGTTCATCGCGCAGACCAATCAGGTGTGCCCCGGTTGGATTTTGCGGGTTTGGCGCAGTCTGGTTGATTTGCCCGGCCAGTTGGGTCAACGCCGCCTGAGCCTGGGTCAGAGAAACTCCGGGTTTCAGTCGTGCCGGAACATACAAATTGGCCGACTGAGCCATCATTTCAGGGGTGTTGAGGACCAGCGGCACCCAGATTTCAGCTTCATAGGGATGACTGAATTTGGGCGGCAAAATCCCAACCACCGTGTAGCTTTGCCCGTTGAAGGTGAGCGGTTTTCCCAGAATTGCCGGGTCAGCGCCAAATCGTCTTCGCCACAGACCGTCACCGAGCAGCACCGCCTGATTTTTCCCGGCAATTCCTTCTTCGGGTAGAAAATCACGGCCAAGCTGGGGTGGCACACCCAGCACGTGCAGATAATTCCAGGTGATGAGTCCAGCTTGAAGATATTCAGGCTCACCAAACCCAGTCAATGTCATACTTTGCCCGGTGGCGGCAGCCATTTCCTCACAGACCTGATTTTTCTCCTGCCAGGCTTGAAAGGTCGTCGGTGTCAGCCCAATGCGAAACCCTTCCTGGCCCGAAGTTTGCCGGATGCGCACCAGCCGCTCAGGTTCTTTCAGCGGAAGCGGTCGCAGCAAAATCGCATTGACTACACTGAACAACGCGGTGTTGGCGCCGATGCCAAGCGCCAGCGTCAGGATAATCACCAACGTAAACCCAGGGCGTTTGAGTAAAAGCCGAGAGCCAAAGCGAACGTCACGAAGCAAACTATGCATAAAAAACCTGATCAGGAACGAAAAGCTGTGGGTGTGGATTGATGGTGGAAATTACGCCATTGAGGGCTGAGAGGACGGGGCTGAGGGCTAAGGGAAATACTTGCTTCCCAACTATTTAGCCGGGTTCTTTCACAATATGGTCATCTCGAAATAGTATGAATTGGGCGAAGTTTGGAGTTATTCTTCATTCTTCATTCTTCATTCTCCTGCCTACTGTTCTCGGAGCACAATCATCGGATCAATTTGGGTTGCCTGTCTGCCCGGAAGGAGGGCCGCGCCCATTCCAACCAGAAACAAGAAGACGGCTGACAGCCCAAAGGTTGCTGGGTCGGTTGATGACACTGAAAATAAAAGACTTTTCACATAGACTGACAGCAGGTACGTCACACCAGTTCCAATCAAGATCCCAATCAGCATCAAGGAAATTGCCTGCCGACCGATCATGGCGATAATCTTTTGAGGCGTTGCTCCCAGCGCCAGTCGAATGCCGATTTCATATTTTCGTTGCATGACAAAATAGGAAAGCACCCCGTATACCCCGACAATGGCCAGGACGAGCGCCAGTCCGCCAAATAATCCAAACAATAACAAGGCATAACGCCGGATGAAGACCGGCTGGGTATTGGAAACAATCTGGTTGAGCGTTGCCACACGAAAGACAGGAATCGTTGGATCCAGGTTTCTGATCACCTGAGGGAGGCTTTGTTTCAATGAATCTGGGGAAACCGTTGAACGGACAATCAGTCTGGCATTGGCAAGGGCATCCTGGGAAAGTGGAAAATAGACCACTGGTGCCATTGTTTTGCCAAATTCGATCACATTTTCATCCCCCACCACACCGACAATTTCAGGTGGTGTTTGACCTTCGAGGAAAGAAAAAGCGAGCTGTTTTCCAATTGGGTTTTCATTGGGAAAAACCCGCGCCGCCAGTGTCTGGTTAATGACCACCACTGGTTTGGTGGTGGACTGGTCGTAGTCTGAAAACCAGCGACCCGTGGCAAGTGGAATTTCCATCACCTGAAAATAATTGTGAGAAATGGTTCGCACAAACATTTCAACTTTGGGAGATTCAGTCTCTGGACGGCCAACCACTTTCGGCGTTCCAGTATCGCCGCCATTGGTCAGCGGTAATTGACTCACCACTGACATGCCTTTGACTCCGGGAGTCGCTGTCACCTGTTTCTGTAACCGATCAAAGAACGCCAGGCGCTGGTGGGCTTCACGGTATTGATTTCCATCGAGCAAAACCCGACAGGTCAGCAGGTTATCGGTGTTGAAGCCAGGGTTGGTGTGCAGTAAAGATATCAGGCTTTGAACCAGCAATCCCGTCCCAACCAGGAGCACAAATGCCGAAGCGACTTCGATGACCACCAGCATTTGCCGCAGTGATATATGTGTCAGATTTTGACCTGAATGACGCCCAAGCCGAAGGACCCGCTGCAGGGCAAACCCATTGAGCGACATCAGTGGCACCAAACTAAACCCAACGCCCGTGGCAATCGTCACCCCAAGTGCCAGCAGCAAGATCTGAGGCTGGATTTGAACTGTTTCGAAGAATGGATATTTATTGAGAATTGTTTGTGGCAGCGAATGGACCAGCAGGTCGAGGCTCCAGTGAGCCAGCGCCAGCCCCAAACATCCACCGGGCAAGGTCAAAAGTAGATTTTCAATCAGCAACTGGCGAAGCATTTGCCATCGGCTGGCACCCAGCGCCAGTCGAACCGCAATTTCCTGTGACCGGGTTGTGGCCTGAGCCAGAACCAGATTGGCAATATTGGTACAGGCCAGCAACAAAATCAGCGCCACCACCCCACCCAGGGCCAGCAACAACGGACGCACGGGCCCGGTGATGTACTCCTGAAGCGGGGTCGCCTGAACCTGAATATCGCGGTGGCTTTCGGGAAAAGTTTGGGAGAGGTAATGACTGAACTGGCCCAGTTCAGCCTGGATTTGGGAGGTGGACACCTCTGGTTTCATCCGCCCGATGACATCCACCCAAAACCAGAACCGCCGCTCAACCTGGGTCGGTGACGGGCGCAACAGAGCAAAGGCTTCAGCTTTTTCAAGCGGGGCAAATTGAAAATCGGCTGGCAACACGCCAACCACCGTGAATTTTAACCCACTGATATCAATCGTTTGCCCGATGATGTCAGCCTGTCCACCATAACACCGTTTCCAAAGCCCCTGGGTGAGGATCACTGGTTCTTCACCGGCACCAACCGTTTCTTCAGGTGAGAACAACCGACCTGTCTGAACGCTGACGCCCAGTGTCTGGAAAAAATTGGCTGAAACCAGCGCTCCGCCAACTTGTTCAGGTGTGCCTGCAACTTTGACCACCGCATTGGCCTGCTGATACACGGCAACCTGCTGAAGGCCTGAAACCCGTTGCTGTAAATCAACAAAATCAGGGTAGGAAAATTCGTGTGTGTCGGCGCCGCTCTGGTCCTTGGCTTCACGGAGGTGGACTATTTGTTCAGGATGGG
>CAZXCE010000098.1:13992-17954 GCA_964639175.1 uncultured Clostridia bacterium
GGGCATCAAGGAGCGCCGTTTTGACCACCGTAAAAAGCGCTGTGTTGGCACCGATTCCCAATGCGAGCGTGAGGATGATGACGACTGTAAATCCCGGACGTTTGAACAAAAGGCGGAAACTAAAGCGAATGTCGCGAAGCAGACCCTGCATAGACAATTCCCTGAAAGACGAAAATGTGCCTGGTTGCTTTTGTGGAGTGCCGCCAATCTGGCGACATTGCTGAATGGAAAAAAGAGGGATGTACAAGGAGTGGCGGACACTCCAGGCACGTAATAGCAAAGCTCGTGCCAGGGTTAAGCTAATTTTAATTTGTTGAAAAATAAGATTTTACCTGATCGGTGAGCTATGAGTGGAAACAGTCTGGTGCCCGTCTATGGGAGGTATTGTTTCCGTAACCGAACAGCCTTTTTCAAATCAATTGCCGCCTGGATGGAACCTTTCCTAAAAAAGTAGTCACAGGAAAAAAACTTTGTAATCACCTGTTAGCTTGATATAGACTTAACTGGTTTGTACCCTTTGATATCCAACACCAAACTCAGTTTTTTGATTTTATGTAAGTTGCTGATACTATTTCCTGGTGAACCTGGGTCGCCAGGAAATAGTCAAGTGATTTATTCAAATGAACTTAGCAATCTACTGACCACTGACTCCAAACTGAATTATGCGCGTACTTCATACTTCTGACTGGCATTTAGGGAAACCGCTTGAAGGCCGGGACCGCCTGGAAGAACAGGGAAAAGTGCTCGATGAAATGGTCGAGCTGGCCGAGGCTGAAAATGTGCATCTGGTGTTACTGGCCGGAGATATCTTTGACACGTTTAATCCTCCGGCAGCCGCCGAAGATTTATTTTATGACGCCATTGACCGGCTGGCGGCTGGTGGGCGCCGGGCGGTGGTCATCATTGCCGGAAATCACGACCAGCCATCACGGTTGACGGCCTCGCAGCCGCTGGCTGGCCGGCAGGGGATTTCAATCCTGGGTTTACCTGAAGATATTCTGCCACCGGGAGGAAAAGCTGGAGGCGTCCAGTGTATTCGTTCGGCCCGATCACTGGTTGAACTGGCCATTCCAGGATGTGACCACACCACCGTGATTGCCGCCCTTCCGTATCCTTCTGAAGCCCGGTTAAATCAGGTGTTAAGTGAAAGCACTCGTGAAGACCTGCTCCAGCAGGCATATGCCGCGCGGGTCCGTTCGGTTTTGACAGAGCTTTCAGCCTTTTATCGGCCTGATGCGGTCAATCTGGCGATGAGTCATTTGTTTGTCTCTGGAAGTCAGGAAAGTGGTGTCGAAAGCGGGGAGCGGCAAATCCAGGTTGGTGGTGCCTACTCTGTCACCGCTGCTGATTTTCCTGAAACCGCCCAGTATGTGGCGCTTGGGCATTTACACCGACCGCAATCGGTTGGGGGACAGGAGCGGGTTCGATATTCCGGCTCGCCACTCGCCTACAGTTTTTCAGAAACGCATACCAAGTCGGTGGTTCTTCTGGACGTCGAACCGGGCAAGCCAGCCGACATTCGACAGATTCAACTGTCAGCCGGGCGACCCCTCGTGGTGTGGAAAGCCCGCGAAGGGATGGCGCAGGCACTGGCCTGGTGTGATGAAGGCCGTGACGCCGAAGCCTGGATCAGTCTTGAGGTGCACAGTGATCGCCCGCTTGAACCGCTTGATATCAGCGAGTTGCGCAAACGCCGTGAACGCATTTTGCCGATTAAATTTGTGCCTACGGGAATGGTACAGGTTGATACTCCGGAAAAACGATCCAGCCTGAGCCAGGAGGAATTATTCCGCCAGTTTTACCGCTCCCGGAGAAAAGGTGACCCCAGTGATGCGCTGGTCCAGTTGTTTCTCGAACTTTCACAAACAACCGATCCCGAATCATAAAAGGCTGCGTCAAACCGCAGCAGTCCAAAGCCTATGAAACCAATTGAATTGCGGGTGGCCGGATTGCACAGCTATCGCCAGGAGCAATCCATTGATTTTACAATCCTTGGTGGTTCAAACCTGTTTGGTGTCTTTGGACCAACTGGCGCCGGGAAATCAACGATTCTGGATGCCATCACCCTGGCATTATTTGGCCGGGTCGGACGAGCCTCAGGTGGAACTCAGGCCGTGATCAACCAACAGGAACCCGAAGCCACCGTCTCGTTTACCTTTGCTCTGGGGGCTGGTGAACTCCAAAATGTATATCGGGTCGAACGCCGCTATCGGCGCAGTAAAGGTGCTGGTGCCACCGAATTTTCAGTTGAAAGTCGGGTTGCCCGCTTGTTAAAACTGGAAGGGGATGACCTGTCACAGGCTGCGGTGCTGGCTGAAAAAGAACGGCAGGTCAATCAAAAAGTCCAGCAATTACTTGGGTTTACCGAAGATGACTTTTCGCGGGCGGTTGTACTGCCGCAGGGAAGTTTTGCGGAATTCCTGAAATTAAAAAACACCGAGCGTCGCGAATGCCTGCAGCGATTGTTTGGGCTGGATGAGTACGGAGATAACCTGACCATCCGCGCCCGGAACGAACTAAATCGGGTATATGGTCAGATTCAGGCCTGTAGCCATGAACTCAACGGAATCGGAGATGCTTCAGATGAAAAAGTGGCTGAAGCCGAGGCCCGGCTGGTGGAAAGTGAACAGACCGTTCAGACCACGAAAGCGGCGCTCAGTGCCGCTCAACAGCATTTGATTGAGGTGAAGGTGGTGGCTGGAATTGCCGGGAAGCTCCGGGAGGCACATTCGAGGCATATGGAACTGGCCCGTCACCAGCCGGAATTTGATCGCAAACGGGAACGACTGGATGCCGCGCAACGCTTTGAAGGACTGCGCGAGGATATTCGCCAGTTTCAGCAAGCCCAACAGGAAGCCCAAATCGCAGAGGAAACCGTGGCGCAGGCCCAATCAAGCTTTGACGAAATCTCTTTGGAACTTCAAACCGCGATGGCTGAGTTTGAACGGGCGCTGGCGGCCCTGGAGAGGCAAAAACCAGCCCTTGATCACCGGCGAGTGGAATTGACCAATGCTCGTGGATTGGCCGAAAAAGCAAAACAGCTTGAGGCGCAGCTCAATCAGCTTCAGCCAATCAAAGCCCAGCTTGTGGAAAATTGTGAGCGAGAGACCCGGTCTCTTTTAAACTGGACGAGTCAAGCCGATGCCATTCAGCGCGAACGCCGAACGCTGCTGCAAGAACTTGAGCAGACACGGGTTACCCTCGACCAGCGAACGCATCTCGATCAGGTGAAACATGCCTTGACAGCGTTGGAGCAGGCCGAACGTGACTATGAAAAAGCCCGGCACGACTGTCAGCGACGCGAAACCGAACTGATCAAAACTCAAACCGATGTCCAGGCCAAACAAAAGGCCCACCTTCTGGCAACCGAAGGTCTCACCCTGGCCCGGACGGAAGTGGCCGATGCCGAAGCCATTCCAGCACTCAGCGATCAAGAATTTGCTGAACAGGCACGCCAACTTGGCGATTTACGGTCAGTCATTTCACCGCTGGCACACCTTGAAAAGTCTTTAAAAGAAGAACGCCGGGAATACAGAGAAACCAGTTCACAACTGGAAACCACTCGTAGTCAGGTGCTGGAAGCCAAAGCTGAGGTTGACCGGGCTGAGGGAACCGTCGCCGCCGCCCAACAGGAACTTGAGCAACTCGAACACACCCTGCGGCAGAGCCAGCTTGAAAACCAGGCCAGTTATCTGGCCCAGACGCTGACACCAGGGATGGCGTGCCCGGTGTGCGGTTCAGCCGAGCATCCAAGCCCGGCCACAGCCGTTGGTGCCGAGCAAATCGCCAGGCAAGAGCAACAAATCGGGACGTTGAAAAAGAACCTCAAGAAATTTGAAAAAGCAGCCGAACAGGCTCGCAATCAAGTTGTTCAAAAAGAAACTGAGGTCAAGAACCTGGACCGCAAACTTGAGGAAATCAAACAGCGTGGAGAGAAATCCCGCCATGAAATCGAAGCCCTC
>CAZXCE010000099.1:0-17580 GCA_964639175.1 uncultured Clostridia bacterium
GATTTTCAGCTTGACTGATTCTTGATTTAGACTTAATCTAAATTCACTATGAAACGACTTTCACATCAATCAGTCGAAAATCTGGTTCGGACCAAAGGGTTGAAGATGACACCCCAGCGGCAGGTGATTGTGGAATTCCTGCAGTCGGTGGATCATCACCCGACAGCGGAAGAGGTCTTTCGGGCAGTGAACGAACGCTTTCCGATGACTTCGCGGGCAACGGTCTACAACACACTCAACTGGTTGAAAGAAGCCCATCTGGTGGCCGAGCTGTTTGAAAATGGGATTGCACGCTTTGACCCTAATTTAATGCCACATCACCATTTTATCTGCCGTCAGTGCGGTAAAGTTGAAGATATTGATTGGGAGGCTGTGGCACCAGTGGTGCAGGCGGTGCTCCCTGGTAATCAAAAAGTTGAAACCGTTGACCTGATTTTGCGCGGCTTGTGCGCTCAATGTGCACAACCATAGCGATTTTTTAGCGCACAGGTTTAGATAAAGTCTAAAAAAAGAATTTTTCCAATTATCCCCCGGAGTTAATTTATGTTTGCACTGCAACACATTGACCATATTGCTTTTACTGTCAAAGATCTTGAAGTCTCAGCCCGCTGGTATCAGGATGTCCTTGGCCTCGAATGGCATCAACCGAGCACTGAGCCTTACCCGATTGATATGATTTCAGGAAATACCGCCATCGCCCTGTTTCCAGCCAAAGCCGGCCAGCCAGTCACTCGCCCCACGTGGCACGTTGCTTTTCGCGCTGACCGGGCCAATTATGACCGGGCTCAGGTTGTTCTCAAGGAACGCGGCATTCCCTTTGAAATTCAGGATCACGGCTATAGCCTGTCACTCTATCTGACTGACCCGGATGGCCATGTGGTTGAAATCACAACCTATGAAGTCTGATGCGAAAACCTCGGGCTGAGGGCTGAAGACTTTCGGGCTGAAGAACTGGTTTTCTTTTATCCCTCATCCCTCATCCCTTCGATTGCCCCAAGCCCTGGAAAAAGAGGTGACCATAATGACTGACATTGGATTGACTCATATCGCACTCCCCGTGACAGACGTTGAGGCCAGCGTCGCATTTTATGCTCGATATGCAAAGATGCAGGTGGTTCATCGCCGCCACGATACCATTACCAATACCACGGTCGTGTGGTTGAGTGATCGTACCCGCCCCTTTGCCATTGTTTTGATTGGTGTCCCAACGGTGACGGTTCGCCTGTCACCTTTTGCCCATCTGGGGGTGGGGTGTGCTTCGCGTGAAGAGGTTGACCGACTCTGCGCCCAGGCACGGGCCGAAGGGTGTTTAATTTCTGGTCCTGAAGACGCCGGTGTACCGGTTGGATATTGGGCTTTTCTTCGTGATCCAGATGGACATACACTGGAACTCGCTTTCGGTCAAGAAGTTGGCCTGACCGTTGAATCAGTTCCATCGCAACCTGAAGTTTGATTTGATGACCAAATGCTTTGATATTTTTTTCAAAAGGAGATGATGATGTTGATTCAGAAGTTTGGTGAATTGGATGGATATGGTGTTGGACTTGGTGAAAACGAACGAACGCAACTGGTTGAAGTCCTTAACCGCAATATTGCCAATGCCGCGTTGCTGGCAACCAAGTACAAAAAATACCACTGGACGGTTTCCGGTGCGTTGTTCCGTGAACTCCACCTGCTCTTTGATGACCATGCCACCAATGTCAATGAAACCATTGATGAGCAGGCTGAACGGGTGATGACCCTGGGCGGTGTCCCGATTGGAAGCCCCGAAGAACATCTCAAATTTGGAACGCTTAAATCGGCTGAACCCGGAATTCTGACCCCGGCCACCATGCTCGAAGATTTGCTTCAGGATCACCACAAGGTGATTTTGGAACTCCGTGCCGACATTGAAACCGCGACCGGATGTGGCGACCCTGGAACGGCTGACCTCTTTACCCGGATTGTGCAGGTTCACGAAAAAGATGCGTGGTTTATTGCCGAACACCGCAAACGGGATCGGTGAGTTTTAGGGCAGTAGTTTGATGAGTCAGTTGTCAGTAGTTGATAAGTCAGTAGTCCGTAGTCAGTAGACAAAACCTGGATAGGTGAACCTGTCGAATTCTTGAAAAAAATTGTTCTTAAATGACTTCAATAGAACCAAATACACTTGACCGACAATTCAAAACCCCAACACTCGACTACTACTGACTACTGACTACTGACTACTGACTACTGACTACTGACTACTGACATAAGAATTTCCGCAATCGACCGGCGGTTCAGCGCATTGGCTGTGCCGCCGGTTATGTTTTGGAGAAAGGCCAGATTGGCCCGGACGAGATGTTCGTTGATATCGCTCATCGGAATCACTTCAGCTTCGGTGAGTGATTCCAGTCTGTCTTCGGCTTCGGTGAAGTTGAGCGGACAAACATCAAGCACGGCTTCGTCCCGTTCTTCATCCACGTAAAGCAGTGGAAATCCATGCGTACGACAAATCACCGGGCGCGCCGGGTAGACGGCACACTCACCATCAATTAATGCTGGACAGGGGATAGCGCGTGCCGGGTCAGGCGGGAACTCAGTATCGGGTGTGATATGTTCAGCTTCAAATCGGGCTTCACGCTCAAGTGTGGTGCGTGCCTGTTGATACAGTTTTTGTTGAACTGACTCAGGAAGTGTTTTGAGAAACTGACGCAGGTTTTCCGCTTCGACTTCAAACACTGATAGATGTTGTTGACAGCACCCGGTGCACCCCCGATGGCAGGTGATTTCAGTTGGAAATTGACTGGTCAAATCAGATGTGGTTTGGGCAATCCAATTCAGGAGGGCTTGATAATGGGTCAGAGCGGTATCGGTTGACATGATGACCTCTGAAAAAAGTGAAACGACGTACGAGAACCGGACTGGTCTATTTTCAGCCGAAGCGCCCGGTTTCTTCAATTCCAAATCGCATGTTCGGGCGTGCAATGGTATAAATTGACCCTTACGGCGACACCAATCTTCTCTCAACGCTTACTGTTGCTTCCATTCCCCTTTTGATTTTCACCAACGAGGTTTTTGTGGCGACTTCAACTTCAACGCTGCGTGTGGCACTCATTGGGACCGGGCGTGTGGGACGCATCCGGGCCCGCGAACTCAACCTGCGCAATGATGTTCGATTGGTTGCGGTGGCGTCACATTCCTTAACCCGGGCTCAGGAACTGGCGGCACCCTATCAGGCTGAAGCCACCACTGACTGGGAAACACTGGTCAAACGGCCAGATGTTGATGTCGTGATGGTCTGTACTTTAAATCAACAGCATGCGCCCATTTGTGAAGCTGCACTCCAGGCCCGCAAACATACGTCGGTGGATTACCCGGTTGCCCTCTCGCTGACTGAAACCCAGCGTCTGATTGAGCTGGCCAGAGGTCAATCCGTCGTGTTCCACGTGGAACATATTGAACTGCTCGCCCCCTGGTTTCAGGCATTGGTCAATAATCTGCCGAAAGTTGGTCAACCGCTGGCCGTTTTATGGGGTGATTTGAGTGCGCGCAAACCGTCGCTGGATGACTGGACCTTTAATGTCAGGTCCGGTTTTTCGTTGTTTGCTGGTGCTTCGGTGCTCAGCCGGTTGATCCGACTGGCTGGGCCGGCCCAGTGGATTGACGCATCTGAAACCCTGGTGGGCACCACGGATGACGGCTTTTTCCAAAGTCGCTTTACTACGGCGCACATTGGTTTTGCCAACGGTGTCATCGGGCAGATTGCCGATGCTGTTGGTTTAGCCGTGACCGGTGTTTCACACGCGCTGACCATCATTGGAACTCAGGGCATGCTGGTTGCCAAGAATCGCCAGCAGGTCAAACTGGCCATCGGCACTGAAGTCATTGATATTCTCCCGATGGCTCATCACCTGAGCCACTTTGCCCAGGATGTGACCTCTTTTGTCGAAGCCATTCGATTTGGGAAGCCGACCTATGTCTCGCTTGACCATGTCCTTCATGTCATGCAGTTGGCTGATGCTGCTGAACGATCCTGCCGCGAAGGCCGACGCATTGTGCTGAATTGACAAAAGAGTTGAGAACGAAAAAACAGATCTAAGAGCTGAAGAAGACGGGCTAAGGGTTTGGATTTTATACCCAAAGTTTTCAGCCCCAGGCCCGAAATCTTCAGCCCCAAATTCCTATGTCCCTATCCCAAACTGCTTTACAAGACACCATCGTGGCGATTTCAACGCCTCCTGGACGCGGTGCCATTGGCATGGTTCGCCTGAGTGGCCTGCAGGCGCTGGCGATTGCCAAACAGCTTTTTCACAGCCGGAGTGTGCTCGACGAAGTTCCCTTCCGGGCCGTGCGTGGTGATTTGCTCGACCTCGACTCCAGTGCGCCGATTGATGATGGACTGGCGATTTACTTTCCGCGTCCACGTTCGTTCACTGGCGAAGACGTGATTGAATTTCACTGTCACGGGGCACCAATTGTTCTCCAACGGGTGGTGCAAATGGCGATTCGAAGCGGTGCCCGGACGGCGCTTCCAGGTGAATTTACCATGCGCGCCTTCCTCAATGGCCGCATCAATTTGACCCAGGCAGAAGGCATCCGCGATTTGATCAATGCCCAGACCGCGTATCAGGCCCAGCTTGCGGTTCGGCAAACACGAGGCGAACTTTCATTAAAGCTCCAGCCAGCCAAGGAATCGCTGCTCTCGATGATTGTGCATATGGAATCGTCGGTTGAGTTTGTTGAAGAAAACCTCGACACCCACACCCGAAACCACATTATTGATCAACTGACCAAACTGGAGACTGATCTTGGGGCGCTGGTTGCGACCTACAAAGCTGGTCATCTGGTCCGACAGGGTGTCAGTCTCGCCATTATTGGCCGTCCAAATGTCGGCAAATCAAGTCTGTTTAATGCCCTGCTTGATTCTGACCGGGCCATTGTCACCGACTTGCCGGGAACCACCCGCGACACGTTGACCGAAAGTCTTGCGATTTCAGGAATTCCAGTCAGGCTGGTGGATACGGCGGGCATTCGTGTCACAACGGATGTGGTCGAAAAAATCGGCGTCGAACGCAGTTATGCTGCCCTCAACGAAGCCGATGTCGTGGTCCTGGTGGTTGATGTGGCGACTGGCATTCAGCCTGAAGATGAAAACCTGATGCAGTTGCTCAGTGAGCGGCACGCGGTGGTTGTCCTCAACAAAACTGATCTGCCGCACAAGCCAGATGAATTTACTTCGGCCATTGAACGGCAGCATCTGGATGTGCCCGTCGTTTCCGTCTCAGCCAAAACCAGAGTTGGACTGCACGAACTCCGTGAAGCTATCTGGCAGGTCTGTAGCGGTGCGTCGCTTGATAGCCAGCCGGATATGCTCATCACCGATGCCCGGCACGCTGAAAAACTCAATGAAACGCTTGAAGCCCTCAGCATTGCCTGTGAAGCCTTGATTGAAGGATATTCAGAAGAAGTTCCACTGGCGGGAATGCACCGGGCGCTGGGAGCACTTGGGGAAATCACCGGTGAAGTCACGGTCGAGCAGATTTTCGACCGGATTTTTGCGACGTTTTGTATTGGGAAGTAATAAGAGCTAGGGGGCAAGGGGCAAGGAAAGTGCAAGTATTTCAATCGCTTAACTTATACAATTCAGGGCCATATAGATGAGTAAAGTTCAATTGAGGCATCACATTACCATCCTCCCATAAAGATTTCCTCATCAAGCGGTTGCATATAATCAATGTAGGCATCTTTTACGCCAGCTTGAATCGCTGCTTTGCGGGCTTCGACGTAGTTGTTACCGACTCCCAGCAGCCGATTTCCATCAAGTGCAATGTATTTTCCCGCATATTCAGCACGATGAGCTTCTTTCCACTCCTGACGTTGTCGGCGTTTTAAAGTGTTTTGGTCTTGATCACCAACATTCGTTAGTAGTGACGGTTGTTGGGGAACTGGATCGCAAAGGTCTTCCAACAGGGAAAGAAGCCTTTTGACTTTCTTTCTGTGGTGAAGCTGAGTTGCCTGACTTTTAATCAATTCAGTTATAATCTGCATTTGTTCCTGAACAGGAAGACTTTCAATGCTGGCGATGATTTCCTGTTTATTCACAAGATTTACCTCCTCTACATCTTTGCGTTTCATTCTTCGTCCAATTCACTCAAATATAATTTCCCTTCATAGTCAATGAGAGCAATTCGGACCCGGTCCAGAAAACCATGTCTTCCAAGGACATTGCGGTCAAAGAATTCATTTGCCGCAAAGCACACCCGGACATCAAATTCATATCCAAGGATTTTCAATATGACTGGGTGCCGAAAAGCCTGAAAAATACCTGTTGCCGTACCGATCTCAATGAGTTCGCCGCTTTCAATATCTAGCCCCAAATTTTCTCCATACTGGCGGGCAAAGATACATTCTGATGCACCTGTATCAATTTTGGCATTCAACAAAACCTGAACTCCAACCAGGCTCAGTGTAACAGGTATGGTGATTCCAGGTTGCCCGGCATCATAACTGGAAAATTGGTTGAAGATTAAGTGATAAGCCATCACCATCCTCCCATAAAACCTTTGGCGTCAGGTGGATGCACAAAGTCAATGTAGGCATCCTTTACGCCGGCTTGAAGTGCTGCTTTTCGGGCCTCGACGTAGTTGTTCCCCACTCCTAATAATCGGTTCCCATCAAGCGCAATATATTTTCCAGCATAGTCGGCATAATTTGCCTTCAACCATTCTTCTCGTTGTTGGCGTTTTATAGCCCTTCCTTCTTCATCACTTGTGACTGGCAATTGAAGCTGCCTGGCTGATGGCGAGAGAGTTTTGTCCAATAAAGAAGGTTGTCGACCTGATACTGTAAGCTCGTCCAATAAAGAAAGTAGAGTTTGAAACTTCTTCTGGTCTTGATCTTCAAGTTCAGTTTTGGCCAGTTCATCGAGATTTTGTTGAGTTGTCTTTTGTACTAGATTTTTGATCCACTCGATTAAAATCTGTTTTTGCTCTTGAATTGAAAGACTCTGAGCACTCGTAATAACTTCCTGACTATTCATAGGACCTACCTCCTCCCTGACTGTATTGATCACCTTGATTTGCAACTGAGCCCCTAGCCCTCTGCCTTAGCTTGCCACACCCTTTGATGAATTAAAACGGCGATGCCGACTCAATGGCATTCGGCAAAGAGGCTTCGCACCGGGCGTTCAATCCTGTATTCTGCTTCCCTTCCTTCAAAATCCCTAAACATCTTGTATCAGCATGGTTTGAGGAGCACACAAGAGACCTCATTTTTCATTTTTGATGTGGTGAATATGTCAGTTGAATATTGTTTTAACGAAGAATTTGATGTGGTTGTGATTGGGGCCGGGCATGCCGGTTGTGAAGCGGCACACGCTGCGGCTCAACTTGGCTGCACCACGGCGCTGATTACGTTGAACCTCGATTTAATTGCCCAGATGTCGTGCAATCCGGCAATTGGCGGTATTGCCAAGGGCCATCTCGTGCGCGAAATGGATGCGCTTGGCGGGCTTATGGGCCAGATTATTGATCGAACAGGGATTCAATTCCGGTTGCTCAATCGCAGTCGCGGGCCAGCGGTCCAGTCGCCGCGCGCGCAGGCTGACCGGGGTCTCTATCGTACGGAAATGCGCCGTTACCTGGAAACCGTTCCCAATTTGCATCTGCGACAGGGCGAAGTCATTGACATCATGGTCGAGCAGGATCGCATCATCGGTGTCGAGATGTGGGATGGTCGCAAGATTGCCACCAAAGCGCTGGTGGTCTGTACTGGCACGTTTCTCAACGGCTTAATTCATATCGGACCGCGCACCTATTCGGCTGGACGGTCGGGTGAATTACCCTCCATTTTGCTGGCCGCTTCGTTTCGCAAGTTGGGGTTGCGGGTGGGACGTTTAAAAACCGGAACGCCACCCCGTATCAATTCCCGAACAATTGATTTCTCGAATCTCGAAGAACAGCCGGGTGACGCCACTCCGGTTCCGTTCTCGTTCCAGACGCAAAAAGTCGTGCAGCCACAGTTGTCGTGTTACATCACGTACACGACGCCGGACACGCATCGCATCATTCGGGAAAACCTGGACAAGTCGCCGCTCTATAGCGGGCAAATCCAATCCACCGGACCGCGCTATTGTCCTTCGATTGAAGACAAAATCGTCAAATTTGCCGACAAAGACCGGCATCAGATTTTCCTCGAACCTGAAGGCCATCACACCAACGAAGTCTATGTAAACGGCCTTTCAACCAGTCTTCCGATTGATGTTCAGGAAAAAATCGTGCGCTCAATTCCCGGTCTTGAAAAGGCACAGTTGATCCGGCCTGGATATGCAATCGAGTATGATTTTGTGGATCCGACCGAATTGCGCCCGACGCTCGAAGTCAAACGAGTGCGCGGCTTGTTTCATGCCGGGCAAATCAACGGGACGACTGGCTATGAAGAAGCGGGCTGTCAGGGTTTGATTGCCGGTATGAATGCGGGGTTGATGGCGCTTGGTCGCGAACAAGTCACCCTTGATCGTGCCAAAAGCTACGTCGGAGTCTTAATTGATGACCTGATTACCAGCGGCGTGGATGAGCCGTATCGGATGTTCACTTCGCGTTCTGAAGTCCGACTCTTGCTGCGAATTGACAATACCGACCAGCGTCTGACTCCACTTGGACGGCAAGTTGGCATGGTCAATAACGAGCAGTATCAGGCATTTTTGGCCCGACAGGAGCGAGTCAAAGAATTACATACCTTGCTTGAAAAGACGCCGCTCTCGCCAACATCTGAGATATATGAGACCTTCCGTCAGACAACCGGAGGCACGCAAATCAGGGAGACAACCCGACTGGCAACGCTGGCTCGTCGCCCGGAAGTCACCATCGAAGCCATTGCCGGAGTGTTGCGTCAACTGGGCCATGACCACTTTATTGACGAAGAACTTGGTGTGGCGGTCAATGATTTGAAATATGCCGGCTACGTCAAGCACCAGGAAAGTACGGCCCAGAAAATGGCGAAAGCGGCTGAACTCCGAATTCCGACGGATTTTGTCTTCCGTGGAATTCCAGGACTTTCGCGCGAAATGAGTGAGAAATTTTCACGAGTCCGCCCGGAGACAATTGGTCAGGCGGGTCGCATTCCTGGCGTTACTCCGGCGGCAATTGCCATTTTGAGTATGCACCTCGAAATTCACCGCCGGGGATAAACCTTTCGGAGTGCGGCGGCTTGAAAAGCGGCGTCAAGCCGCCGCACTCCACACCCCAATCCTATGTCTTCCCTTCTGACCTCCCTGCGTCCATTACTTTCCCAAAACAAGCTTAACTTTTCTGAACTGCAGCTTGAGCAGTTGGCCGGGCATTTTGATGTGCTCTGTGACTGGAATCAGCGCATGAGTCTGACGACGATTACCAACCCCGAGGCCGCCGCCCGGTTGCACTATCTGGATGCACTGGCTGCTGCGCCTTATCTGGAAGCATTCAACACCGAAGTGGAGGTATGGGTTGATGTTGGTTCGGGGGGTGGTTTCCCCGGCGTGCCACTCTCAATCATGTTCCACGTGGAACATTTTTTGTTGACCGATAGCCAGCACAAGAAAGCCCAGTTCCTCAACGAAGTGGTTCAACATCTGGGGCTCGAATCACACGTCAAGGTCTTTGAAGGCCGCGTTGAAGCCGGACAACTGGCGACACTCTTCGGAACAGAAAAAATCCCGCGCTGGGGAATCCTCGCGCGGGCGATTGAGAAAATGGACAAACAATTGCCCAAACTTTTGAAACTACCTGGGCTCCAGGTCGCTTTCTTGTGGGTTGGCGGAGACACGGCCCAAACCTTGAGTCAGAATCCCCACCGTGGCTGGACCGTCGAAACCGTGAAATTGCCTTCAGGAGACCAGCGGTATCTGGTGAGGTTCAGGAAGAACTCCTAGCGGAGAATCGTCCGCCAGACAATCTTTCCATCACGGTTAACGTAGCCAAGTTCTTCCGGCTCGAACGTAATTTTCACGGAGGCTAAGTCGCCATGGAATCGCTCGGCATTACCGAACAGGGCTGGAATGACCACCTTCCCCGTTGAGTCAATAATGCCAGTTAAGGGTTGAAAAAATTGTTCGTTGAAAACAAAGGGCTTATCAAAAGCTCAAATTTCAGACGTTCAATCTACTGTCTGTAAGTTGTTGATTTTGAAGTTTCAATTTCAACCCTTAATTCGCATCAATATAGCCATAGTTCGCATCTTTCGTCGGCCCGTTTCCAAGAAACACCATCGCTCTTCCACTTGAGAACGAATCAACAGATTCAAATTGAAATGGGATAACTACCTTTCCCGAGACATCAATAAATCCCCATTTGCCATTTTTCCGAACTGCAGCTAATCCTTCAGAGAAATTTTCTGCATCTTCAAATTTAGTGGAAATGATGAGTTTTCCGTGCTGGTCACAAAACCCATGAAGCTCTCTACCTTCAGGAGTAATCATCAGAGTACGGGCTAGTCCATTGTGGAAACTGGATGCCGATACCAACTGAGGCGGAATCTGCCAGTCTCCAGTTGGAGTGATAAACCCGTATTTCCCATCCTTAAAAACCAATGACAACCCTTCTGAGAAATCATAAGCCACTTCAAATTGAGGCTGAATGACGACCTGACCATGCAAATTGATAAAGCCCCATTGGTTGCCAACCTGAACCGCAGCCAGACCTTCCTGGAATCCATTGATGGCTTGAAAACGTGAACCATCAATGATCTCTTCTCCGTGACGATTGATGAAGGCTGCGCGTCGTCGCGGAATTTTCAACCCGAAGACTCTGGTTTCGTCAAAGACTACTTCTGCCAGTCCATTATGAAATTCACCAGCGGCATCAAACCTTGGTGGAATGACGACATTTCCAGACTCGTCGAGAAATCCCCATTTTTTATTTACTTTGAACGCTGCCAATCCTTCAGAAAAAGCCTGAATCTCTTCAAAATCAGGTGCAATGACTTTTTCTCCGGCTGAGTTGATAAATCCCCATCCTCGCCCATCAACTCGAACTGGAAACAGTTGAGGATTGCCAACAATAATTGGAATGTGTGTTGGTTGAGATTTGGCAGATTTTGACGGGATAAAAAATGTCACAAACGCCAGCAGCAACAGCAGCAGAGCCAGATTTGCCAGGAGTAGATTTTTGTTTTTCGAAAACCAGGTTGCCAGATATGGTTGATTAGCCATGAGATGAACCTCCCGCTGCAGGCAATACCTTGTGAAAGTTCTTTCATTCAAACAAAAAAAGAGGAGCACCACAAGGTGACTCCTCTTCAGGAATTTGGACCACATGTATTTTAGAGGGGCTTGACTACTGACTACTGACTACTGACTACTGACTGATCCCTTAAAAATTCACCCGAACCGCAAGCTGAAAGGCACGCGGACCGCCTGTTCCAAACACGCCGCCTGCTGTTTGAATTGGTGTTCCAAACCGTGAGGATCGCAAAAAACCAGGATTATTTGGATCCTGGCTATCACGAATCAGCGTGTTTTGGAAACCGGAATAATTCACGTTGGTCACACCGCGAATGTTGGTCACGTTAAACAGGTTGAACACTTCGGCGATGCCCTGCACTTTCAGCCGGTCACCGATGGTAAAGGTTTTCGTGAGTCGCAGGTCAAACGACTGGAAGCTATCACCAAATCTCAGATTGTCATTGACAAGCGGGAGCAATCCAACCCCAGCGATTCCGCCTCCGGCGTTGATTTGGGTGATGAATTCATTGAGGTCAGTACCAGTCTTGAATTGTCGCCCGGCGGCATTACGCTGGATGTAGGGAATCCGGGTTGTACCATTGGGCAACACGATGTCAAACGGGACACCTGACGTGGTTGTGTAAATCGGTGAAAGCTGAAATCCGAGCGGCAGATCAAACAGTGCCGCCAGGGTAAACCGATGCCGTTCATCGTTGGGCGCCGGACCTTTTTCGAGATTCAGGTTGTTTGGATCAAGCGGGCCTGCCTGGAATGGAATCTGGTCGTCATTTGAGAAAGTAAACGTCTTCGAAAGCGTGTACGACGCATTGAAACTGAAGTGGTTGGAATGCCGCTTTTGCACGCTGATGAGCAGTCCGTCATACCAGTTTTTGACTGACGATTCGATATTGACGATGCCATCCAGACCGCCGACCACCGGATTAAACACCGCACCAATGGCACGCCCGATGATGAATTTCGATCCAAATGAATGCACCCCGTCAACGCTCACGGTCAAACCATTCATGATTTCACGTTGAAACCCGAGGTTGAATTGCTGGACATAGGGTGTATCAAGGTTGTTATCAATGATATTGATACCGACGGCGCCAGCGCCAGGAATGATCTGTCCGGTAAAGGGTGCCGCAAGTGTCGGCGTACCCGCCACAAAGTTTCCTGACCCATCAAGGGCCGATCCGGTACGGGCTTCGAGCGGAAGTGCCCGGCCATCCAGCAAGCGTTCGAGCAACTGCACTTCGAGGATGATCCGGTCATAGTAAATTCCATATCCGCCGTGAATCGAGGTTTTGCCATCGCTCCACGGATCCCAGTTGAATCCGACGCGCGGGGCAAAGTTTTTGGTATTTCGCGAGCGCCCACCCGGTGCCAAAAACGGCAGCACCAGCGGGTTAATCTGGTCAAAGTTGCTGATGTTTTTGACATTGGTGTCGAGTTCATAGCGCAGCCCCAGGTTGATGGTCAGATTGGGGCGGACTTTCCAGTCATCCTGGAAATAAAAGGCCATGAAATTGTTGTCTACGTTGGGAACCGTTGGCGGACGATTGGGGGCAATGGACCGGAGCGCCAGCACGAGTGGAATATCCAGGTCATTGAGCGACCCATCCCGGTTGCGATCCTGTGAGGCAAAGTCCTCGGCCAGAAAAATTGTGCCGGACCCAAACAAATCAAAAATCGCATCGGTGTCGAGGCGATGATATTCACCACCAAACTTGACCGTGTGTTGACCCAAAATCCAGCTCAGATTGTCCCGAAATTGAATCCGGTTTTGACGCGTGCGTTGTGGGATGCGGAAATTCCCGCCATCCTGGACCGAAGGAAATCGGAGTTCGTTGCGGTTTTCGACAAAGGTTGGAATCCGGTTGATAAAGTTATTTTCGTGGAAGGTAAAGTCATTGAGCAGGCTTGGCGAAAAGGTATGCACCCAGTTATAGACAAACGACTGATAGTTATTGAACGAATGTTGTCGGTTGTCAGCCGTGCCAATTGGTGCGCGCAGGCTTCCCCGGTCAATATCATTTTCGCGTTGGAGCGAATACCGAAACGCCATTTTATCGTCATTGCTTACCTGCCAGTCAGCCCGCGTGGTCAGCAGTGTATCCCGAAGCGGTGCTGGTGAAAAACTCGTCAGTACCTGGCGAGCCGTCTGGTCACGCACTCCGGTCAGCACCACCGAGTTTTGACGGCGGTATTCAAAGGCTGAAAACCACCATGCCCGATCACGACGAATCGGCCCACCAAGTGAACCGGCAAACTGTTCGCGGTCAAAGTCGGGGGTGCCGATGGTTTTGACAATCGTGCGGTCAAGCGTGGCCGGCAAGGCTGACAGCGCCTGATTGCGAAAGAAAACAGCGGCTGAGCCGTGAAGTTCGTTGCTCCCACCACGGGTCACGATATTGATCGCCGATGACGCCGAACGGCCAATTTCAGCCGAAAACCGGTTGACGATGATTTGAAATTCCTGGATGCCATCCTGGGGAAAGTTCTGGAGTGTTCCCCCGACGACATCGTCATTGTTGTCAGCGCCATCCACGGCAATATTGCCGCCGCGTCCAAGTTGACCCGCGGAAGAGACTTCGATGGTATTGGTTTTGGTTGGATCAAAATTGGGGGCTGGACGATTGCCTGGGAGTAAAAACGCCAGGTCCAGAAAATTGCGACCATTGAGCGGCAGGTTCTTGAGGGTTTGTTCAGAAATGGTGGAGGACACCTGGGAGGTGGTTTTATCAACCCCTACCGCCTGGTCAGCCGAAATCTGGACAATTTCGACCGAACTGGATGGACTGAGCGAGACATTGAGGTTGGGAACTTCGCCAACTTCAATATCAACCGTATCAACTGCGGCAGGTGCAAATCCTGGGGCTTCAATGCGGATTTCGTACTCGGTTGGGGTCAGGTTTTGGAGGCGAAAGGTCCCATCTTCATTGGTGACCGTTTCGCGGGTTTGGCCGGTAGCTTTATTTTTGACGATGACGCGCGCATTGGGAATTGCGGCCCGGGTGGCGTCGGTGACCTGTCCACTGATGCTGGCGGTTCCAAGTTGGGCAAATCCGGTCATGGACCACAGCAGCACGAGCAGTACAGTGCCAAGAAACAGAGCGATGCGATGGGAGGTCATCTGGGGTCTCTCTTTCTCAAGTGATTTATTTTTTGTGGAAGGTGAGCTGATCGAAGGTGGAGCCGAAATGGAAGGAGCGGTTCTGTCTTAGCATAAGTTCCTGACCAGAACAATCAGGAACTGAGTCTACCGGATACATTTTTTAACGGCGAATGGATTGAGTAACGTTCTGGGCTGGAAGTGCCAGACCCGGAACGCAGATGTTCCACGTGGAACATTTTCCTGATGAAACCTTGGGTTTGTGTTCCACGTGGAACATTTTGTTCTCAAAAACGGTGTTCCCTGTCACCTGAGCCTTTCCTGGGATGGGGGGCTGTGGTAGATTCGCTCCTTCCCTCATAACGCATCTACACGTCACAACCAAATCTTGAATTCACGAACGAACCTGGGGGGTCGCATGGGGAAAATTATTGCAATTGCCAACCAAAAGGGCGGAGTGGGAAAAACCACCACCGCCATTAACCTTTCGGCGAGCCTGGCTGTCGGTGAGGTAAAAACACTGGTGGTCGATCTGGATCCTCAGGCAAACTCAACCAGCGGTCTTGGCATTCAGCGGGGCTCATTTCGCCGCAGCCTCTATAACGTCGTCATTCTGGGCGACCTGATGAACAACGTGATCTTGCCGACTGAAATTGATTCGCTGCAGGTTGGACCGGCAGATCGGAATCTGGCTGGCGCCGAGGTGGAACTGGTTGATATTGCCCAGCGTGAATATGTGCTCAAAAAAGCGCTTGATCCGCTTCGCGACCGCTATGACTACATTATTATTGATTGTCCGCCAAGTCTGGGACTCCTGACCGTCAATGCCTTGAGCGCGGCTGATTCGGTGCTGGTGCCGATTCAGTGCGAATACTTTGCCCTCGAAGGTGTCTCTGAATTGCTCGATACCCTGGTCCGGATCCGTCGCAGCTATAACCCGACCCTGGCGGTCGAAGGGTTTTTGTTGACGATGTTTGACGAGCGGACAAACCTCTCGACCCAGGTGATGAATGACCTGCGCGATTTTTATGGGAGTCAGGTGTTTGAAACCGCGATTCCCCGCAATGTGCGGTTGGCCGAAGCCCCAAGCCACGGCAAACCGATTATCCTCTATGATGTGAAATCCCGTGGGGCCGAAAGCTATCTTCGATTAGCCAATGAGGTAATGAGTCATGACAAGAAAGGCATTGGGGCGCGGGCTGAGCGCTCTGCTTCCAGCGAATTCGTATCAAGGTGACGATTTCCTTGAAATTGACATCGATCGGATCAGTCCAAATGCGCAGCAACCGCGAACCACCTTTCGCGAAGAGTCACTTGAGGAACTCGCCCAGTCAATTCGCGCCAACGGGGTCGTCCAGCCGATTCTGGTTCGTAAAAATGGCCTGGGCTATGAACTGGTCGCCGGGGAACGTCGCTGGCGTGCGGCTCAACGGGCTGGATTACACAAAATCCCAGCCGTGGTGAAAGATGTTCCTGACGAAAAATTATTGGAACTGGCCCTCATCGAAAACATTCAGCGTGAAGAACTCAACCCGATTGAAGAAGCCAACGCCTACCAGCGCTTGATGCAGGATTTCAAGCTGCGTCAGGAAGATATCGCCCGCCAGGTCGGCAAAGAACGATCCTCCATTGCCAATATGCTGCGCCTGCTGCGCCTCTCTCCCGACGTGCAGCAGTTGGTCGAAGACTCCCGCATCAGTATGGGACATGCCAGAGCGATCCTCAGCCTGGAAGATGAAACCCTGCAACGGCAGGTCGCCGAAGATATCATTGCCAAAGGACTTTCGGTCCGGGAAACCGAACGGATTGTCCGACGCTTGATTGATGGGCCTCCCCAGCCAACTGCTCAACCCAAAGAAGCAGATCCCAACCTCAAAGCTGCCGAAACCAAGCTGCAGCGCACCCTCAACACCAAAGTCCGAATTACAACCGGGGCCAAGGGCGGACGGATTGAAATCGACTATTACAGCGATGAAGATCTGGATCGCATTTATCATCAATTGATGGGCAATCACCCGCTCGACGTCAGCGAATAGCACCCTTGAGCGCGTTGTGAGCCGTCAGTCCCACCTGCCTGCGCGGGTGGGCAATTCAATGTGTGAGTTTGTCTTCCTCATCCGAAACACTGGGAGAATGATCAGGTGGAAGGTGACACGATGAATTTTTTCATCCCTCATCCTTCATCCTCATCCCTTCCGAAAACCCTGACCCCAACCCCTGAACAAAACCCTTTAACCTTTCAAAAAAGGAGACCTGTGTATGCGCTTCGGCAAACAGCAGCCAGTCGAACATGGTGGGATGATTTTGGGAGATACCGAAATTCGCGGCGAAGTGACCTTCAAGGATTTGATCAGCATTGAAGGCCGACTCTATGGCCGCATCCAATCTGAATCCGGCAGACTGGTATTGGCCGAGAAAGGATTTGTCGAAGGCAACATTGAGGTTGGGTCAGCCTCGATTTCAGGCGAAGTGCAGGGGAATGTGTTTGCCCGTGAACGAATTGACATTCACGGAACTGGGAAGATTGACGGCGATATTTGCGCGCCGGTGCTGACCGTGGATGCTGGGGCCAAGATTACCGGACGGGTTGAAACGGTTGCTCCAGGGGCCGGCATCCGGGTCGGGAAACCCAACCAGCCACAAAGTCCAAAAGCGGTTGAAAAAGATGAAAAAGGCGGCTTGCGGGCAATGGGGTGAAGGAAAGAATTGAAGAATGAAGAATGAAGAATGAAGAATGAAGAATGTAGAAAAACTGGTTCGTGGTTCGTGGTTCTTCTCCCAAATTATTGATTTCTAACCACTAACCACTAACCACATTCTTCATTCTTCCTGGTGCCAGTCGTGGTGGCAATGACGGCACTGGCGGCGGTTGGGGGACGAAGCGGTTCCCCACAAAATGGGCAAGGCGGGTGATTGGCTGGGCTCAACAATCCGCCCCGATGACTAACCCAGAGCTTGGCCAAATTTATAGATACCCGGCAGAAAACCCCGCGATTGATCGCGGGGATGAATGCCGTCCGAATTTTTGCTTGCCGTGTTGCGTTGCACCATGGTAAATACACAGTAATGAAATGCCGCCAATGACCTCTCACACCGGCTGGCGCTGAGCGGTATCTTCAAAACCAACCCATTCACTCAGGTAAACCAATGAGACAGGCATTCAAGTTCCGAATTGATCCGAGTGCCGCCGTGGAGCAAAAACTCACGGAGACCCTCGACATCTGCCGGGAACTCTATAACGCCTGCCTCCGTGCGATCCGTTTCCCTGAAAGGAATTATTCCGGGATGGGAGCCTGGATCAATG
>CAZXCE010000100.1:0-17554 GCA_964639175.1 uncultured Clostridia bacterium
TCCGTGTTTTCCGTGGTTAAAATGTCTGGAAATTTTCGGTAAGGTACTTAGAAATCTGAAGGGCATCATATGTATGGTCCTTTCCTACATATTTTCATCTGGACAAGGCCAGACCAATTTGAAAGCCGATCCATCTCCTTTGATTGACACCAGATGGTTTTCGGCACGGGGATGAGTAAAATCGTCTCAGTATTCAATATCCTGGCATTGGCTTGCCTGATCTGATGCGACCTGCCTGGCGGTTGAAGTTTGAAACTCAAGTTACTTTTGTCTCCAGACGCGAAACCAGCCGGTGATCTGTATCATCAGGTGTCACATATTTTCGAAATTTCCAGGGTACAAAAAACGAGTCACGCTATGCCTGAAGAATCAATCCCCGCTCCCACCTCAACCGATGAGTTGACAATGCTCTTGCAGCACTGGAGCACATCTGACCCGGCGGCGGCCACCCTGTTGATGGATGCCATTTATGAAGAATTGCGCAAACGGGCGCGCTTTATTTTACGGCGCGAACGGCCAGGGCATACCCTGCAAGCCACCGCCTTAGTCCACGAAGTGTACCTCCGTCTTTTGAGGCAGAGCCGTACTCAATGGCAAAACCGAAATCACTTTTTTGGGATTGCTACACAAATGATGCGCCGGATTATGCTCGATTATGCCCGCCGGAACCTGGCGGATAAACGCGGGGGGCAGGAACTGCGCATTACCTTTCACGAAGTATTGAAAATCTCAGGAACGGAAGATCTGAGCATCTTTGAGGTTGACGAACTGCTCAGTCGATTGGCGGCACTGGATAGCCGTCAGGCTCAAATTGTTGAAATGCGGGTTTTTGGTGGGCTCACGGTTGAGGAAATCGCAGAAGCCATGGAGGTCTCAATTGCCACCGTCAATCGCGAATGGCGTACCGCCCGACTCTGGTTGTCTCGGGAGTTGAGTCAGGAGTCGGGCTGAAAACTGGGGTTGCCGATAGAAAGCATTCTGCATTGAAAAGGAACAAATTCATCAAATGTCACCCGCCAGATGCCCTGAATTTCTGGTTAAGTTCATCAACAATGAGTTGTTCATCTGGGAGCAAGTCCAATGCTTTGATTGCCTGGCATACAACCAGGTACCGGTCCTTCTTATTGCCTGTTAAAGCCGCCAGGCATCTCAGCACATATATCCAATGCTCTCTTGGTTCCAGTGTGAGGTTCTGAGCCAGATGATGAAATGTTCCATCAGCATGCAGGCGAAATGAAACCGGGTACATCACCCTGCCATGGCGAACATCTGCGGCTGACATTCCAAGTTTTGTGTGGGCAATCTCGGCCAGCATTTCAACCTGGTTTTGAATCCTGGAAGGCATCCAATCGAAGAAGAGCGTGCCATCTGGTTGCAAAAACTTGTTCAATGGTTTTTTGAAATCCAATCCAGGCGGGCAATGCTGGTGCAGTTTGCGAAGGTCTGATTCATCCAGCATTCTGGATATTTCAAGTTTGCCCCAGGGGTAAATCCGTTTGGGATCAAAATATCCAATGGTCAGGTAATGAAAAAGAGACATAGTCTGGTCAAGAGGGCGTGCTTACCCATCCACAGGTTGATTCCTTATCTGACAACCGACCGCAGGTTCTGCGCGACGGATTTTGCCCAAGGACCCGCGAGTTTTCAGCCCGAAATCTTCAGCCCCAAGCCTGCGAGTCTGCTGCCCTTCGCCCTCTACCCTCAGCCCAGATTCTCAGCCCAAATTCTCAGCTTCCTGAATATCCACCCCGGCCAAACGAGCCGGAGCGGTTGGGCGAATAATACCCAGAGCGTCCCGCCCTGGTGCCAGCCAGTCCGCCCGATGGGTTGACGCGAACGGTGGTCCGACCAAAGCCGCTTGGTTTGGCTCTCCCAACCCCATAGTTTGATCCAAGGCGTGAGCCGGCAAACATGGTGGGCCGCCGAACAGGGGCGTATGTCGGCGGGGCGACCGGTGGGCGAAGGCTCGGTGTTGCTCGTGGCAACGTCCGCGCGTAGGCCGGTGTTGGGACATACAAGGGATAGGCCAGGAAAAAGAATCCGTGGCTGGTCGGCGCGCCGCCATAGTAATAATGCCGTTCTGTCACGGTTTGTTTTGACCCATCCGGCAGTTGTTTGACCACCTGTTCGTCAAGCGGGGTGAAATCAGACAGCGGCAACATGGCAACCGTCAGCCCGTTGTCTTTAAAGTCCACAAACTCTTCGTTCAGGTCATCGAGTTCGGTGGTTCGCGTTCGATCTGGCGTGAGATAGACCAGCGATTTGATGCCGTTTTCCTTTAACTTCTGGGCTGACGGCACTTTGGCCAGATAGCGATTGTCAAACTGGGTGTCGGCGTCTTTGTAGGGGGCCAGCCGGTTGGAATCGAGCAGGAACACCACCGGGGCATCTGCCGGAAGTGCCGTCTGTTTGGTCTGGATCTCTTTGGCGTAATAGAGCATGGCGCCCAGCGTTTCGTGCGAAGGGGTCACGCCAAGTGGATGCGGAAAATTGTCGAAGGTCGTCACCAGCCGGGCTTTGTCGGCCAGTCCGGCACCAAACGCCACCGCGTCCCGCCCCGGCAGGTCGGCAATCAGGGCGGTTTCATTTCGGTTTTGGGCATTGACGAGGAAATCTTTCCCGATGGTTTGCCCACGCTGATAGCTCTCTTCCATGTCGGGCGTTGAAATCGGATGCAACTGCCCCCGGAGCGTGTCAAATTTGAGCGACTGGATCAGCGTTGGCACAAAAAATGGCGCCCAGGCCGGTGCCGCTGGTTGAAAGGCACCCAGCATGGTATTGAAGTCAAGATAGTGCTTCCACTCCTCGGTTTTAAGCGAGTCCTGGGGCTGAATACCTGTCAAGGTCAATGGTTTATCTTCCGATCCCAGATTCCAGCCATGTTTTTGCTGCAAGGCCAGGGAATCGTCATCAATTTCGCTGGTGTCATCACGAAGCAGCCAGTACGTGCCAACGCCTGCCAGCCCGAGAGCGGCAACGCTGCCGCCAATGATGAATTTTCGACGTGAAGTGGACCACCAGCCTTGTGATTGACCGTCCGGAAGTTGCTGGCGGCGGCGAAATACACGACCAAATGCTCCGGGTCCGGATGAAGATTGATTTTCGTCAGACACGATTGACATTACTCCTCTGGCAAAAGAAACGTTGGCACCGTCAACGCTGAGTATTCAGTGCTTTGGGATGAGAGCCTTGTAAAATACCCACTTGCACTGCCTCCGATCAAGTACACTCCGTAGTTTGGGATCCGTCCCTGGTCATCAGGCTGGGCCTCAAAAAACCGTTGCGCAACAAAATGCTGGGGAATTGCCAGATCCAGTGACCGTTGCCAGGTTTCAGGTGACACAAACGGCCCGCAAATCGTTTCGGCGCCCTCACAGCCATAATCACTTTTTAACACCCACTGCGACTGTTCGTTCCGAAGTCGGTCAATCGAAAAATAGCTCAGTCGGTGGGTTTCCGGCAGGTAGGTCTGGATCCACGCCTGAGCCATTTCTGAAAACAGGGACCGGTATTCCCAAAAGAACGCCAGCGACAGTTTATTTTGGGTGACGACCGATCCGAATGGATTGACCAGCGTGACTTCGCCAGCCATTTCAGCCGAAATGAGCATGCCCAATGGTTCAAAGAGCGGCTCCGGGTCAGGGAAGTCCTCCGCATCAGCCCACACCGGGTCCCGTTCGCCCCACCAGTCGGTTTTGTAATGCCGGATGATCAAATCAACTGGATGGCCCAGGACTTCAATGCCACGCCGGGTCCGGCGCAGATTAAACGGAGAACCGGTCACCACGTTGATTCCGGCGGCCTGGAGCCAGCGGGTATAGAGCAGAATCATTGACAGATCTTCAGTGAGTTCAGTTGGATAGATAATTGCCACCGATGAAAGCGGCTGGTCGGTGCGTTTGGCCTGACTTTCACGCAACATCCGCAGGAAGCTGGCTTCAAACCGGGCATTGGGATCAATCACTGCACCGTGGGGAGTGTGCAAAAGCTGGTTGAGCAATACGGCTTCGGGTTCACCGGACGGGGTATCGCTGTTGAGTTCACAACATTGAATTTGCCCGTCGGGGAGCACAAACAAATCGGCGCGGGCAATGCCGTGCCAGAGGCCGCCGGAAGATTCCCACATGGCCTGCTGAAATGGGGTCAGTTCATAGAAATCACTCATCAAGGTGGGGCGATTGAGCAGGATTTCAACCAGTTCCTGATGCAGATACGCCACCCGTTCGGCAGCTTCTTCGAGGGCATCAGCCTGGTCCTGAGGCAGGATAACTCCTTGTAATGAAAAGCGTTCGCGGCCATCAATCCAGGGGTCGGACAGAATTCCGGTGTTGTAGACGGCTTGTGCAAAGTCAAAGTAGGAAGCGAAAGTGAGAGACATGGGTGGCGTACAGCGGTTTGGGATGTGTCAGGTTGGAGCGGCTGAATATAGCACAAAGCGGCGTCAAGCCGCCGCACTCCACCGCAAGCCGCCGCACTCCGCCGGTTATCCAAATCGTCCTTCTATATAACTGGCTGTTTGTTGAGATTGAGGGTGGGTAAACAGATCAATGGTGGGGCGATGCTCAATGATTTCTCCGAGGAGCATAAAAATACATTCATCGCTGACCCGCCGCGCCTGGGACATATTGTGGGTGACAATCAAAATGGTGTAGTGGGCTTTGAGGTGGCGAATCAACGACTCAATGCGTTCGATTCCAGCCGCATCAAGCGCCGAACAGGGTTCATCCATCAGGAGAATTTCAGGTTTGAGGGGCAACAACCGGGCAATACAGAGTTTTTGCTGTTGTTCCAGGGGTAAATTGATGGCTTTGCGGTGCAAAACATCTTTGACCGAATCCCAAAGCTCAACCTGGCGTAAGGCCGATTCCACTTCTTCATCAAGCCGCAACTGTTTCAACTCGTGACGGGGAAGGTGCGTTTTTAACCCAAACAGCACATTTTCATAAATTGAAATCGGAAGCGGGTTGGGGCGTTGAAACACCATGCCTACCCGTTTCCGAAGCGTGGCTACACTCACATCTGGATCCAGAATATTTTTGCCCAGGATCAAAATTTCGCCTTTGGTGGTTACATTGCCAAATCGTTCATTGATCCGGTTAAAAGATCGCAGCAGCGTTGTTTTCCCGCACCCGGAAGGCCCAATCAACGAGGTGACCAGTCCCGGTGGAATCGTCAGCGACACCTGTTTCAGGGCCTGAAAATCGCCATACCATAAGCTGAAATCTCGGACTTGAATGCTCATCGTGCCTCAAATCAACCACTTGTGTTGGAGGTTAGGATCAGGAGCTTGGCCTTGAGGAAGAGACCCCGGAATACACGGAACACACAGAAAAATCCAAATTTCACCCAAACGCACCGTGTAAAAATTCACCAGTGATGGGAAATTGTGGCGCCGTAAACAGGCGTTCCGTCGGGCCAGTTTCAACCAGATGGGAACTATTCAGAAAACAGGTGTAATCCCCAATCCGGCGAGCCTGTTGCGTTAGATTGGTGACCAGGACAATCGTCATTTTCTTTTTGAGTTCCACGAGGACTTCTTCGATTTTCATGGTGGTCACCGGATCAATCGCAATCGAGAATTCATCCAGGCACAGGATTTCGGGTGAAAGTGAGAGCGCGCGGGCAAGCGTTAATCGTTGCTGCTGGCCGCCTGAAAGCTGGGTTCCAAGCAGGTCAAGGCGATCTTTGACTTCATCCCACAACACAGACTGGCGTAAACAGCGTTCGACAATGTCGTCGAGTTGTACTTTGCGCCTGATTCCCATTCTTCGTGGGGCATACGCCACGTTATCATAAACACTGAGAGGTAATCCGACCGGAAGCGGGAACACCATTCCGATGCGCCGCCGCAAATCATAGACATTTTTATGGTGGCGGACGTCCTTACCGTTAATGGCGACTTTGCCTTTGATATGGGCTGAAGGAATAAAGTCAAGCGTGCGGTTGATGCACTTGAGCAGTGTGGTTTTGCCGGAGTTTGCCGGGCCTACAATCGAGAAAATACAATTTTCGGGAATGGACAGCGAAACTCCATCCAGCGCTTTTTTCTCACCATAGTGCACGACAGTATCAGCGAATTCGATATGAGGAATCATATGATTGAGAATTCAGGGTTTAGGGGTCAGGGGTCAGGGTTCAGGGTTTAGAGGAGAACGGAACGAAAAGCACTGAAAGACCAAATCAGGTTGAAAGGTTCGAAAACCCGGAACCCGGAACCCGGAACCCGGAACCCGATTCCTTCACCATTTCTTGCGGTTTCGCAGCCAGACCCGAAGCCCAATCGCTGAACTGTTGATGGTCAGAACCATCACAATCAAAACCAGCGCACAGGCAAACGGGCGGGACTCTGGCATATTTGAAACCTGGGTTGAGATGACGTGCAGGTGCATGGCCATCGCCATAAACTGATCGTCGAGTCCGTAGGGAATCCATTTTTCCAGCCCCTGGTCGGGAATTCGTTTAAAGAATACTGCCCCGGTGAACAGAATCGGGGCTGTTTCTCCAGCCGCGCGCGAAACGGCCAGAATGATACCTGTCAAAATTCCACTGATTGAGTTTGGCAGCACAATCGTCCAGATGGTTTGGAGCCGTGATGCGCCCAAATTCCAGCAGGCTTCTCGAAACGACATCGGAACGGCAATCAGGGCTTCGCGGGTAGCCGCAATCACAATCGGCAGGTTCATCACCGCAATTGTGCAGGCTGCCGCCAGCAAACTGGTTCCCAGGTCGAGAAAAAGAACAAACGCCCCGACGCCAAACAGCGCGTGGACGATACTGGGAACCCCGGCCAGACTGGTGACGGCCATGCCGATCAACCGGGTAAACCAGTTATCTGAGGCATATTCATTGAGGTAAACCGCTGCCAGCACGCCAACCGGTGAAACCAGCAGCACTGAAACCACCACCAGATAAAAAGTACCAATCAGTGGCGCCCACAGCCCGCCGGTTTTCCCTTTGTCACCTGGATTGGCCCAGAAAAACTCAAAACTCAAAGCGGGCGCCGCTTTGATGACAACTTGAAGCAGAATGAGCACCACCGGAGCCACCAGCAGGATCGCCAGACCAAAGGTCGCCCAGCGAGCCAGTTGTACCTGGGTTTCTTTTCGACGTTCATATTCGGTTGGTGCAAAAGGGTTTCCAGAGTTGGACATATAAAAACAGGGTTCAGGGTTCGGGGTTCAGGGTTCAGGGAAATCAAAAACAGATAAGGACAAAAAGGACGAAAAAGATTTTCGAAGATCCGGAACCCGGAACCCTGTTCTCAAGCTCGATGTGATTGGCGAATACCTTTAATGACAATATCGGAAATGACATTCATCGCTCCGGTAAGAGCAAACAAAACAATTCCAAGGACAAACAAAGCCCGGTAATGATCGCTGCCTTTGGGGGCTTCGCCCAGCTCGGCAGCAATCGCAGCGGTCATGGTTCGAACCGGGTCAACCAGGGAGGTTGGAATCTGGTTGGCGTGCCCGGTCGCCAGCAGCACGGCCATGGTTTCGCCGACGGCGCGGCCAAGCCCCAGCAGGCAGGCAGCCAGAAGTCCATTGCGGGCAGCCGGGAACAGCACCCGATAGACAATCTCCCAGGTGTTGGCACCCAGTGCCTGGGCAGCTTCACGATAGGTATCAGGAACCGCTCGCAGGGCGTCTTCAGCAATGGAGACAATCACCGGCACACTCATCAAGGCCAGAATCAATGATCCAGTGAACAAATTAGTCCCCAGGGCCGCATCGGTAACGCGTTGAACCAGTGGCCCAAGCACCATCAAGCCGATAAATCCCCAAACAATCGAAGGAATTGCGGCCAGCAGTTCAATCACGACTTTGAGGGTTTCTTTGGTCGCGCCAGTGGCAAATTCAGAAATGTAAATTGCAGCGCCGAGTCCAGCCGGGATTGCCAGAACCATCGCCAGCACCGTGGTGCTCACCGTGCCTGCAATTAATCCGAGGGCGCCATAATGCGGAGGATTTCCTTTGGCTGGATTCGGGATCCAACGCACACTGGTGAAAAATTCCATCCAGTTAATTTTTGGAAGCAGCGGTTCAGCTTCGATAAAAATGAAGAGAAAGATTGAAATCACGCACAGGATGGCGCTCCACCCGCAGAAGTGAATAAACCATTCGACAGGTTTTTCAAGCTGATGATTGAGTTCACGCCATTGATTGGGAGGCAGAGACGGGGAATCCATAGCTCATCCATATGTGCAGTTGAAATTCTGCTACTGGTTCGATCAGGCAAGGTGTAAACCCCTGCTTGAACCAAAGCCAGAACCTGTGCAACTCAGGTAAGCATGGCAATGCCTGGAGATTCAAAAGAATCAGGTGTGAAGCGGATGAACGGGTTTGGGGCAACGAAACCGGTATATCGCACCGCTGAATGCCAGGTGGCACAGGTGATATTTAATTTGGGTGAGCTTCAACGGGTATTCTTGATGACTGAACATGAGACGTTGATGAGGCAAGGCGGTTTCAGTCGGTGGAATACCTCTTTTGGATCGTCCCATTGTGACTTCCTTACCTACCGAAGTCAAATATGGAGTGCGGTGGCTTGACACCGCTTTTTACCATCGTGGAACAAACCCCTCTTGAGCCACAATCGCCTGACCTTCGGAACTGAGTGCCCAATCGAGGAACTTGCGGGTTTCGCCATCGGGTTCGCCTACCGTGTAGAGATACAACTTGCGGGCCAACGGATAATCACCCGTTCGGGCTGTTTCAATTGACGGAAACACGCCGGGCTGGCCTTTTTTCTTTGAAAGGGCAAGCCATTTAACATGATGGTTTTTATAGCCCATTCCGGTATACCCAAGCGCCAGTCGGGAGCGACCAATTTGTTCAATGACTTCGCTTGACCCGTTCAGTTCGCTAATCCCGGCTCGAAATTCCCGCGACCGCCCCTGTTCATCCTGATTGCAGACAATTTCCCGAAAGTAGTCATAGGTGCCAGAGCTGTTTTGCCGACCAATAAGCACAACTTTTCCAGCCAGTTGTCTATCAAGTTGATCCCACCGTTCAATATCACCATTTTCAGACCACAGGTGTTGGAGTTCCTCGATTGAAAGCCGGGTGACCGGATTTGACGGATGGACATACACTGCCAGGGCATCATACCCAATGACAAACTCGACTGGCGCCTTGCCCCGAGCGGTGATGATTTCTTCGCGTTCCCTGGGTTTGATCTCGCGGCTGGAACTGGCAATGTCAATAGTGCCATTGATGAGGGCGGCAATCCCGGTTCCGGACCCGCCGCCAGAGGCATTGACCATCACTCTGGAATTGTGAGTGGTATAGGTTTCGGCCCAGGCAGTCGTGATTTGAACCAGGGTGTCAGAGCCTTTGATTTCAATCGTTTCGTGAGAAGCCCGCGAAGACCTGCATCCAGTTGAAATCCACAGGAGGCACCCAGCCAGAATGAGGTTGAGGATACCTGTGGAAATGATTTTGAGAAAAAGGTTTTTCATATGGCCTCCGAAATTGTATGAAAAGAAAAGGCAGGAAGGAGGTTTTTCAGTATACTGAGAGCCATTCCTCTTATGTCTTTGTACCAGAGTCTTGTTAACCCTGTTTAAACCCAGCCTTCTTTTTCAGCCAGAGGAGAACGTTATGGAGTCAGGAGGGAACCCGATGAAAAATACCTATCTGGAGCAGGTCAAAGCCGAACAGCAGCAAGTCGAAGTGGATTTACGTGCTAAACGTGGACGCCAGGCGGACATGGCGGTTCCAAACATGGGGCCGATGGCCCCGATGATGGCTCAGGCGATGGCGGCACCGCCGGCTGATTTAATGCAATCTGCTCCGGTGCTGGCACCGGCCCTTGACGTTCGGGTCGTTGGCTTTTGGCGTTGGAAGACGGTAATTGTCCCGCCCAATGCCTACGTGGTGCATACCCGCCGGGGTTACCCCGATCCATTGCATATTGGGTTGGGCATTTCCTTTGGGTTCAACCCCTATTCTGATTCCTATCTGGTTGTTCCGTCGGCCATGCAGACGATTTTGATCAATGCCAACTGTATCTGCCGCGAATTGCAAGGGTTGCTGGTCCAGGGCTATGTCCAGTGGATCATTGGTGATTTTGCCACGGCTTACAAAAAGCTGGATTTTTCCGATCTGGTTGACCCCATGCGGATTGTCAACGTGCAGTTGCGCGAACAGGCCGAAGCCGCCATCAAAGACAAAGTCGCCACCATGAGCATTGATGATGTGCTCTCAGACAAGCAGCCGATTATCCAGGAACTGACAGCCCGACTCAGGCAAGTCGCTGAAGGGGAAGGGGATAGTGATAAAGGATTGGGGTTGCGGATTGTCACGGTTCAAATCAAGGAAGCCGTGGTGAGTTCAACGCGCCTCTGGGAAAACCTCCAGGAACCATTTCGTGCCGACCGTGCCCGGATTGCCAATCTGGCCAAGCTCGAAGCCGAATCAGTGATCAAGGCCGAAGAACTCAAACACGAGCAAACGCGCTCGGTGACCGAAATGGAAAGTAAGAGCGAACTGGCACGGATTCGAGCGGCCAAAGAAGCCGAAGTGTTTGACCGCGAACAGGCCGAAAAAGCCCGCCGTCATCAGAAAGAACAGGAAGTCACCCGGGCGACGCTCCTGGAACGCAACATCACGCTCAAGCAGGAACAAAAATCCAAACGTGAACTTGAAGAAGCCACAATTGAGAATTCAATCGCCCTGGCCAAAGCCAACGCCAAACTTGAACAGGAACGGCTGGAGCAGGAATTTGCCCGCGAGCGGATGAAGCTCACTGAAATGTTGACCCGCCGGGACACCGAGTTTCACAACGCCCTGGCGCAGCAAGCCGCCCAAAATGAAGCCAAAAACAAACAGGCCCAGCACGAACTGGACCTGAAATCGGCTGAACAGAATATTGAGAACAACCTCTCTGATGCCTTTTTGCACCGCGAATTGATTCAGACACTGCCCGAAATGCTGGAGCACCTGCCCAAGCCGGACGAATTGCGATCAGTGACGATTGGATCGGGCACGGACGCCGCCGCCGGACAATCGCTGGTGTCGGTTGTCGGCCAGATCCTGAGCCTGGCCGAAGCGTTTGGCTTCACGCGCAATCAATCAAAAACACGTCCCATCGCCGACCAGCTTGCAAACCCCGAATCGGAAGAATAGCTGAAAGGAAAAGTACAGAGTTCAAGCTTTTGCTTGCTGAAGCTGTTGTGCGGTCCGGTCCAGGGATTGGCGAACCATTGTCTGGGTTGTCAGTTAATGCTTTGGTCTTAGACGTTTGCGAAAGAGTCTATGAATGTTGGAGGAAGAACACCAGCGCAATAATGCTTGATTTGAACGGTCTTGTGTCAAACGGTCCAATCTTCAATTTGAAGCCCAGGTACCTGGGAGAAATCCTTTGTGTTACGAGTAACTAAAATTCCATTATGAACAAGGGTAATCGCCGCAATTCGTAAATCTTGACTTCCAATCCGAATTTTTTGCTGCCGGAGTTGATGAAACTGGGAATCCACGCTGGCATCATACTCAAGAACTTGAATCCGCCCGAAATCAAATACTGCTTCTTTTAAACGGTGATAACCATTGACGCGGGATTCAGCCGTGGTTGCTTTGCTGATATAAGCCAGCCAACCTTTGAGTTGTTCTTCAACTGTGATAACTGTAATTGCCACATCTTCAATAGGAAGTTGCATTAACCGGGTTTTGAGAGCTGGAAAGCCTCGTTGGTTCAAGCTGAAATGATCGGTGTCAAGAATATACAGGGTCATAACTCACTTTCCCTGTTGTTAACCTGCTTACGAAAAGCTTCGATTTCAGCCATGACCTCGTCGAAGGCTGGGTCATCGCGCAATCGTCCATGCATTGCCAGCCAGGGATTGGTTGGATCCAGATCAATATCTACTGTCACAATTTCACCTTGAGTCAGGTAATCGGTCAGTGCCGCTTTCGCCTTGGAAACGGCGATTTCTTTGGTTTCTGCTTCAATTTGGAAGTCAGGAAAACCAAGGGCCGAAGCTGAGAAAAGATGGTTTGGTTGTTCTTTGACAAGTATTTTGTATTGCATAAAGTGTTCTTATTCACAAAAGATAGAATGGTTGATTGTCGCTCCTTTTGTGGGTTTGGGCAACCCTGACACCATTTTAAGAAAAGCGAACGCCCTCCCGAGAGCGAACCGTTTGGGTCTGGATTCCGGCGAGTGTGCTTCAAAGCAGGCTTCCACCCGGCTATTTTCCATCGCCCTGCGGGCAAGACCCAATCTTTCCGCAACTGAAGATGCCCAGGTGATATGGTTGGTGTCAATCCTGAGTTGAAGCGGGAAAGCTGCCAGTGGCAAGATACAGAAAAAGCATGGTTGCCCCAACCAGACGAAAAAAGCTCATTTGTTCCCCAAAGAATCCAACTCAGAGTTTTATCTGTTTCTCCATGACACACCCAAACGACGGTCTTGAACTCACTCCATTTCAACTGACCCAGGAAATGGAATCGCTGTTTGCTGAATTGACTACGATTCGGGCCGAGATGATCAATCTGGCCAGTCCGGCTGAAACAATCCTGGACAAACTCAACCCAACCTACCATGAAAGCGCCCGCAACCTGCTGCATTATCTGGCGTTGCGGCGACATGACCTCCGTCCGCTCCAGTTACGGCTGGCGGCGTTGGGGTTGTCTTCACTGGGCCGTGCCGAATCGCACGTGCTGGCAACGGTAGATGCTGTGTTGCGTGCGCTACATCGGCTGATTCAGCGCGACGGGGATTTACCAGAGCCGGTGACCCCAGCCCTTGATTTTGCTGGAGGCCAGCACCTGCTCACCGATCACACCGAACGGCTGCTGGGGCCAGTTCCACCAGGTCGTGAAGTTCGGATTATGGTCACTATGCCGAGCGAAGCCGCGGACGATTACATGCTGGTCCACAATCTGGTCAAACAGGGTATGGATTGCATGCGCATCAATTGTGCCCACGACGACACCCGGGCCTGGAAGCGAATGATTGACCATCTTCGCCACGCCGAAGCGTCACTGGGTCGGTCGTGTCGGGTCGTAATGGATCTGGCGGGACCGAAGCTACGCACTGGACCGCTGGAACCTGGACCGACGGTGATGAAGATTCGTCCGCAACGTGATGTCTATGGAAAGGTTGTGGCTCCGGCCCGGGTGTGGCTCACCAACGAAGAATCACCGGTTCGGTCTCCGTCGCCGGCGGATGCCATTCTTCCGGTATCGGCTGACTGGCTGGCGCAACTTGAGGTCGGAGACGCCATCAAGTTTCGGGACCTTCGCGGTGCTCCGCGAACTCTGCATGTGGTGGATGCCACCGATGATGGATGCTGGGCCGAACTCAAACGCGTCGCCTATCTTGTTCCTGGAATTGTGCTCCACATCGAGCCGGGTGATCACCGCCCTGAAACCGGGAAAACAGACGTTGGCGTGTTTGCCCCACGTGAAAACCCAATTACCTTACAGCAAGGGGATTTGCTGATTTTGACTCGGAATTTAAAACCGGGCCGACCGGCCACCGTGGATAGCCGGGGGCGAATCCTCTGTCCGGCTTCGATTGGTTGCACTTTACCTGAAGTTTTCGACGATATCCGCGCCGGAGAGCGAATCTGGTTTGATGATGGCAAAATCGGCGGCGTAATCGAACGCATCGAAGATGACCGGACCCTGGTTCGAATCACGCAGACCGCTGCCCGAGGGGCCAAACTCCGAAGTGATAAAGGCATCAACCTGCCGGATAGCGCGTTACGGCTGTCGGCACTGACCGAAAAGGATATTGCCGATCTCCGGTTTGTCGTTCATCACGCCGATGCCGTGGCGCTCTCGTTTGCCAATCAAGCCCAGGATGTTGATTTGCTCCGCGAGGAAATCAACCGGATTGGTGGGCCGCAACCGGCGGTGATTCTCAAGATTGAAACCCGACGGGGGTTTGAAAACCTGGCTGCCATGTTGCTGACTGCCATGCGCATGCCCTGTTCCGGCGTGATGATTGCCCGTGGTGATCTGGCGGTTGAATGTGGCTTTGAACGACTGGCCGAAGTGCAGGAGGAAATTCTCTGGATTTGCGAAGCCGCCCATGTCCCAGTGATTTGGGCAACCCAGGTGTTGGAAACGCTCGCTCGCCAGGGAATGCCATCGCGGGCTGAAATCACCGACGCGGCGATGGGCCACCGGGCCGAATGCGTGATGCTCAATAAAGGCCCCTTTGTGGTCAATGCCGTTCAGGTACTCGATGATATTTTGCAGCGGATGCAGACCCACCAGGCAAAGAAAAGCGCCATGCTCCGGGAACTCCGGCTGGCGCATTTGTTTCCGCAGATTTAGGGTTCCGGGTTCCGGGTTCCGGGTTCCGGGTTCCGGGTTTTCGAATCTATTTCCTTTATGTCCCTTTTGTCCTTGATGTCCTTTTTCCAGAGCCTGGAACCCGATACCCTGAATCCTGAATGGTGTTACTCAGTACCTGGAGTGGGGACCGATGTTGGGAAGGTAACTTTAAGGTAAAACTCAGCGATTGGAATGCTACACCCAACTGAGACCAGTTCAATGATTTCATCAAGCTGGTTGGTTTCATACAAAAGCCACATTCCATCTTCCCGGCGAACAAATCGCTCGACATGGACTCGATCTTGAGCGACGAGCAAATATTCACGAAATGAAGGGTTAGTTCGATAGCGCTCAAATTTCTCTCCACGGTCATAGTTTTTGGTTGAGTCTGAGAGAACTTCAACAATGAATAGCGGGTTGGTCAAGGTGTCGAGTTCTTCGTCAACAAACTCTGGTTTGGTGCAGACAACGACAACATCTGGATAGGCATACAACCCCGCTGGGCTCACTCGCACGCGAAGGTCAGTCGAATAAATCAGACATGGCTTATCTCGGAGCCGGGTACGGAGTTCTCCCGCGATGTTGCCAACAATTTGAACGTGCCGTGCCGAAGCCCTGCTCATGTCATAAATGATTCCATCAAGGTACTCATGCTTGATGTCTGAAGCACGATCAATTGTGAGATATTCTTTGTCAGTGTAGTAATGTTTGAGTTGTGTTGACATATTGAAACCCTCCTGGGTTAAACCACTTGAGATACTATCACCGTTTCCCAACGACGTATAAAACCTTGCCAAGAATGAATACTGGAACGAAATGGAGTGAAAAAAGCAAGGTTGATACCGGGCTGTTCACGTCGGAAATCTCCGAGCGGTGCGGGCCTGGGCTTTAGCGGCCATTTCCTCGCGAGTCTTCGGCGGTGAATTTGTCTCAAGGGCATTCAGCAAATTTTTAGAAATGGTGGTAATTTCCTCAACTGCCGCCAGAAACGCGGGTTCATTGGCTTTTGATGGTTTATTGAAGCCACTCACTTTTCTCACAAATTGGAGCGCGGCGGCCCGAATTTCTTCATCCGTGACAGGTGGTTCGAAATTAAACAGGGGTTTGATGTTGCGACACATACGGTGTACCTCGTTGGGGTTCCGGGTTCCGGGTTCCAGGTTTCGGGTTTTCGAACTTATGCCCTTTATGTCCCTTTTGTCCTTTATGTCCTTTTCCCTGAACCATGAACCCAACAACAGGCCGTAAACGACCTGCCTCAATTCAACCATCGCTACGCGGCGAAAACCTGAACAGGTGACAAGATGACAAGATGACCGGCTGACAAGGTGACCGGGTGATTTTTTCATCCCTCATCCCTTCCGAAAACCCTGAACCTTGAACCCTTACTTACCCGGTGAAAGCTGGAACGTGGATGGGTCAACTGGTTCGTTCACCACAACTTTTTGAAATGTGATTTGCCAGTTGAATTGGGTTGAACCATTTGGAGAAAACAAAATCTTGTAGCTGTGTGGCAGCACCAGGCCCTGTTCTTCTGAAAAATCATCGAACCGCTCAGTCATTTTAATGCGTGGTGTCTGAATCTGGGCTGATTGTTCAGGTGTGGCACCCATTTGAGCGGCGAAAACCTGTTCATATTCCGTCTGGATATGCCGAAAGTGCTCGGTGTCGAAATAGAGCCGGATTGTGACGTCCGAGCCGCCTTTAGGTTGATAGCGAAGTAAATGCGCCGGGGTACCGTCTACTTTTTTGATCCCACCATATTCAAGCCGCGCTTTGTTTGATGAAAGGTCCAGGAGTGACCAGCCGGTTGAGAGCACGCCGCCAAACAGCCCTTCCTGAAAAATCACTTTTCGGGGAAGCAGATATTCGCTGAGCGGAGACCGGACACCAGGCCGCCGATAGCCTGACCAGACCTGTTTTCCGTCAAACGTGGTGCGCTCCGATTGATAATCGCTGAGGTTAAAGTTCATTCCAAGCAGGACTTTTTTACCTTCTGATGTAAAAACGGCAGGACCTGAGGGACGCAAGTCACGAACAGCCAGCGACCAGAAACTGGCGGTGCCTTCCGCCCGACGAGTTTTTATTTCTGCTCGAACCGCTGCCGGGCCGATAGCTTCGAGGTGTTTGGCGATAACGTCTTCAGCTTTGATTTTTTCTCCGCCGCGTGGGGGCAGTTTGGCAAGCGTGGTTTGGGATGTCAGGCAGAAACAGACACTGACGGTGGCCAGAAACAGCCATATTTGCGAGAGCGAGTTTGGTTTCATAGACCTATTTTTGAGCGTTCAAAGGCAAAGCTCATTTCCTCAATGAATAAGATGTGCCGCGCAGATTGGTGACCCACGACGAGCAAAGATGGCGGAATGGGAACTGTCATTGATGAAAAATACTTTCACCTGGGATGCGCTTTTTCATTTGAGTATCGAAAGATACTCGCGCCAGGGGCCGACAGCCGCTTGATATTGATGCGCCAGAACGCGTGAAATCTGGGCCAGATGGCTTAAATCATGCGCGACCCAGGTTGCCAGAAGCTGCTGGAGCGTGACGCTCCCAAAAGCCGGGTGCTGACCACGGAGTGCGAGGTGTTCATCCGTCAGGTTGAGCGAAATCAGTTTCTCAAGGTTGGCGGCCCGATGTTGGGCAAACAGATCCAGTAATTCGGAAAGTGGTTGATGGCCGTACCGCTCAAACATTGCCACCCGGTCAAACGGTTCAAACGGGCGACTTTCGCCCTGATTGAGAATGATGAGGGCGCGGGAAATCCAGTCGGTTTCTTCGCCGTGGATCAAATGGCCGACGATGTTGAATGGGCTCCAGGTTTCGGGACCTTCGGTGGCGTGAATCCATTCCGGAGAGAGTCCTTCCAGCAGGGAACGAAGCGTGGCAGGTGTTTGCCGGAGTATTTCAAGTGCGTGGGTGAGTTGGAATTCCATAGTCGTGAAGTGAGAAAGTGAAATTGGTGTCGGTCACACCAGTGTAGCAAATTTTCCCAGCCCGAATGACCTTATACCATTTTGAACTGAAGTCCTCGTGTTACCTGAAAGCTAAATTATTGAAAAAATTGTATTTCCCTGAACCCTGAACCCGATACCCTGAACCCTGATTGGTATTACTCGCCGGCATACCACCATCTGGCCTCGGCAATCTTTCCCTGGCGGACAACCAGAAACAGATAGTCGTGACCTCCACGCCACCAGTAGACGAGGTGCTTTTCATTTTTGGGAACAAGCATTCCGTTGTGTCGCTTGCCACCTGAAATGACGTCA
>CAZXCE010000101.1:0-17510 GCA_964639175.1 uncultured Clostridia bacterium
GGGTTCCGGGTTCCGGGTTCCGGGTTCCGGGTTCCGGGTTCCGGGTTCTTCGAATACTCCAAGCACCAAGTACCAAATACCAGGCACTAAGCACAAGTCACCTGCCTACTGCCAGCGAGTCCATCCTGGTGGAACTCCGGCCCGGCGGGCTTCTTCAGTCAAGGCATTGTAGCGAATTTGGACAGCCGTCAGATTCAACCGTGCTTCCATCAAACGCTCTCGAACTTTGGTTTCAAAATCCTGGCCACTGGTATTGGTTTGCGGGATCAAAACAGTGCTTCCAGGATTGTAATACCCACCATTGCCATTGATCACCACACCACCAGGAGTTTGGATGGTGCTGTATGATGTTTGTCCACGTCCCCGATTGGCTTCCAGTTGCGAGAGCTGATTTTGCAAAATACCGATCAACTCTTCTTGCACTGCCATTTCGGTCAGGAGTGGTCGGGCTCGCTCACGCCAGTAGGCTTCGGACTTTCGATCCAGGACTGGATCAATCGGAAGTGGCTGGAAGGCAGGTGTGGCAGCAGCAACTTCAGAAGTTGGAGACGTTTCAGGTGTCGTATCCTTGTCCTTCTTTGAATCGCCACGGCGTTGCTTGTAGGTCTCAAAGTCAGCATTGACCAGCGTACGCGTGATCGGTGTCTTTGCCCGGGCAACAGCGGTTTTATCTTTCATCGCTGGAGTTGGTTTTACAGCAGGCACATCTGAATCAAGAATCGGGAGCGGTGCTCCGGCTCGCTGGACAAATTCACCAATCCCTTGATGGTTGGCCATTTCCGTCTTGGCAATATCAACATTGTTGACTGACACTGAGAACCGTTTCCCGTCAGCCAGCACGAAAACAGCAATATCATTAACGATGCGGTAATTCTCTTGAACTTCAAGTCGTCGGCCATCCTTGAGAATAACCGTGTATGCCGACGCGCTGGCAGTCCAGGAAGCGACCACAAGAAACGCAGCCAGAAGTGGTTTCTTCATAGGCCCTCCACGAAAAATTGTGGGATTTCAGTTGTTGGAAAATGAGTGATAACCGGCGAATGACCCTGGGATTTGGGCGAGTATAGCACGCGATTTTCGCCTTGTCATAGCAAGGCCACTTAACTCAGGGGAAAAGAAGAAAAAATAAGCGGAAGTTTTACAATCGGGATTGGGGCTAAGAGCTGAAAACCTCGGGCTGAAGAACTGGTTTTATTCATCTCTCATCCTTCATCCCTTCTTTTATCCCGAGCTTGCGAGTCTTCAGCCCTCAGCCCCTGGCCCGATGTTTTTTCATCCCTACCCTAAATAGCCCAGAGCACGCAATCGCTCTTCCAGTTCACTGGCTTCTTCGTCTGAAAATACTTCGGTGGAGAGACTCGACGCACTGGGGTTTGAACCACCTGTCAATCCATCTTTATATGATGTTCCCTGCCGACGAATGGGGTTAGCCCTGGTAAATTCTGAGGTGAAGGCATCGAGCAGAGGCTGGCCATCCATGTCCTGTGTCAGGGCCGCACCCAGTGCAAAGAGGGCGGTTGGCGTAATATCGCGGAGGTTGGCACCGATCAACTGGTGGTTTTTACGAATGTGCGGCCCCGCCATGAGAAGAATACCGTCTGGGGCGTGCGTGCCGGTCGTGGTGGTTGCGGGGACAATTGGCGCTCCGGGGCTTGCGGTTTCAATCGGCACATCTTCTGATCGTTGTGGAATGACTAAAATATCTGGCAACCGGTCAGCAAAACGTCCAGTTAAGGTAGCTTCGCGCGGTACAACGGCTTCGAAAACACATTTCCCGGTTTCAGGGTCCATCCACTCATTCAACGCCTGGATCACTTCACTACGCACCCGCTCAAAGTCCTGCGGCTCAACCGTTCCTGCCCGATCACGGCCCTTGAGGTTGATCCAGACTCCCTTGTCCTGTCCGAAAAACGCGGTTGTATGTTCCCAGTCAATTTGATTGAGAAAGTCCCGGCCAAAAACCACTTTTTTCTCTAACACCGAGTGCGGCTTGAGTTTGGTGGATAAAGCTCGATAGTGATAGGTCAGTTTATTTGAGATTTTATCAAGCGTCGTACTGGCTGTTCGAAAGGCTTCAGGTTGATAGCGGAGAAATCCACGCTGGGCGAGCCATTCATTGACTCGCAATTCCCGCAGTTCAGCCGAAAACCCATGATCGGAACAAATCACAACCGTCACATCATCTGGCAATTGGCGGAGTATCCGCTCAACACCCGCATCTGCCTGTCGGTATATTTCTCGGATAAAATCACTGTACTCAGGCGATTGAGTCGGGTCATACCGAAAATGAGCGGAATCCATATCTGCCCAGAAATCATGTTGGGCACGATCTGGCACACTGAGCACAATCATCAAGAAATCGGTTGGGCGAGTTTGAATCAAATATTCGGCAGCCTGGACATGGCCTTCCAGACAATTGCGAAACTCGGCGGCTTTTTCAGCTCGTCCAAGTGCCCGCCGGGGTTCGATGATGTAGTTTGGAAGGTGTTCCAACAACTCAGCCTGAAGCGAAGGTGGATAGGTAAATGGCGACTTTGTACTGGGAGTCAGCATGCCTGTGACCTGATACCCGGTCACGGTTTCAACCGGATAGGTGGTTGGAATGTTGATAATTCCGGTTGAATAGCCTTGCGCATTCAGCAAATCCCAGATAGGTCGGGTTTGCAGGTCAACCGCCGAGATGGCCCGAACCCCATATTCTTCACGGCGCTTGAGAAAAGGCGAAAAAATACCGTGCATCCCTTCCGAGGTGCCAGTCGTGGCGCTGGCCCAACCAGGAAAGCTATTTGGCAAAATGGTTGATCGGAGCGGCCCCCAGCTTCCTTCGTTGAGCAATCGGCCCAGGGTTGGGAGTTCTCCGGCTTCCACCATCGGCAGTATTAAATCAAAGGTGGCGCCATCCAGGCCGATGACAGCGCATTTTGTAGTCGTCATAGAATCAGGGTTCAGGGTTCAGGGTTTTCAGAAGGGATGAGGGATGAAATTAAGGGATGAAGATGAAGAATAAATCACCCTGTCACCTTGTCACCCTGTCACCCTGTCACCCTGTCATTTGGTCGCTTTGCTATCTTCGCTCCATCGCTGTTCGAGACATTCCAGCAGGGTTGGAATCCGAATTCCGGCCCGGGCATCGTGAAGACGGATCATCCCTTCAAGCATCGTCAAGTCCAGTTGCAGGTGGGAACTGTGCCAGAGTAAGGCCCACTGTTCGAGACGGCGAAACTCTTCTTTTTTAAATTGAAAGGCTCGAATCTGTTGATGATCAGGCAATGTTGGCGAAAACAGAAAATACTCACCAATCCCGCCGCTCTCAATATAGAGTTTGGCCCGGTCATGGCATTCAATCGGAGACAGTGCGGGATCTTCACACTCCAAAACCCAGCCGGGTGCTGGATGTGCCTCATCAATGGTGTATTCCCATTCGGTATCCTTTTGCGGAGTCAACCCAAAATTGGGAAATCGAACCATCCAGCAGACCGGAGTCCGGATCACGGTCTCACCATCAGCCTGCCATTTGATCGGTCGCCGGTAACCAATCACCACTGCCGGGTCATCTGCAAAATGAAGTCGGAGAGACACACTGAGCGCCCGCAATTGAATTTCGCGTTCGCTTTGTAAGTCCGGTGAATCAGGTGAAAAGCGCAAATGGGGCGGAATGTGCTTCCGCCCCATAAACTCTCGATACTCGCTCAGACGCAATGATCGGTGTTTCATTCCTTGTCGTTACTGTGCCACAGCCACGGCTGATTCCTGTTTTGCCGCGATAAAACCGTGCTTTTCCAGGTAGGCAATGATCTTTGCGGTGCATTCTTCCAATGATTCCTTATCGGTTTCAAGCACCAGTTCTGGGTTCAATGGCTCTTCATAGGGATCGGACACACCGGTAAACTCTTTGATTTCACCGGCCAGCGCCTTGGCATAGAGTCCCTTGACGTCGCGTTGAATGCAGGCATCAAGTGAGCATTTGACATAGGCTTCGATGAAATTGTCACCAATCTGGCTGCGGACTTCATCACGAATTGAGCGATAGGGCGAAATCGCCGCTGAAATGACCCCGGCATGGTTGCGGGTCAGCAAGTGACACACAAAACCAATCCGGCGGATGTTGGTGTCGCGATCTTCTTTGCTAAATCCCAATCCTTTGCTCAGGTGGGTGCGGACAACGTCACCATCCAAAATTTCGATATTGCGTCCGCGAGCCAGAAGTTCTTTCTCAACGGCGTGAGCCAGGGTGGTTTTCCCGGCACCTGAAAGTCCTGTAAACCAAAGCGTAAATCCTTTTGACATTGCTACTGTAAACTCCTCAAAAAAATGAAAATATGCGGTCGGATGAAAGATGCAGGCACCGACCTTCGTGGCTGAAAACCTACCGGCCAGGAGTGAAACAACTCAGTCTGGAACGATATAGGAGGGGGAGCGTGGAGGTGATGCGTTCTGCGTGTTTCGCGGATGAGTGCGAAGCTCGCCAGTGTAACCGAACTGTCCATCAGATGACAAGACGGGATGATGCGCTTCTCCGTTGCAGAAAAGTCGCCGGAGATTGACAATCCTCACCGGCAGGGCACCAACCTGTCGCGGGTGGGCGTGGCTCAAAGCAGACTTCAACACCAGCGATGTTCCGGCAAAACTGACCAAAAACCTGATCAATTGTGAAATGAGAAAATGATGAGCGCTCCAGGAAAACTTATGTTTATGTGCGGTAAGATGGCGGCTGGAAAATCTACCCTTGCCAAAAACTTAGCTGAAACTGAACAGGCAGTGCTGCTGGTTCAGGATGAGCTTCTGGATCACCTGTTTCCCGGAGAAATCACTGACATCCAGGGATTTGTCAGGTGTTCTTCTCGATTAAAAAATGCACTGGGACCACACATCTGTGCCCTTTTGTTCAAAGGAATTTCGGTTGTACTCGACTTTCCCGCTAACACCAAAGCACAGCGGGCCTGGTTCCGAGAGCTACTGGAGCAAACCAGTGCCGCTCACGAGTTACACTTTGTGGATGCTTCAGATGCAGTGTGCAAGCAACAGCTTCAAGCGCGAAGTACGGGGTTAGCCGCCGGTACCCCCTGGACAACCGAAGCTGAGTTCGAAGCGATCACCGCATACTTCCAACCACCATCTGAAGAAGAACACTTCAATGTTATTTGCCATAAACGTCTCTAATATCAGTTTGTAGTCAGTAGTCAGTAGTTAGTAGCTCGCCAGGCTCATGTGATTGAATTACTTGACTGTTTTCTCATTCGACATATTCATTCCAAAATCACATAACATCCTGTTACAACCAGAAAAATCAGAAGATACTTTATTGTCTTATATTTGATTTGGATAGTATTCAGCCCTGGCAGAAACCTGGGATGTTTTGCCGGTCATCTATACAATAAGTGCCTTCGATGACAATTTGGAATCTGTCATACTGGCCATGCCTGACCAGATACCACTCCACTATGGTGCGGTTGGCTCAGCTCAGAGCCAATCATTCATATCTATGGAGGCACCTATGCAATCGAAAAAAACCGGCCTTGAATGGACCATTCTCATGACCCGCTGGCTGGCACGTGGACTCAGTGTCCTGAGTATCGGCATGCTGGCGATGTTTGTGGCACACGATGTTCCAACTCCATCAAAAGTCACGGTTGCCGAAGGACTGGCATTGATGTTTTTTCCGCTGGGAGTCGTCATCGGCATGATTGTCGCCTGGAAGTGGGAAGGAGTTGGAAGCAGCCTTGGACTCACCAGTCTGGCACTTTTTTACGGCGTATACCGGGTCCTGCTCTCAAACCATTTCCCAACTGGCTGGTGGTTTCTTATCTTCAGTTCACCATTGTTCATCTTTCTGGCGACGTGGATTGTTTCGCAAATCACTCCGCCAAAAGAGAAAGCGGATCTCCCTGGCAATCACCATCCAACACCAGTCGCAGGCTGATTCTTCAGGGTTCGGTATTTTAGCTCCCCCTGCCACTGTGTCACCTTGTCATCCGGTTTCCCAATTGAGGCACCCGTGGTTTTTTTTCTTGAGAAATGGTATGCCGATTGTGTTACACCAGCCGGAGATGTTCTGATTGCCTATGCAGCCTCACTGCAATGGCTGGGGTTTCGCATCCGCTATATGGGTGCCATTGATGACCAGGGACGGGCAAGCGGAACATTTCGATGGGGATCCAAACTTGACCTTGACCCGCACGGCGCCAACTGGGATCTGGCAGTTGGCCATCGAAGCGGAATCCACGACTTGAGATGGAAAACAACCCACCCGGTTTCATCGGTAGCGCCCTTGCTCGTTCAAGGAACTGAATTCGTAGCCTGGCAACCACTGGCCGTATCGGCTCAGGTCGTAGAAAAACATTCAGCCCGACCAGTTGGCACCGGATACATTGAACGGCTCTGCCTCACCATCAAACCCTGGGATCTTGGGCTGCATATTTTGCGCTGGGGTCGCTGGATTGGAAGCCAACACACCTTGACCTGGGTTGAATGGGAAGGCCGTCATCCCCGGCGGGTTGCGATATTAAACGGACAAGGTTGCCCACTGGTCAACATTGGTCCAACCAGGGTTTTCCTGGAGAATGGATGTCATCTGACTTTTGGAACCCCCAAAGTTCTGGTTCAGGCCAGGCTTGGGGAAGATGCGCTGCGCATCTTTTCTTACCTTCCAGGGTTAATCCCACGTCCCTTCCTTGATGGCGTCGAGTGTAAATATCTGGCACCCGCCACGTTAACCTGTGGGAATTCCCAGGATGAAGGATGGGCAATTTATGAAGAAGTCATCTGGCCCTCACAATAATTCTATTATCGGACGTATTGCATACGGAACCGTGTTCGTTGTTTTCCTCCCCTGGCTGCTCTGGATATGGGCCAGGGCTCTCCACTCACAGTTCCAACACTGGCTGATTCCTGTTTCACCAAATTCGGGGTTTTTGATTGCCAGTGCTGGGATGGTCGTCATGCTGCTTGGAATGTGGGCCCTGTGGGTTTGGGGCGAAGGATTGCCCATGAATGCCTACCCTCCAGCACGTTTTGTCACGGCAGGGGTTTACCGCTGGCTCCCCCATCCGATTTATACCGGTTTTATTTTGTTTTGTTTTGGCGTTTCAGCCTGGCTCAACCTGCCGGCTGGATTCTGGCTGGTTTCACCACTGGTCATCGCCGGATGCCTGGCACTGGTCTGGGGATATGAAAATCCCGATCTGGTACGCCGGTTTCCAGAGGCCCGTGCGACCAGTTGGCTCCGGTTGCCGCCCAACACGCTGGAATCACCTGACTTTTTAGAGCGAGTCGCCGGGTTCTTTCTAACCCTGTTTCCCTGGGGATTGGTCTATGTGCTGCTGGCTTTGATTCCATCCGCCCCGGACCTGCGTGAAGTTCGCGGACTCTGGGAATTTGATGTACCACGGCCTGGGTGGGCGCTTTGGCCTTACAATTTTGCCTATGGATGGGTTGTATTGGCCTTGCTCATCGTTCCCTCACGCCAGAAGTTGCGCGATTTTGTTCTGGATGGATGGGTTTTGAGCCTGACCGGCTATGTTGTCATGCCTGGATTGCCCTTTGCAGCAGCAGCGCTTCCAATCGTCGGAACCCCGTTTGAACAGGCACTGTGGGTCGCCAATTGTGAATGTGATGCCCCGTGGCTGGCAGTTCCCTCTTTTCATGTTGCCTGGTCGGTCCTCGCCTGCATTCCATTTGCCGACCGCTGGCCGCGTCTTCGGTGGGTCTGGTGGTTGGTGGCAGTCAGTATTTCCATCAGTTGTGTCCTGGTTGGGCTGCATGGCAGCCTGGATGTCGTCACTGGAATCGCTCTGGCTGGACTGGCTCATAACCGGCAGATTGTTTGGGGAAAACTTCTGGCAGCAACCGAATACCTCGGCAATAGCTGGCATTCCTGGCAATTTGGCGGATATCGAATCATCAACCACGGCCTGTTTAGTGGCCTCGGTGGTGCCATCGGAAGCGGATTGGCCGTATATCTGGTTGGTGATCAACTCGCCCTCTGGATTTTTTGGGGAATCCTGGTGAGTTTGTTTGGGGCTGGACTCTGGGGACAACTGGTTGAAGGCTCGTCAAAACTCCTTCGGCCCTTTGGATACTATGGGTTTTTATTTGGTGGGATTCTGGCCATCACCTGTATGGTCATGGTTTACCCTGAGCAAGGTGCCATCGTCGGGGCCGCCACAGTAACGGCAGGCACCATCGCCCAGGCGATTGGACGATTGCGATGTATCATTCAAGGCTGCTGTCATGGCCGTCCAGCACCAGACCAGTTTGGGATTCACATTCACCACCCGCGCTCCAGAGTTTCGGCTCTGGCAAAACTCCAGGGCGTAGCGGTTTACCCGACCCAGCTTTTTTCAATTCTGGCCAACTGTGTGATTGGGTTGTGGTTATTAAGGTTATGGTCAATCCAGGCTCCAGCACCAATGATCATTGGATTGTATTTTATACTGTCGGCGCTGACCCGGTTTGTTGAGGAATCGTATCGGGGAGAACCCCAGACCAGAGTGATTTCCGGACTCGCCATTTATCAATGGCTGGCGATTGGCTGCCTGATCGGAGGAGCAATTGTCACCACGCTGCCCGGACCTTCGGTACACATGGCTGGGGCTTCGGGTTTCAGGCTGTGGACGATTGCGATATTCGCTGGCGGACTGGCAGCTTTTTTGATGAGTACGGATTTCCCAAATTCTGACCGTCGGCTGGCGCGATTGACCATTGATTGAAAATACTCAGGCTGAGGGCTTGGGGCTGAGGGCTAAAGTCTCGCAAGCTCGGGGCAATCGAAGGGATGAGGGATGAAATAAAACCAGGTCTTCAGCCCTTAGCCCCAAGCTCTCTCCCTTATTCTCCACTTAAAATCATGGTGGAAATTTTCAATGTTGGAGCATTGATCCGGCCTCGGAATTCAAGGTCATTTCCGATCATTTCCAGATTCTTCAACATGTCCTTCAGATTGCTGGCAACCGTGACTTCTTCGACCGGATAGGTCAGTTCCCCGTTTTCAATCCAGATTCCAGCCGCCCCACGAGAGTAATCGCCATTCACCACGTTGACGCCAAACCCAATCAATTCAGTGACATAAAAGCCATTTTTCACTGAGCGGATAATTTCTTCCGGAGTATACTTTCCTGGCTCAATGAAAAAATTGTTTGGCCCGACCGATGGTATCCCCGCCAGACTTCGCGAAGCATTGCCGGTTGTTTTGACGTTGAGTTTGCGCGCGGTATAGGTGTTGTGGAGGTAGGTTTTCAGGATTCCGTTTTCAATGACCACTGTTCGGCCCGTCGGTACCCCTTCACCATCAAAAGGGCGTGACCCCGAAGCACCTTTCAACGTTCCATCGTCAATGACCGTCAATTCCGGCACGGCAATTTGTTCGTCAAGGCGATCAACCAGGAATGAAGATTTTCGGAAAATGGCATCACCTGAAATCGCACTAAAAATATCGCTCAACAGACTTTGGGCAACAATTGGGTCAAAAACCACCGGCACACTCTGGGTTTTTACTTTCCGACCGCCCAACCGTCGCAAGGCTCGCGTTGCAGCTCGTTTGCCAATGGAGTCTGGAGTTTCCAACAAAGCCAGTGACCGGCGAGAGTCATACCAGTAATCTCGCTGCAACTGGTCGCCTTCTTTCGCGACCGGCACCGTCGCCAGGGTAATCGAAGTCCCCGCGTATTCACCGGCAAACCCCAGGGAGTTGGCCAGGATTCGGCGACTGATCCCCGAATCAAGCCCGCCACCTTCAAAATTGACAATGCGTGGGTCGAAATCCCGTGCAGCCTGTTCAGCCGCCAGAGCCATTGCAATTTTTTCTTCAGCAGAGAGGGCAACGACTGCCGGGTCATACAGGCCAAGGTCCGACCAGTTTGAAGCCAGTTCATCGGGTGCGGGTAACCCGGCGGTATCATCAACTGAAGTTGTTTGGGCAAGTTTCACCGCCGTGGCAACCAGTTCAGTAATTGCCTCAGGTGAAAAATCCGATGAAGCCACGGTTGCCTGCCGGCCATCGCACAACACCCGCAACCCGAGCCCCTTGGAAGCTGATTCCTTGAGCGTTTCAACGTCACCTAACCGGACGCTGACTGAAAATTCAACGCCTTCCGAGATGACGACTTCGGCAGCAGAAGCCCCCTGCCGCATCGCCTGCTGTACAATTCCGGCTGCAAAATCTGGAGTAATGTTTTTTGAATCCATAAGGAGAATGAAGAATACTCAAAGTCAGTACCACCTGCGTGAGCGGGTGGGTTATTCAGAATGAGCGAGCATTTTTTCAACGACTCGCGGCGGCACGGCCACGGCGTTTTTCATGTGCATTTCACGTGTCAGGTGGCCGGCGACAAACAAACCAGGGATTGTGGTTTCATAGGTTTCGGGGTTATACACCGGACGCCCGTCACTGGCAATTTCAGCTCCCGTGGTGCGAAGCAAGGTGACATCCGGATCCGCCCCAAGCAATGCAAAAATGTGAGAACAGGGCACCCGGAGCAGTTCGGTCTGGCCTTCGATTTTCAGAAGTGCTTCATCTGGAAGTACTTCTGCAACCGTGGATGAGTAAATTATTTTGATCTCACCTTTGGCTTCGAGTTGTTCAATCGGGCCCCGCACCCACGGCTTGACTCCGATTTTGTCTTTGTCGCCTGGGCGCGGACCAATCGTCGGCCGGCGGAGCGACCACGATACGTTGGCACCGCCTTCGTGCAAAAAGAGAACCGCCTCAGCGGCTGAATTTCCCCCGCCAACCACCAACACTTCCTGACCACCGTAGGCAAAGGCTTCAACAAACCGATAGGAAACACGACGTTCGGTCTCGCCAGGAACGCCTAATTTGCGCGGCAGCCCAAATCCGCCAGTGGCCACCAAAACCCGGTGGGCACAATACGTTGCTTTCTGAGTCACAATCAAAAAGCGCCCATCGGTTTCACACGAAATGCGGTCAACCGATTCGTGCAGGCGGATCCGCATCCGGTGCTCACGTAGCGCAAACTGGTTGTAATAGGCCAGAACTTCTTCGCGGGTCGGCTTTTCATTTTTTGGCTTGAGCGTGCCTGGCGCCAGTTCAACTTCGTTTGGCGTTGAAAACAATGGTTTTCCGATGGGATAGTTATACACTGTTTGGGCAATAATGCCTTTTTCCAGTATCAGATAAGACAGCCCGGCTTGCTCAGCTCGATATCCGGCGGCCAGTCCAGCAGGCCCAGCGCCGATGATTAACAGGTCATACACCGTTGATGGTGTGGGGTCAGATACAGCCACAACACTACTCTCCAGGTTCCAATTGTTTCAGCCCAGATTCTACTGATGCTGGGATCGAAAACGAATCGTTCAAATTTAATCGCAACATACCGCCGGCGTCACTAAAGATGGAATCTGACATGGTTGACTTTCGACGCCAGTAGAAAAACCCTAAACCAACCGCCAGCCCAACCACAACCGAAACTGACGCACCCAATCCAATCAGTCGAAAAGTACTGATCAACATAGTAGCTGTCTTATGCGCTTCAACCACAGGATCGAGACCGGGCGGTTCAGGCGGTGGTGGTGGCTGATCAAGTCCACCAGTCAACCATTGGACCTCATAATCATATTCGATGGTCGAAATCACCGCCTGCGCTTTTACCCAATCATTTACACCGTAGGCTTCAACAATAAAATTCCCCCGGCGTTGGACAATACGCCGGGTTCGTTCTTCAGTGGGCAGCCGGTTGGCGTGGAGCGCAATTTTTAAGAGTGCCGATGTGGCATCCTGCGGTGTTGGATAGTCAGCAATCACCAACCGCTGAAAAGGACTTTCCGGCCCGTAACTGGCCCAGGTAAAGCCCATGCCATCCTTGACTGGGAATTCCTGAAAACCAGGCTCTGGCGCATTGGTGGATATCCCAATCTGACCAACGGCAAAATGCAGGGTTTCGGGATCAAGATGGGCTGGCGGCAGGTGGCGAACTACAAACGGCGTTTTCGGTGCTTTGGGATCATATCCTGGTTGTTTGGCATGCCAGGACTGAAGTTTGGTGATGATTTCGGTCGCCAGTTGTTCCAACTGAACAGCAGATGCTTCCCCGGTCAAAGTCCGAACCAGCACAAATTCCGATTCGACCCAGGCACCCGCCATCTGCCCAACCACCCACACCGATTCTTTATTCACCAGTGCTTTGTCTTTGGCCGGGCGAAGCGTGGAAAATATCCCAAATGAATAATCTGGGTGCGGAAACTGAAATACCTGAACCGTGTAGTTGCCAACTTTCCCCTGATACCCCTGCTGAACGCTTGATTCGGTCAACAACGAGGCGATGTCAGGTGAAAATTCCTGAATGTGGTCGCCGTTGACGGTCATGACCTCAGTGGCTTTTCCAACGCGGGAGTTGAGAAATTCCTGAATCGGAAACTGAGTCCCGGTTGCCTCAACCGCGGTGGGAGGCTCTTTTTTCGGCATGATGGCCAGTGGAATCGCTGCGGGTTTTGAATTTTGTGCCCATCCGGATTGGGCAATCCCCCCCAGAGCCAGAATTCCCAGGATCACCAGCCCAGATTTTGAAATCAACCGAGTCACCATTGAATTGCCTCCACTCTTTGCTTCAACGTGTTGCTTTGGACCGCTTATTTCCGCACCCTGGCCAGGATCTCGTTGGCCACTGCCTGTGGATTGGTCACATGACGGAGAATAATTTTTCCGGATGAGGACGCACTATCAATCACCACATCGCCAATACCCAACATTCGGTTTAACAATGTGATTTGAGTTGAAACATCCTGTATTTTTTGGAGCGGGATGTTTTGGGTCCGTTTCACCAGAAGTCCGGTTTGAATTTCGACTTTCTCAGACGTTAATGTATAGGTTTCGATTTGCCGTAAAATGTGGTTGTAAATCGGATTGAGAAACAACACGACCACTCCAAATCCAACCACCCAGGGAATCAAATTACTCAACCACTCCCAGGCTTTCCCGGCAATCATCGCTCCCAGAACCACAATCACTACCGACAGAATGGCCGCCACCGTATATCGAACCCCAACAAAAATAAAACTTGGGTGCATCACCGAATGAACCACTTCTGCTGGCAACGGCACACCTTGCGGCGTCAGTGTGCCGGCCTGAACTGGGGCACCCAGCACCGCACCGCACAAATTACAAAACCGGCTCCCGTCAGGAATCACCTGACGACATTGAGGACAGTACATGGAGAGACTCGCTGATTGAAGAAGATGACTGGATGGCGGCATCTTACCACAATTTTTGGGGAATGAACGATCAGAGCTTCCTTTTCAAAGCGTCAAGTACTTGATCTGATGGATATTACAAATGACGAACGACGGGTTGCGGCTTGAGCTTTTTTCAATTCCCCGATTAGACACCACCCAGGGCAGGAAGTTCCAAAAGTCGTAAAAGTTTCGAATCCAGGTTTGAGATTGGGCGTTTTTCGACTACCCTGGATAGACCAGCGCTGACATGAATGTTGTGAACCAGTTGATTTTTCATCAAGTTAGCGCTATGAAACCAGAATCGGCGCTCCCATCGCCATCATCGCTCAAAAACCCCAGTATGGTATCAGTCCCAGGTTGTGCTGGTTGAGTTTTCAGTGATTTCCGAATCCGGTCAAATTTATGAAAATCAAGCCCCCTGAATACAACGACCCGTTGCTCTCCCGAACAGAGGATGAAGCGTTCCGAGGCTCGCAATTACTGCGTTCGTTTTTGCGCAACCTGCCGTTGCCTTCGCCACAGGAAATCTTCACCAAACTGGAACAATTAGGCTATCACGGTCAGGCGGCGCAACGCCGGGCGGTCTCCTTAATGGCCTACCGCCACGTCAAACGACTCAAACGCCTGCATGTAGATGGGGAACCCCTGCGCAAATTACCGCCCAAGCAAAATGTACTGATGATTGGTCCGACCGGATGTGGGAAAACGTTCCTGGTTGAATTGCTCTTTCAACATATTTTCCGGCTGCCGACCGTGATTGTGGACATCACCAGTTTTACCGAAAGCGGTTATGTCGGGGATGATGTCCGGACGATTCTCACTCGACTGATTAGCGCTTCGGGCGACGACCCGGAACTGGCATCGTGTGGTGTGATTTGCCTGGATGAATTTGACAAGTTGTCGGCATCAGGCAGCAACGCCCGGTTTGCTGGTCAGGGAACGACCAAAGATGTTTCCGGGTACGGAGTCCAACGCGAATTGCTCGCCATGCTTGAAGGCACTGAGGTGATGGTGCCCATGGATTATGGCTATTCAGCCTATGGCCAGCGAACCGAACTCTCAACCCGCAATATTCCATTTATCGCCTGTGGCGCTTTTTCCGGGTTTGAAGAGTTACTCAAAACCAACCGACCAGCGATTGGGTTTCAATCCAGCGAAGGCGTCGGAACGGAACTCACCCTTGATGAAGTTGGCTCCTTTCAAAAATATGGCTTCTTACCTGAATTGATTGGCCGCTTTTCCAGGGTGGTGAATTTCCCGCCGCTGCCCCCTGAAACCCTGCGACAAATTCTCATCGAGAATCTGCTCCCTCAGTTTATCAATGAATTTCAGGCCGAGGGGCTGCAACTCACCTTTACCGAAGCTGCTTTCTCTCATTTGATTCACCGGAGCCTCAAGCGCGGCACTGGCGCGCGCGGGCTCCATACCGAACTGGTTGCCGCGGTTGAACAGGTGGCATTTAACACGTTTGGGCAAATTACCGAAGCTGAAGTCATCATTTCAGCCAACGGCGGCACCATCACCAGTGACATCAAGCGGGTGGCCAAACCTTAAATTTAGGGTTCCGGGTTCCGGGTTCCGGGTTCCGGGTTCCGGGTTCCGGGTTCCGGGTTCCGGGTTTTCGAATTCCTGCTTTCGTCCTTTTCGTCCTTTTCGTCCTTTTCGTCCTTTTTGTCCTTTTCGTCTTTTCCCTGAACCCTCAACCCTCAACCCTCAACCCTCAACCCTCAACCCCAAATGATTTTATTCTTCTGGGTCAGGACGGAAAGATTCATACCGGGCGGGCAACTCATCCAGTTTGACAGCTAACCGGGTAGGCTGGCCTTCACGGTAAACCACAACCTGAACCGTCTCGCCGATTTTCCGGTCTTTGAGCGCCCGATAGAGATCCTCCTCGGTTTTGACATCCTGGTCTCCGACTTTCACCAAAATATCTCCCAGTACGGTTTCACGTCCATCCGGTCGCCGCTGAACCTGATTACTGCCCCGAATCCCGACTCGATCTGAAGGACCAGCCGGCACGACTTTGGTGATAATGAGCCCTTCGTTCACCGGCAGACTATACCGCCGGACCAGACGCGGCGTAATCGCAAAGGTTTCAATTCCAAGCCATGGACGACGGACACGACCAAAGGTCAGCAAATCAGGGATCACCTGCCGGGCAACATCCACTGGAACGGCAAAACCAATGCCGATACTTCCTTTGCTCGGACTGTAAATGGCCGTGTTGATCCCGATGATTTCCCCGGCGGAATTCAACAGCGGCCCGCCTGAATTTCCCGGATTAATCGAAGCATCCGTCTGGATGACGTTATCAATGGTCCGTCCACTTTCAGTCCGGAGTGGCCGCCCTAAACCACTGATCACCCCAATGGTCAGGGTTCGTTCAAACCCAAATGGATTTCCAATCGCGAGCACCTTTTGCCCAACTTTGAGATTTTGGGACGTCCCAAACGGCACAATGTGGAGTTTTTCCTTGGGCACATCAATTTTAATAATTGCCAGATCGTTGTTTGGATCAGCACCGACCACTTTGGCAACGTGGGTTGATTTGTCAGCCAGGGTCACAATCAGTTCCTGGGCACCGTTGACCACATGGAAGTTGGTCAAAATGTTGCCTTTATCATCAATGATCGAACCTGAGCCACCGCCGGATTGGCGATACGGTCCCCAAAAGAAATCTTCGACAATCGCCGTGCTGGTGATGTTGACCACGCCCGGACCAAATTTTTCATAGATATCAATGTTATTTTTTTCGTCGCTTCCCAAAACGAGCGGTGTGCCAGAACGAGGCGGCTGGCCGCTTTGCCCATTTACCTCTTTTTCATGGGGAAGGTATTTTCCCAGAAAATAATACAGACCAAACACGGTGCCCCCGGTCAGGAATGCCGTGCCTATAATGATGAGCAAGAGTTGTCGAATGCTTAATCGGTACATATTCACAGTTCCTCAATAGTTGTTTTTCTTTCATTTGGGGCTAGAGACCTTGGGCTGAAACCCTTGGGCTTGGGGCTTGGGGCTAAAGAACTGGTTTTATTTCATTCCTCATCCCTCATCCCTCCCTTTGCCCTGAGCTTGCGAGTCTTCAGCCCCCAGCCCTGACCCACTGCTTTCTGCCCTCCAGGTTATAGTGGGTTAGCTGTTTATTTGTAAACTCTTCAATGGCTGGTTCAGCACCAAAACCTTTTCTCAATCGTCTGAGTGTGATACACGTTCCGGCTCATTTCATTTTCAACGTCCCCGCAAATTTCATCGTCACTGATATACCATTCGAATGCGAAACACAGCCAAGCAAATTACAATCTGGGCCGGCATCGCCCTCAGTCTCTTTTTTACTTACCTTGCCTTGAGAGGCATTAGCTGGTCCCAGACCTGGTATTTTCTCAAGCGGACACAACCATTTGAATTGTTCCTGGCCCTGATTTTGATGTGGGCAGGCTTTTTTTGGCGTGCGCTTCGCTGGAAACGATTGATTGATACCGGCCAGCACATTTCTTATAAGGACTGTTTTCGAGTCATCACCATCGGGTACATGGCCAACAATGTCCTGCCGGCTCGAATTGGTGAAATTGCGCGGGCCTACCTGCTCAGTCACCGCAACGGCGTCACCAAAAGCTTTGCCCTGGGTACGATTGTGACAGAGCGACTTGGCGATGTGGTAATGCTGGTACTGTTTATTTCTGCCACATTGATGGTGGTTCCACTCCCGGCACTTGGAAAAGAGGTCGCGATTGGCAGTGCTTTTATCGCCCTGGCAGCCACCGTTTTTGTGATGACACTGGTATTTTGGCACGAATCCATGCCAATTCTGCTTGGAAAACCGATGAAACTGGTGCTCAGTGAAAAACGAGCTGATTACCTGCTGGATAAGGTAGATCGGTTTATCGGAGGCATCAGTTGTGGTCGCTCTGTCAAAGTCCTTGCTCTGGTTGGCGTAGATTCGTTTGGTATCTGGTTTTCAGCACTGTTGATGACCTGGGCCGTCGCCCATGCCTGTCATATTCAGGTTGGGTTGACCGAAATTCTTTTTACCATGTGCGTGGTTAACCTGGGTGTGATGCTCCCATCTGCCCCAGGGTATGTCGGCACCTATCAATACCTGTGCATCACGGCGCTTGGCTTTTTTGGCGTAGACAACGAACTGGCCCTGGCCTTTTCGATTGTGTGCCACATTGTCTGGTATTTGCCGCTGACCCTGCTCGGATTGATCTTTTTTGTGCATGATCGGTTGACCTTTACTGAACTGGCCGAAGGTGAGTTGGAAAATACCTGATCCGGGTTCCGGGTTCCGGGTTCCGGGTTCCGGGTTCCGGGTTCCGGGTTCC
>CAZXCE010000102.1:0-17429 GCA_964639175.1 uncultured Clostridia bacterium
TCCGGGTTCCGGGTTCCGGGTTCCGGGTTCCGGGTTTTCGAAACCAAGAACCAGGCACCAAGAACCAGGCACCAAGAACCAGTCACCAGGTACCAAACACTCGGAACTCACAACCCCAATGAATGCACTTCACACTTTACTGACTGGACTCATTGATTATGCCGGGCTGTTTCCACCGGCAGAACTTGGAATGGCTGCCGCCGTCCAAAACTATGCGGCGTACCGACAGGGGCCATTTGCCTGGTGCCTGGGACGTTTTATTGTGCCCGTATCCCGGTTACGCGAGTTTGAGGCTGAAGCTGGCCAGTTGCTTCCGGTTGAAGCCGGAATATTGCCCTGGGGGCTCAGCGCACTGGTTGGACCTCAGATCGAGTCCGATGTTGAGACCATAATTGATTTTAACCAGCGCCATGCTGTGCCTGCATCCGGGTTGGCTGTGATTGATACGATTGAAATCAAAGCCGCAACCGTGGCGGATATCGAACGAATAAAGCGGGTAATTCCGGCTTGTTTCACAACCTATGTTGAGCTATCTCTCTCAGAAACGCTTCCAGCGTTAGTCGCTGCGCTCGGTCAAACTGGTTTGCGAGCCAAACTCCGAACCGGAGGGATTACGCCGGAACTGTTTCCCACCCCGGCTGAAATTGTGCGCTTTTGTTCACTGTGTGTTCAAAATCAGGTGACATTCAAGGCCACGGCTGGACTCCATCACCCAGTTCGGTCGCATCATCCGCTGACCTATGCACCAAACAGCCCACAGGGCGTCATGCATGGGTTTTTCAATGTGTTTCTCGGTGCTGCCTTTATCCAGGCGGGCCTGTCACCGGCTGAAGTCGAACAAGTCGTGCTTGATGAATCACCGGCCAATTTTCAAGTAACTGATACGGGCATCACCTGGCAGGGGCATCACCTGAGTCTGGATGCACTGAGACAGTTGCGTGATCAGGTGGCTATTTCGTTTGGTTCGTGTTCCTTTGAAGAACCGCTTCAGGATCTTCAAACCTTAAACCTGTTGGAGAATGAAGAATTGAGCATGAAGAAGGAAGAATGACGAACATACCAGGTGACTGGTACTTCTTCGAAAGTATTGATTTCTAACCACTACCCACTAAAAGGGTTCTGCATTCTCAATTCTGGATTCTGCATTCTTTATTCTGTTTTCCTCCGTTATGACCTACCACATCAATGAAACCCACAACCCGGACTTGCGTTCCTGGGTCAAATCAGCAAATACCCCTGGTTCAGACTTTCCAATTCAGAATTTACCGTTTGGTGTCTTTAAGCGTCCACACAGCCAGGAATCACCCAGCGTCGGAGTTGCCATTGGGGACTCAATTTTGGATGTCAATCGCTGTTTAATGCTGGGGCGCTTGACCGATTTAGCCGCTGAAGCCGCCAATGCCTGTCGCAATCCACGGCTCAACCAGCTTTTGGCATTGGGACCGGAAGCCTGGTCAGCTCTACGCCAGCAAATCAGTCAGGTGCTGCGCGATGATTTTGAAGCTTCTGAGGTCTGTGAACAGTTGGAAAAAGCCTGTCTGGTAAATATGGCCGAGGTTCAAATGGTGTTGCCGGCCCAGATCGGAGATTACACCGACTTTTATGCCTCGGTGTATCACGCCACCAATGTCGGCAGTATGTTTCGGCCAGATAATCCGTTATTGCCCAATTACAAACACATTCCGATTGGCTATCACGGTCGCGCTTCATCAATCTTTCCCAGCGGAACACCCGTTCGCCGTCCCAAAGGCCAGACGACGGAAGGAAATTCAGACGTCCCGACGTTTGGCCCCTGCCGGTTGCTGGATTATGAACTGGAAGTTGGCTTCCTGGTTGGTCCCGGAAATGAATCGGGGACGTCAATTTCAATCCAGGAAGCAGAGCGCCATATTTTCGGAGTCTGTCTGGTCAATGACTGGTCGGCGCGTGACATTCAAAAATGGGAATACCAGCCACTCGGTCCATTTCTGGCCAAGAGTTTTGCAACCACGATCACACCCTGGATTGTCACACTTGAAGCCCTGGCCCCGTTTCGGATTCCAGCTTTCTCACGTCCGGAAACCGACCCGACGCCACTTGAATATCTGATGGGTGAGGCCGATCAGAGTCAGGGAGGAATTGACCTGCAACTGGAAGTCTGGCTGCAAACCGAGACGATGCGAACCCAGGGCATCGAACCCGTCAAACTCAGCCACGGAAATTTTCGCGATATGTACTGGACGATTGCCCAAATGCTGACCCATCACGCCAGCAACGGGTGTAACCTGCGACCCGGCGACCTGATGGCCAGTGGCACCGTTTCTGGGACGGCTAAAGATTCACGCGGGTGCCTGTTGGAATTGACCTGGCGCGGGGCCGAACCGATCAACCTGCCAACCGGGGAAGTCCGCCGCTTTTTGCAAGATGGTGACGAAGTCATCATCCGGGGATACTGTGAACGCGATGGCTTTGCCCGCATTGGTCTGGGCGAATGTCGCGGAGTGATTCTCCCGGCTGGGTAAAGAATGAAGAAAATACGGGTGACTGGTACCTGGTACTTATTAGTACTTAGTACTTAGTACTTGGTGCTTTGGAACCAATACTTTCCAGGCACCAGGCACCAAAAATCAGACACAGGGAGATTGTATCGTCATGTCTCACGCACTTGATTATCAGGCCATGTTGCAGGTTGCGATTGAAGAAGCCCAACTGGGGCTGTCAGAAGGCGGTATTCCGATTGGTGCCGCCCTGTTTGACCGACAGGGGAATTTGCTTGGCCGGGGCCATAACCGCCGAATCCAGGAACAGGACCCGTCAGTTCACGGTGAAACCGATGCCTTTCGCAAGGCCGGGCGGCAGCGGACCTACCGCGACAAAATAATGGTGACAACGCTGGCGCCGTGCTGGTACTGTAGCGGCCTCGTCCGACAATTTAATATCGGCATGGTCATTGTCGGTGAATCCCGTAACTTTTCGGGTGGGGTCGCGTGGCTGCGTGAACACGGTGTCGAAGTCATTGACCTCGATTCTGACGTGTGCGTGCAAATGCTGGCAGACTACGTTGCCGCCCATCCGGAAGTGTGGAACGAAGACATCGGGGAGGAGTGACGCTCCTCCTGTGGAGGAGGCGTTATGTGGCTGGCGCTGGTTTTTGGCCTGATTGGGTGGTTTTTCCCGAATCAATCGGAACCGGTTGTTTCTCAATCGGGAGAACCTGTTTCTCGAGTTCAGCTTCTGGATGAAAGAATTGACGTCACGATATATCCCTGGTCGCTCCATACTCCGCGGCTGTATCACGCCTGGGCAATCTGCAAAGTTCATAACCCATCGTCCAAACCAGTCCGGTTACCGGTCACAAGCGTGATTTTTGGGCGACGTGGGCAGTACCTGGAAGACTATAAAAAGGCTCGTGCTGTGGCTGCCCAAACCGACTGGTTTCATGTCAGACAGGATGGTCGGTCTCTGACTGTGACAAGGGATTTCTCAATTCAGGATGAATTGCACAAGTTGTATTCATTTGAACTGTCTGCTGCAGGCCGCAATCGGTATAACCGCTGGCTTGCGGAATGGGAAGCTACGATTCCGGGGTTGCAAGCCCGAAAGCGAGCATTTCAACGATTCGCACGTGGGTATGATCAGGTTGTGCTTCTTCCAAAGAAGTTTTTGGAAAATGAAAGGGATTCAAGGCGAGTCCATCTTTCAACGGCAATTCGTCTCAAATTTCAAGCGACGGTGAAACCACACCTTATTAATCCTGATCTGGGATATTCTTTTTACTCATTTGTGGCCGATGAGGATCCGAGAAGTGCCATTATAAAGATCATTCCCGAAATTGATCCTTCTCTACGGGTTGAGGTAAAGCCGGGAACTCAAAAATACATTTCGGTTCTCGATGAAAATCATCCAGAACGCTATCAAGCCTACTTTCCCCGCTGGTCAGCTCAAATTCAAGACTGGATTGCCGCCCGTCCAGACGTGGCCAAAGCCGCAAAACAAGTCATTGCCTACCACGAAAAATATCGCCAATACCAGGTTGCCCGTGAAAACCTGATCACTTTTTTACAGCAAACAGCCAGGATGCCTCAATTGATTGCTGAGCGGTATGTTGCATTTACTGAAGATGATTCAGCGAGCTGGGTACTCGAAGTTATACTGAGTTACCTCAAACCCGAGGTGAAAGAAGAAGTAACCCCCCGATATCAGCGATTGCAAACCCAGTTTGACGCTCTCCGAGGTCAAATAGGCAGCGGGCGTGTTTTGTGTTCCTTGACCGGTGAATTGTATGACCCGGAAGCTAATCGTTTCCTGGCACGAGGTGGATTGGCTCAATTCCCAGAAAATCGCCATCCATTACAAATTCAAGCTGCACGCTTAGGTGGCCTGGCTGGTGTTTTGGGGTATGAGGATCTTGAACCCAAAGTTTTGGCCTACCAGATTGAACTGGCGCCCTTTCAAACTTCGGTTCTCTCCGCCGAATATATCCTTGAACTGAGCGCTGGAAGTCAGACGGAGTTATTTTCAGGTCAATTTGTGTATCAGTTGACGACACCAACTGCCTGGCAACGCCTGGGACCAATTGAATTTCGGGTTCGGATTCCCAACTCACTATTTCCCATTTTTCAGTCTGAGACGGTTGCTTCGGTTGCAGAGAAGGACAGCACCCTTTTTACCATTCCAGTTTCCACATCAGACACGCATGTCCATTTCAATGTGCTTGAGAAAGACAATCAATTCTGGACGCTTGAGCCGAATCAGGAAAATTTGGAACTGCTTCGGACGGGGCTTGGTCGGGTGCATCATCCACAGGTTCGGCTGGTCCTTGAAGCTGCAATTGTCAGTATCATAGCGCGGATGGAAAAACCATTTACTGCCTGGGAACAGTGGCTGGCGCTGAAAAAGGAAAATCCGACGCACCCGGCAGGCTATCTGAGTTTCGAAGATGAGAATGAAATCAAGCAGTTGGGGGAAGCTTTTGAGGATATGGAAACGTTCCTCAAATCGCCACATATCGAAATTGCTGACGATAAAGGGTTTTTAGATGAAGACCTTGAAGCCGATTGGCGAGAAGTTTTCGTTCCAAAGCTGGTTGCTCGCCAGAAAGAGAAGCTAACACCAGTTGAGTCACTCCATCTGGCGGTGGTGATGTGTCATTTGGGCGTCGAGCCGGAAAAAAATCTGGCTCAGGTGGTTGCCCTGGCTGGCCAATCGCGGGAAATGGCACGGGAAGCATTGGCCGCCCTGAATGAAATCGAGATAGATAAGTCAGCTCAGCTTGAGTTTTTCCTCCAGTTTCTCCAGCGGGAACCTGAAAAGTGCGATGAACTGGCCCAGGAATTACACCAGCTTGCCAGTTACAATCTACCAGACATGCACCATCCATCAGTGGCTGGGCGGCTGATTGACGTCTATCTCCAAACTTTGGAAAGTGACGTCCAGGCTCGAATTTTGGAGGCAATATTGAGCATCAAGCCGGTTGTACCGTTTGAACAACTGATGAGATTGCAACTCTCAGATGAAATTGGGGAAACCATCTGGGGTCAGTATGTTGCAGCGCTTGCCGAAAGCGATCCTGAGCGGGCACGGACCGTGCTTCGGAAATGGTTTATCTCTCGGCCAAAACAAAAATTTATCCTGCTCAAGCAACTGGCTTTATTGGGTGATCCCCTCATCCGCGAGTCGGTCATAAAAGAACTTGAAGTCACCCGCGATGATCATGCCCGCCGGGAACTGGTCTCGATTACCAGAGCATTTGGGGATCCAACCCTGTTGCTGTTGCTGAAGTTCAACCCCAGGCTGGAACCCTGGATGGAAGCAGCCTTGCTGGATCTTATCCCGAAAGGGACAGCCGACCCGCGTTTATTCAACTGGGTGGAAACCCAATTTCAGAACGCTGATCTGAACCGACGGCGCGAATTATTGATTCCATATCTGCGTGTATTCCAAAAGCTTCGTGACCGGCGGGCGCTTCCATACCTGTATTCCATGCTCGAAATGGGCCAACACCAGGAAGATATTGCCAAAGTGATTGGGGAAATCGTGTTGGATAAAACGCTTCCTCGCAATGAATAAAGCGACCTGGCAGTTTGTTGTTTGAGAAGATACAATCCCCTCACTGGTTTCATCTGGTTCTTCTTTGCGGAAAGCAAGCCAGGTCGGTGTCAGACCAGGTAAAAGCTCACTCCAGAAAAATTCAGCCGAAACCCCAGGGAGGTGCTCAGATATGCGGGCATACTTTGGATTTTTGTGGCTTTGGGTCGGAGTTTGGCTGGTAATGCCAGTTCAGGCTCAAACTCAGCCGAACAGGAACCCCTCAGTCGAATCAAAGGAAGCTTATACTCGTTCGGTTCGCGAAGTTGATGAATGCTTTCGTGATGGGAGGATCACCGAAGGTTTTTCCAAACTCTTTCTCATCAAGGGGAGGGAACCTTTTGCAGCGGAAAAGGCGCGACGTTATCCAACCGAAGCCCTCCAGGTTTTGGCCCAAAGCCGGCTGGTAGATTCCAATCCAATGTTGTGGATGGTTTGGGGCGATGCGATGCTGGCCCTGAATAATCGTGCCGGTGCACTCAATTGTTACCAGATCTATGCTGAAAAAATAAAATTACAACCAGTATATCCAGTTGAAAGAGATATGTTTGTAAGTGATCCCTGGGATTTGGATGCTGACACAATCCACAAAAAATGGATGTTTAGGATTGGGCCAGGGAGTCACGTTGATAACTGGTTGTTGCGCCGGTTTATCTACCTTGATGCTCTATCAGATGCCGGAAGTGAATTTGCCCGCGTCTGGCAACTCCATCAATCTCTGGTTGGAAAACGCCAGTATCCGTTCTGGTCGCTCCAGTTTGTGATGGATTATGCCTGTTTCCTCAACCAGACCAATCAAACGGAGCAGGCATTGGCCCTGGTTTGCAGGGTATTGGAACAAATGGATCTTGATCGGTATCCGGTCCCTGCGGAAACGGATGATGAACTCATCACAAGCCTGTTGCGAGCTTCGTTTGAGGTTGGGGTAGGGTTAAGGCATGAAGATTTTATCCGGCTTGCGTTGCGATTTTTTCAAAAGGTTGGGAAAGAATCTGAATTTGTGGCCTTTGTTGATCAAATGGTTCATCAGAGGGGAGGGCCGGCCAGGCGGATCAAAGCCCAGGTTTTCAACTGTCTGCAACAACCACAAGTTGCTCTGCAAGAAGAACTCAATTACCTGGAGCAGGCAAATTTCAGCCCTGGTTGGAAAAAGTTCCGTCAGGCGAACACTTTGGAAAAGTGGGGCCACCTCTGTCAGGCGATTGCTGACTATGAAGAGTGTCTACGTGTCCCAGGTTCCGTGCCGGAATTGGATGAACTCAATGAGGTGACCGGAGAGATGATTGCCTGGAACTTCCGACTCAAGGAACCCACGATTCGAGCGCGTGCTTTTCGAACCAATATACTGGAACGGTTGAAGCGATTTGGTCCTTTATGCCCAGGCTGGCCAGCCGAGAAACACCTGGCTGTCGTGTTGGAACTGGCAAAAATCGCACCTGAGCAATTGAAAGATCCACGCCAAATCAAACACCTTGAAGCCGCCTTCAACTCTGCCAATCAACCCAATGGATTTAAGAACTGGGCCAATCAATTTGTTTCCGGCCAGTCGCCAGTTGAGGCTGCTACCGCGGTAGCTATCTATATCAATGATCAACCGGCATTGTTTGATATTTTTGCCCGGCAGGTAGAAATGCCCGGCTTTAATTCGATGACTCTCGAATTCTGGGTTTACCAATTTGGGCAAAACCGCCCGGAATGGCGTCGCCAGTTGCTCGAATATCTGCTCAAAATCCATCCCGATAATAAAATAATCAAAGGGAAGCTATTCATATTGAATAGCTTGCAGCATCAGGACAATGTGGTGCCAGCCTTGGAATCAATCATTGAGACTCCGCAACTGCGTGACCGATTGTTTCCAGTCCAGATTGGAAGTACCAGAGTTGAGAATATTTCGCAGGTTGCATTAACCCTGATCAAGCAGTATGCGCAAAGTGGGGAAGTGGAAAAATTATTTGCCCTGATGTACCAGGTTGCCAATCGTGAACCTCCTTTTGACAGGTTCGAAGCTAACTGGCCAAATCCAGTCCAATTAAATCAAGTGAATCTGGCAATTGGAATCGCACTCAACAACCTGAAGAACCCGGCCCAGGTGACAAGACTCCAAACCGTATATGATCAGCTCCCCTGGCGGCGTTCAAAAAAGCAAAGTTTTTTCACTACCGAGGTGAACCCCACCACCCTGCCCAAGGATTGGAAATCAGGTTACTTTTTAAATACTCATCTTGCGACGATTGAACCGGGCACAACTTCCACCGGACCCCAGGTTCTGGTTTCGTTCGGAATGGTGACGGCCCTGTGTCGCAATGACCGATGGATGTTTGTCGGGCATCCGTGGGGTGTTGCGATCCGTGATTTTAAAGGGAATCTGGTTCGCTGCCTTGCACTGGGAGAGGGCCCGCGCACAATGGTTGCCGACGCTCAAGCCCTCTGGGTTGGGACTTCTGAAAACCTCTTTCGAGTTGATTTGAAGACGTTTGGTGCGGTCGTTGTTTCTTATGAAGACCCGACAGTTCAGGCACTACCGGTTCATAACCAGGACCCGGTTTCTCAAAAATCAAAACAACGAACTGCATTTGCTCAGGTGAACTGCTTAGTCATACAGGGGACCCGGTTGTGGATTGGAGCTTCAGACCTGTTTGCTCTGGATATGGGGACCTATGCCCTTCGCTGGTTTCGACCTGACGAATTTCCAGCCAGAAATGCCAGTGGATGGGAGAAGCTCTTTGCTGACGGAGATTCGATTTGGGTGAGCCGGTTCAATGAGTGCTTTCGCTATGACTCACGGTATGATCGGTGGGAGGCTCCAATCGAGCCCGGAGATACTCAACTTGGCTTGATGTGGCTCATCGATGGTCAGTTGTGGGCAAAGAGTGTTCAGCGGAATCAGCAACTCAAGTGTTTTGTGATTGATCCAAAATCACGAGTGGCAAAACCTGTTGGTCAAGATGGATTGAGCTTATTCAATGGATTTGACTTCTTTGGCTGGTATCAGGGAAACCCTCTCTTTGGAAGGAAGGTTCCACAATATGTATACAACTCACAAACCAATCGTCTGATTTTTCTGGGGGAGAATCCCCAACTGGAGATGTCTGAATTGAAGAATGGTATTCCGCCAAATCTGCCAGTTTGGGGACAGTATGATCGTGGAGATCAGGTGGTTCAGGTTGGTTGGCCGACAGAAGCCAACGCGGGTCAGGTATTTTTTTCGCTACGGAATATGCTTACACTTCCCGATAAAACTCTGGTTTTGGCCGGAGGGGACGCCAGTTACTCAGTCTCAGGTGGTTTGTGGTTGGTCCCAGGTCAGAAGCCAGGCCCACGCCAGGTTTTCCAGCCATCCTTGGGATTTTGGGTGGCTTCAATCGTGCCGCATGAACCTACCAAAACCCTGTGGGTCAATACCAATGAAGGTATTTTTGTGTTCGATCACCAAAATAAATTGGTGATGAGGCTCGGGCAATCAGACGGGTTGATTTCCAATCTTGTAACCCACGGGGTATGGGTTGGAAATCAATATATTTGCATCTGTGATTCAGCGGACACCCTCTTTGTTTCTGTGATTGACCCACAAAAAACAAGGGTTATTACAAATTCTCGCTTGTGCGAGAAGAGCAACGCCTATCGGATCAAATCACTCACCCCAGCGACATCTGGAAAAGGAGTGATGATATCCTTTGAACTGGTTGGGGAATATCGATCAGAGAGCTCCAGGCAGATTCCTGACCCAATTGAATTCCCTCTGGGAAGTGGTGATTATTCGGAACCGCTTCATTTGAAGAATGTGCCTGTGGAACCGTCTTCCCCCAAACAACTCCAGCCGAAATTACCCTATCTTGGGGGGACTCTCGGTGGTCAAGTTCAGGCGTTTGGGAAAACATATCTCTATGGGAACAATGGGGTTGTACTCTTTCAAAATGAGTTGCCAGTTCACCAAAAACAGGAACTGGTTGTCACGTTGTCGCCTGCCCAACCCTTCTGGCAACAAAAGGAAGCGGCACAGATGCCGTATGTGGATAGATTACCCCCGCAAGCGGTGCTGACTCAATTGGATACAGAAACCAATCCATACCGATTGGCAAGATTGATGACTGCAAAATGGAAAGATTTGTCAGCCCAGGCAGAGCTGGACAACCGGATCGCCACTCTGACGACATCACATCCCAGCCGGGTGGTCCGCGTTGCTGGTGTGAACATTCTAGCTGCTCTGCTTGATCCGAAAGTGATTCCGGTTCTTCAACAGGCCGCACTCGAAAAAGATCCTGAAATCAGCCAACAGGCACTGTCTTGGCTCCTGCAACGCAATGTTGTGCCTGACGTGAGGGTGATCAAGCGCCATTTTTTATCTGATCGATGGGTATCGGATAAAGAATTTTTTCTTAAAGCCGCCGCCTCAGAGGCTGATGCTGAGGTCCTGAGGCTCTTGATCGATAACATTGACTTGCTCGAAGGCAAGAATTCGGCTGAAATCTATCGCCTCTTGAGCAACCGCCTGGTACAAAATCCAAAGCTCTTTCAGGAGTTCTGGTTTCAGCTCTTGCCAGCTATTCCGATCACTCCCAAAACAGTCACTTTTGTCAGGCAGGTCAGTCAATCTGCTGGGAAAGCATTGTTACCACACCTCCACCAGGAGCTGAGATCTGAAGATGAAATCGCCAGAACCTATGCGGCCTATAGTTGTGGTATCATTGGCGATCCAGCTTCAATTCCCATATTGGAACAGGCGCTCCAGCACCAGAGCGGGCTCTCACGGGCTGCGCTTGTCCGGTCGCTGGTCGAATTAAAGGCGATTGAATCAATTCCACGGCTGGCAAAATTGTATATCCAGGAAGTGCTCAGAGAAGCTGGCGAAAAGAAAGAAGTGGTTGTCCGGTACCCATGGTCTTCAGCCCGGTACCCGCGCGTTTGGGAAACTCTGACTGAAGTTGACACCATTGAGGCTGAGTGGGAAATGTTGAAATCAGCCCGGCTGGGGTTGTCAATAAAGCCTGAGTCTTCCAGTTTAAGTTCTAAAAGTGAAAATATTATCTGGGCAGCTCGACAGATGGGACCTACGGCTGAACAAGAATTTTATCGAATCCTGGCTGGAAGTCGGTTGCCAAAATTCCGACTTCTGGCGGCTGAAAATCTTACGGCCGTTTCAGAAGGTGAGAAAGAGGCGACGCATCAGATCCTGGAGCAATTAAGCGGAGATCAGTACCAGCAAGTTATGTTTGCCGCGATTGTCAGCCTATTGAATCTGGGTGATATGTCAGCCCAAACAAAACTCGAAAAATTTCTCGAAGACCCCTACCAGATTGACGTCCATGGTCTGGCGAACCAGGTCAAACGCATCAGGGACCAGAAATTACAAGCTTCGGTCCTGTCACACATTAAAGCCACCCTGGACAACTTGCCTGAAGGAACCATAAATCAGGCGTCTTTACCACAACTTTTCAAATAATGCTTCCACAAGAACCGCCGGTGAAAAGGGAAGGTGCAACAAATGCGGAGACCTCTCAATTCTTTGCAGAACAAGCTTTTATGTGCCCTTGTTACATTTATGATTGGGCTGGGATGTGTTGAACTATACCGAATTATTCCATCGCAACCTGTACCAGAACCGATTTCTTTTGAATCACCTGAACTGGCGCATGAGATTCCTGATTGGTTTCGGTATGACCCCAACGATCCGTACGCTGTATTTCAGGCGTGGCGAAATTTAACGACTCGTGAAGCCATCATCAGCCAAAGAGATGGCTGGTGGGTTCTGGCCGGAATTCTCAAAGATGAAACTGGACGTCCGTTGCCATTCACTCCGATTCGTTCAGGCTGCACACCTCCAATCAGAGGTGTGGACAATGGCAGGTGTATCACTGATCAAAATGGGTGTTTTATCATTTATGGAACCTGTGATCTTGACCCGGATATGGGGTCAATCGAGAGAGATGATGGTTTGATTCTTCGAGGTGGGGTTGATTTTTCTGCCTGCCCTGGATATCCGGCCACCAAGCAAGGCCAAAACTTTGCGGATTACAAAAAAGCCTGGATGGGAACAACCCCCAAACTTGCGTACCGATTGGAAGACAGAGCGTTTTATGTCGTGACCGCAGCCCAGAAAATACCCTTTGATGAGCCGGAATTTGCTCGATTTCTGGCTGATTCCTCTGAGTTTGATAATAAAATTCGTGCCCTGGCGGAAATTTCTCACCAACCAACTGAAGTCCCGCTTCGCCAGCGTGCAGACTTTTCACCGGAAAAACTCGTGACGTATCACTTTCGTCTGATCTCTCCGACTGGCCAGCCAGTTCCGCAGGCCATGGTCGAAGGGAATTTCCTGAATCCAGATTCCCCACATTTTGATAAAAAACAAACGGTAATGACTGATGACGAAGGGAAAGGCCAGTTTGAGGTGCTTGTTCCCGACGGCTACCAGAAAGAAATATTCAAGGTATTGTCAAGAAATCTCACCATCCAGGCTGGCAAATATGGAGAAGGGCTGATTTCGTGTCAACTCAGAGCTGACCGGGCAACCACTCTCAAATTGAAACGGCCAGCATACATTTATGGGAAAGTATTTGATCACCACGGAAATCCCGCAAAAGCTACCGTTTGGCTGCAATCAGCCAAAACGGAGTTTGAATATTCATCAGGTTTTTCAAGACAGGATTATGGCTCGCTGCGATCACCCTCAGTGACCTCAAGATCTGATGGTACTTTTTCACTGGGACCGGTGTTTTCAGATAAAAAGGTCTTTGCCCAAACAGGTTCTTATTATGATGGGTATGTCGAATCAGAGCCGTTCAGGCTGCTCCCGGGAAGCCGGAAAGAAATCAATATGACAATCCCGTTGATGGCGTCAGTCCGGGCCCTGGTCGTTGACGAGGCTGGTCAGCCTGTGACTCCAAATGGGAACGCCAGTTTTTCAATTGAGCTGGAGGTGGCTCCAGGGCGAACAAAGATCTTAGATTTATTTTTGCACGGGGGGCGACTGACCTGGGTAGACCTTGTTCCGAAGCCATTTCGAGTGAGAGGAGAAGTTCCCGGATATGAGCCATATTGCTCAGACCAGATGGTGTTGGAACCGGGTGAAGTAAAACTGCTGACAATTCAACTCACCCGGAGAAAATCAAAGTAAGCCGTCTTTCGGCGCAATGTTTTCAGTGCCGGTTCAGGATCAGTCCCAGACCATTCAGTTTGTGGCATGTATCAGTGTCATTGAATCTGGAAAATATGTGGGTAATGAAAGAGGGTTGACCGATGAAAATCCCGATCAATGTTTTCCGAACCAGGTTGATATGTTTCCTGATGACCTTTGCGATTGGATTAGCCTGTGTTGAGTGGTACGAGAGATTGCACCGTCAATCTCATCAACCCAAACAACAGGGTGTCACTATAACGAAGTCACTTCCTGTGCTCCCGCAAGCACCAGTTCCTTTCAAATCAGCCGAACTGGCGCAGGAAGTGCCAGTCTGGTTTCAAAATGACCTGGGGTCTGCAAAAACTGCTTCTCAGCCCTGGCGGTACTTAACCCACCGAAGAGCAATGATTGCGCTCAGGGAAAGTTCGGCCATCGTGGGAGGGATTCTCACCGATGAGAATGGAGTTCCTTTGATAAACACTCCGGTCAGATTTGATCAGGGACGTCCAAACTATAAAAGATGGGAGTTTACGACAGACGCAAAGGGGTACTTTCTCATTTGTGGCCTCGATTCACTTGAGCCTCCTCCCACTTTTTCGAGGTTTCCTAAAACCCATTGGGATCTCCCCACATCCCTCTTCACCAGTTGCCCAGGATATCCTGACTCCAAACATGGGCGCGCCTTTGCGGCGTTCAACTCTGCCTGGGTTCCTTGTCAACCTCAGCTTGCGTTTCGGCAGGAAAACCGCGCCTTTTATATTGTGACGGCAACGCAGCATAAATCGTTCAAACGGCGTGAGTTCGTCCGATTTTTGGTTGAAAACCCCAAATATAATGAGCGGGATGAGGTCAAAATCATTGCGGTGCGGTAATTCTTGACTGGATGTGCCCGGCTCACTCTTCAAAATTTTGTGCTTCTGGCTTTTTCCACCGAACTTTCTTCAAGAGGCGTCGAACAGTTGAATCCACTCCAAAAAGTTGCGTTTTTTTGAGCAGTACAATACTTTGAGCCTGCATTCGTTCGATCAATCCATTCTCAGGATCACTCCAGAAACATCATGAATATTGCCGATTGTCTCAAAGATGGCGGCGTGGTTGGGTCAGGCGGCGCAGGCTTCCCAACGCACGTCAAAGCCGGTTCAACCGTCGAGTATGTCATTGCCAATGGCGCCGAGTGCGAACCGTTGCTCCACAAGGATTTCGAAGTCATGGCCAACTTCCCGGAACAGGTGGTGGCTGGACTCAAAATCCTGATGGCGGCAACCGGGGCACCACAGGGAATCATTGGGATCAAGGCCAAAAACAAAAAAGCGATTGAGGCAATTCAGTCTGCAATTGGCTCTGACAACATCACGATCCATTTACTGGGCGACTTTTATCCTTCGGGCGATGAATACATTCTGGTCTATGAAGCAACAGGCCGGTTGATCCCACCCCAGGGCATTCCGCTTGATGTCGGAGTGGTCGTCAACAACGTCGAGACGCTCTATAACGTCGCGGCGGCGTTTCAAGGGCGGCCAGTAACGGAGAAATTCATCACCGTGGCCGGTGCCGTCAACCATCCCGTCACCTGTACAGTGCCAATTGGAACCAGCTTCAGGGATGTGATTGAACTGGCGGGTGGTGCTTCAGTTCCTGACTTTGCGGTGTTTGTGAGCGGGATCATGATGGGAGCGCTTGAATTCAACCTGGATTTGCCAATTACCAAAACCTGTGCCGGGTTGATTGTGCTTCCGACGGATCACACGCTGGTGCAGCGTAAAGCCCAGCCAGAACAAAGCATGCACCGGATTGGAAAATCGGCCTGTGACCAGTGCAGTTACTGCACCGAACTCTGCCCCCGGTATATGCTCGGCTATGATGTCCAGCCGCATAAAGTGATGCGCAGCCTTGGGTTTACCGCCACGGGCGAAAATATCTGGAATCAGTTTGCTCAGTTATGTTGCGCCTGCGGGCTCTGCACGCTCTATGCCTGTCCGGAATACCTCTTCCCAAAAGAAGCCTGTGACAAAGGCAAGCGCGATCTGAAAGCCCAGGGCATCCCCTGGCAGGGAAACCGCGAAGTGACGCCGCATCCGATGTATGAATACCGCCGGACGCCGATCAAACAGTTAATGAACCGCCTGGGCGTCGCCGAATACGATCACCACACCGAATTCAAATTTCAAGCGATTGACCCGACCCGGGTGGATATTCCGCTCACCCAGCATATGGGCGCCCCCGCCGTGCCAGTTGTTTCAGTGGGACAACAGGTCAGCGCCGGACAACTGATTGCCGATATTCCACCTGGAAAGCTCGGCGCCCGCATTCACGCCAGCATTACCGGCGTGATTACCGAAATCGGCACAAACGTGGTGATTGAAAAAGCCAGGGGCTGAAGACTTGGTACTTGGTACTTGGTACTTGGTGCTTAGGAGCCAATGATGTGAATTAAGGGTTGAAAAAATCGTTCGTTGAAAACAAAGGATTTATCAAAACCGCAAATTTCAGTCGGTCAATTTGCTGCCAGTAAGTTGCTGATTTTGAAGTCTCAATTTCAACCCTTAACTGGCATCAATGGTTTCCAAGTACCAAGTACCAAGTACCAAGTACCAAGTACCAAGTACCAAGCAGCGATAAAATCCCTTCGAAATCAAAAGGAACTGTAAAAATCATGAAAGTAAACTCGATTGGTCTCATCGAATTAACCAGCATTGCGTGCGGCTATCTGGTGGTAGACACGATGTTGAAAGCGGCAGGTGTTGAGTTGCTGCTGGCGCGTTCGATCTGTTCTGGTAAATACATGACGATGGTGAAGGGAAACGTCGCCGAAGTGACCGCCAGCGTCCAGGCGGGATGTGAAGTCGCCCGTGGCTATCTGGTTGATACCTTTATTATTCCAAATGTGCATGAATCAGTCTTTCCGGCGATTTATGGCTCCAATCAATATGGCGAACTGGAAGCGCTGGGGATTCTGGAATCTTTTTCTGTGGCGTCGTTGATTGAAGCCGCCGATGCCGCTGCCAAAACGGCGGATGTTCGGTTGCTCGAAATCCGGCTGGCGATGGCGCTTGGCGGGAAAGCCTTTGTGACCATGACCGGGACGGTGGCGGCGGTTCAAGCCTCTGTTTCAGCCGGGGCCGCCGTGTTGGGGGCCAAAGGATTGCTGGTCAATAAAGTTGTCATTCCACGGCCTCGGAAAGAGCTTTTGACCGAACTGGTGTAACCAATACCATTTAGGGCTGAGGGTATCGGGCTAAGGGCTGAGGGAAATACAATTCTATCAATGATTTAGCCTTTTGCTGACACGACAGGGGCGTTCCAAAACAGTGTTATACAGCAAGTCTAAATTATTGAAAAAACTGCATTTCCCTGAACCCTAAATGGTATAAACACGGTTGGACCACCAATGAAAAACCCGCAGATCACCTGTGATTCAATCAGAAAGCTTCGTTCAATTTCAGGACACAACTGGCATGAAAAAAGTGATTCGTTCTCTGAGCTGGTGGCTGGTTGGTGTGACCGTCTTCCTGCTGAACGGATGCTGGCTGGCGGGGGAGACTCCCTCGGTGGAACTGACCACCGCCCGGAGCGATTTCAAAGTTGCCCTTTTGTTGCCCGGACCTGCCAACGATAAAGCCTGGAATCAGTCCGGCTATGAAGGACTCAAACTCATCGAACAGGAATTCAAAGCTGAAACGGCGTTTGTTGAACGGCTTGAAGGCCCTGAGCTTGCAGCCCGTTCGCGTGAGGCGGCCCGACGGTTTGCCGCGTCCGGGTTTGATCTGGTGATTTTGCACGGCGGGGAATTTGTCCCGATTGCCGAAAGCGTGGCTCGCGAATTTCCCCGGACTCGATTTGCGCTCTCTGGAACCTATGCAGGAAATAACAGCAACCTGGGCGCGGTTGCCTTTCGGTTTGAGGAATCAGGATATCTTTCCGGGGTGCTTGCCGCCCTGCATACTCGATCCAATAAAGTGGCTTATATCGCCGGGTTTGATTACCCAAGTTATGTCGAAGAGGGCAAACTCTTTGAAATTGGCGCCAAATCCATCAAGCCTGACATTCAGGTCAAAATGGCGTACCTTCAGACCTGGTTTGATCCAAACAAGGCCAGAGACACCGCGCTGGGCCTGGCCCGCGACGGGTACGATATTTTGTTGATCAATGCGGATGCCCCAGGACTGATGGCGATTCGTGAGGTCACAAAACTGGATGGAGTATATGTCATTGGCCACAATCAGGATCAGTCTGATATTGCTCCGGG
>CAZXCE010000103.1:0-17419 GCA_964639175.1 uncultured Clostridia bacterium
CGGAACCCGGAACCCGGAACCCGGAACCCGGAACCCGGAACCCGGAACCCGGCTACTTCACCACGGTATCGTGCTGGCTTGAAAGCTGTTCAAGAAACCGGGCGCAGAGTTGTTCGAAATGGCCTTTCGGCACTTTATCAAGTTCCAGGTGCAGTTGTTGGGTGACTGGTTCAAGCTGGTGTTCCTGTTCGTCGGCAATGGCTTCGACTGCCTGAGAAATATTTGTGGCATCCTTTTTGACGCCCATCACCGTGGCTTGAATCGTCCGTGCCACACTTTTAATGAGTGATTTTGACTGGTTCAGCGTCCCGTAAAAAGCATGCTCAACCGGACTGGTTCGGGTTTGTGCACAAACTTTATCAATTGTCTTGCGCACATGCTCGGGGCTATGCGGACCCACCGGGGCACAGAGTCCTTCCTGGAGCGCATAATCCGCCAGATACCAGCGATGATAGAGATGGCTGGCCCGATCCAGGGTTTTTTTCCAACGCAGGAAAAAAAGCAGCCGCCGGAAGACCCACTTGAGCGGATACAGCAAAATTTTCCCGAGACACCCCAGCAGACACCCTTCATCCGGGTCTTCACCCAGCGTTTTGGATTCTTCCGGGGTCAGTTTGTAATTGCGGCGAATCGCAATTTTGCGAATGCACCGTCGTTGAAAATAGGCCTTGACCAGATCATCCACAAAGGGAATTGGAATCAGCGGTGTGAGCCCACTCAAAATCACGTGGGTCAAGATCAAATCCTGGTTTGAACTGTCTGGCGTTGGCTTGCGAGGTGGTGGAGTCAATGCGTCAGGCATATTTTTTTAGGGTTGAAGAAAATGGGTTGAAGAAAATGGGTTGAAGAAAATGGGCTGAAGAAAATGGGCTACAGAACTGGTTTTCTTTCATCCCTCATCCTTTATCTCTCATCCCTTCAAGCGCCCTAAGCCCCAAGCCCACTTTCTTCAGCTCTGAATCGGAAAACACTCAGGCTTGTTTGGGCGACCGGGAGTATAATCCAAGCCGGTTCAATTCTTTGCAAGAAAATTCATCAGAAGGATGGTTGCTATGACCGAACGCATACGGATTTTTATCACTGGGGCTTCAGGGTTTGTTGGAACACACCTCATTCGTGCCCTGACCGCCAACCAGATTGAAGTCATTGGGTTAAGCCGAGGGAAAGGTCGCAGTGATGGTCTCGTGCGGTGGGTTCAGGGAATATCCAGTGAGCCAGGTGACTGGCAAAAGGAAATTGACGGGTGCCACGGTGTGATCAATCTCGCTGGTGAACCCGTGGTTGGAAAACGCTGGAGTCCTGAAGTCAAACAGCGCATTCGGGATAGCCGGGTGAAAACGACAAGTTGTGTTGTCGATGCCATCGAGCGGGCCAAAATACGCCCTTCTGTCCTGATTTCGGCTTCCGCTGTGGGTCTGTACCCCAAAAACCTGGAAACGGCGATGGATGAAAACACCCCTCCGGCAGATGATTTTTTAGGGGAAGTATGTCAGGAATGGGAACGTGCGGCACAGCGGGTTGAATCGCTCAAAGTACGACTGGTGCTGCTTCGAATCGGAGTGGTTTTGGGGTTGGAAGGCGGCGCCCTGGCGCAGATGATGACACCGTTCAAGTTCGGCGTCGGTGGGCCGGTCGGAGGCGGGAAACAATGGTTTCCCTGGATTCATATTGACGATGTGGTTGAAATGATTGTGTTTAGTTTGAACAATGGTCAGGTCCGGGGACCAGTCAATTGTGTGGCGCCCAACCCGGTGCGAATGGGAGACTTTACGTCTGAATTAGGCCGGGCGCTGCATCGTCCGGCGATTTTGCCCGTTCCAGGATTTGCCGTGCAACTTTTGTTTGGTGAATCTGCCAGCGTGGTTCTGGATGGCCAGCGAGTGACGCCGGCGGTGGCGGAGAAGGTCGGCTACAAATTCCGATTTCCGAAACTCGATGAAGCCCTCAGAAATCTGGTCGGATGAATGAAGAATGAAGAATGAAGAATTGACATTATCGGAGATAAAACCGGGCCATCGAAACAAGGATGGCGTCAAGTCAATACCACCGCGTGAGGGGGTGGTTTGCCACGGCGAGGAAGCTCCACTTTTGGAAAATGGTGAACCCCGATAATGTCTAATGAAGAATGAAGAATGAGCCTGGTGACTGGTTCTTCTTCGAAAGTATTGATTCCTAAAAATCAAAAACCAGTCACCACATACGAAGCAACAGTCATCAGCAATGACCAGCTACCTTAAATTTCTTCATTCTTCATTCTCAATTCTTCATTCTTCATTCCCGCTTTAGGTGCCGAGTTCCCAGCTATTGATGTACTCGACCATTTCCGGGGTCAAGGTATCAATTTTGACACCCATCGCTTCGAGCTTGAGCGAAGCAATTTCCTGGTCAACTTCACCGGGCAGCACGTGCAACTGGTTGGCCAGTTTGCCTTCGTTTTTCTTGAGGTATTCGGCAGAGAGCGCCTGATTGGCAAAGCTCATATCCATCACGCTGGCCGGATGGCCTTCGGCGGCGGCGAGATTGACCAGACGGCCTTCGCCGAGCACGATGACGCGGTTGCCGGTTTCAGTGACGACATATTCGTCCACAAACTGTCGGACTGAACGCACGTCAGATGACATTTCCTTGAGTGCCACGAGGTTCAGTTCCAGGTCAAAGTGACCGGAGTTGCACACAATCGCGCCATCTTTCATCACTGAAAAATGCGGAACGTCAATCACGTGCCGGTTGCCGGTGACGGTGATAAAGATATCGCCGACTTTGGCCGCTTCAGCAATTGGCATGACCCGGAAGCCTTCCATGACGGCTTCAATGGCTTTGATCGGGTTGATTTCGCAAACGATAACGTTGGCGCCCATACCACGAGCGCGCATGGCCACGCCTTTTCCACACCAGCCAAAGCCAACCACGACGATATTGCGACCGGCGAGCAGGATATTGGTTGCGCGGATCACACCATCGAGTGTGGATTGACCTGTCCCATACCGGTTGTCAAAGAAGTGCTTCGTCTGGGCATCGTTGACCGCAATCACCGGGAAGGGAAGCACACCCGCCACCTGCATCGCCTTGAGGCGCTGCAAACCAGTGGTGGTTTCTTCGGTGCTGCCAATGAGTTCCGGGAGCAGTTCACGGCGTTCCTTGAGCACGGTTGACACCACATCGCCACCGTCGTCAATGATGATGTGTGGCCGGTGGTCGAGGGCAATATTGACGTGCTGGTTATAGGTTTCAATGGATTCACCCTTACGGGCAAAGACTGGAATCCCGAAGTCAACCACCAGGGACGCCGCCACATCATCCTGGGTTGAAAGCGGATTGGAGGCAATCAGCACGGCATCGGCGCCGCCGGCTTTGAGCGTGCGGGCGAGGTTGGCGGTTTCAGTGGTCACGTGGCAGCAGGCCACAATGCGAAGTCCATCGAGGGGGCGTTCTTGGGCAAACCGCTCGCGAATCAGGCGCAGAACAGGCATTTCGCGTTCGGCCCATTCAATCCGCTTGAGCCCCTGTGGCGCCAGCGACAAATCGGCGACATCATAATTCTTAACAGGAACAGTGCTGCTCATAGATCTCCTTAAAAAAATATGGTTCCTGGTCCTTGGTGCTTCGTTCTTCGAACCAAGCACCAAGCACCAGGTACCAGGTACTGATTACAGCCCCGCGTCTTGATGCAGGATTTCAGCCTTATTGGTGCGTTCCCAGGTAAAGGTGCTCTCAGAGCGTCCAAAATGACCGAAGGTCGCGGTTGGCAAATAGATCGGACGGCGCAGATCGAGGGTTCTGATGATCCCCTGCGGTGTGAGTTCAAAGTGGCTCCGAACCAGGTCCGAAAGTTTATCTTCGTCAATTTTGCAGGTGCCAAAGGTTTCAACATACACTGAAACCGGTTCCGCCACGCCGATGGCATAGGCCAACTGGACCTGACATTTATCTGCAATCCCGGCAGCGACAATGTTTTTGGCGACGTGGCGAGCCATATAGGTCGCTGAGCGATCCACTTTGGTCGGGTCTTTGCCTGAGAAGGCGCCCCCGCCGTGTGGCGCGTACCCACCATAGGTATCAACAATGATTTTGCGACCCGTCAATCCCGTATCACCCTGCGGGCCTCCGACCACAAAGCGTCCGGTTGGATTGATGTGGAATTTGGTGTTTTTGTCCATCAATTCACCAGGCACCGTGGCTTTAATAACGTGTTCCAAAATATCGTGGCGAAGTGCATCTGTTGAGATGGCTTCGCTATGCTGAGTTGAAACGACGACGGCATCAACGCGATGGGGTTTGCCATTGCGATATTCAACGGTGACCTGTGATTTGCCGTCTGGACGCAGGTAATCAAGCAGTCCTTCGCGGCGAACAGTCGAAAGGCGATGGGTCAACTGGTGGGACAGTTGGATGGGGAGTGGCATCAACTCTGGGGTTTCGTTGCAGGCAAAGCCAAACATCAATCCCTGGTCGCCAGCACCACCGGTGTCAACACCCATGGCAATGTCAGGTGATTGTGAGTTGATGGTGGAAATAACGGCACAGGTGTGGTAGTCAAAGCCGTAGGACGCATCAGTATAGCCCACGTGTTCCACGACACGGCGGGCAACTTTCGGGAAGTCCACAAAACTGGTGGTGGTGATTTCACCCGCGATCAAAACCAGGCCCGTGGCCAGAAGGGTTTCGCATGCCACGCGACCCATTGGGTCATCGCGCAATACTTCGTCAAGAATAGCGTCAGAAATCTGGTCCGCCATCTTATCGGGATGGCCTTCGGTAACAGACTCTGAAGAGAATAGAAAATTTCCGTGACTGCTCAAGCGACGTCCTCCAAAAAATAACTGAGTGGGATTCCTCAAAGAGGGTATGAATGCGGAGTGAGAAATCCATTGGGGGTTGGGATAGCTGAAAAAATGAAATTTTTTCAGACCGCGCAAACTATACAATAAGGCTAGTGGTGTCAAACGGATTTTGGGAAAGTGGAGTGAACCTGTTACGTGGGAATGGGTTAGCTTCTGCGAAATTCCCGGAGCGTGCGGTTGGGGGCGTGCATTTATTGAGGAATTGACCGGTATCGGGGAGGGGGTGATTAGAGGCGTTTGATTTCGCTCAAACGACCAATGTCCATTGAAATTTTCTGATCATCGGTTGGCCGGTTATAAATATCAGTGAATCTGGCATTCCACACGATTTCATCAAATTTGTACGACGAGCGGGTATGGACAATCTGTGAGAAGGTTTCTTCGATCCCCTGAAGCAAAATCAAAAATTCTGCGTCCGAATTTTCCAACTCTTGAGCTGTGATTCCATAGAGTGGGCTCTCGGTGTCAATCGGGTGGACAATCGTCCAGCTCAACGGGAAAAAGACGACTTTCGAACGCTCAAGCGGAAGCATGTGAAAGCGTCGGACCTGTCGTCCGTTCTCCAGTTCAAACCGGCTGAACAAGACTTTGGCTTCGAGTTCGATAATCTGATTATTGCGGGCATTGGCGATGCGAAATTCAAAGGCTGTGCCGGACTGATACGGGGCAATGACGGCCTGCCGGCTAAACAGAATTTTGGCTGATGGGCGTGAAAAGCGGGCAAAGACCACGCCAGTGACCAGAGCAATGCCGAGCAAACCGGTAAGGGCTTCGACTGTTACCACAATATTTGCTGCCAGTCCGACAGGACTCACGTGTCCATACCCGATGGTGCCCAGTGTTTGAACACTGAAAAAGAACGCATTCAGGAATGCATTGTGAATTACTGCGTTATCGGGAAAGTTTAACGCTCCTGGGCCACACAAGACATACAGTCCAGCGAAGAACGCATTCGTTCCTAAATAAAACAGCGTGACGGCACCAAAAAAGCGTGGCCAGCTCAGTGTCAGTAAGGTGTGATACAGGCTCAATGAAGTCCAGAATTTGAGGCCGGTTCGTTCAACATTAAAACTTCCATCAGGGTTGAGGAGCCGCTGGCGACTTTCACGTGTGACAATACTGCCAAATCCCAAATCACGAATTTCTTCATCTGGAGGCGATGGGGAGGGTGGTTGAAGCATAACTGGAATGAAATAAAGATTTGATGGGCTCAAAAAGTGACACAATGAGTTTGGCGGAAGAAGCCGGGAATCGAAAACAATGTCGCCGGGTTTCACATCTGCCAACCCGCCTGTTCAACCCATACATCTTTATCGTGCCGGCAAGAATCAGTCTCTGGCTAGCTTAAGTCTGGAGCTGAATGGGGAGCCGAACGCGGGTTTAAATTAAACCCCTGAACCCTGAACCCTGAACCCCCAACCCGTTTCTTCAACCTGAAGAAAATTGACGCAAACTGAAGTTTTCGAACGGTCATGTGGCATCTTGAGCTTGACATAGTAAGTATTCCTGTTGAATATAGCGCATCGTGCTTGTACGAGATGAACACACATTGCCTTACCCAAGCCTCGTCAGTCATTAAATTCCAGGTTGCTACCCTACACCCTAACCAACAAGGCATCATATATTTAGCGCCTCGGAGCGGTTTCGGAAGCTGGCCGCAGATCCAGCCGAATCCTTTCTGATTGACGGACGAATTTGCATTTCGTGGCTTCCACCACGCAAGGAGAATAGAACAACATGCGACCTATTAAGCACGCCGAGAAGGCATTGACCAAGATTGCCGGTGGGCTCTTCAATGCTATTCAATCTGTCAACAAATACAGGCCTGCTCCTTCCTTCACCCCGAAATGGTCCGACAAACCGATTCCCAAATCCTGGCAGAAAACCAAGCCAACCCTTGGGTGGCCACGAACCACTGATTCGCTGTGCCCCCGATGTGTGATCGAAGCGCGCGAGCAGATCATCAAGGGCGATAAAGATTACACCGTGCTGATCAATGAAAAGGTCGGTGAAATCAAAGCTCAGATCGTGAAGCGTGGCAATGAAGTTTGGATGGAGAAGGAATGCCCAATCCACGGCAAATATGAAGACTTGATGGCCATTGACGCCGAGTTTCTGGGCAAAATCGAGTCCATGTTCCCAGGGCGTGACATTGATGCCCACAACGACGACAAGCTGCACAATCATGGCACCAGCACCATCAAGCACGGTCGTGGCTCAGTTCTGACCATTGACTTGACCAATCGCTGCAACATGATGTGTGACCCGTGCTTTATGGACGCCAACCAGGTTGGCTTTGTCCATGAACTCTCGCTGGAAGACATCAAGGAAATCCTCGACAACGCGATTTCCATCAAGCCCCGTCGCCAGATGTCGGTTCAGTTCTCCGGCGGCGAACCCACCCTCTCACCGCACTTCTTCGAAGCCATCGAATACTCACGCAAACTGGGCTATAACAGCGTTCAGGCAGCCACCAACGGCATCGAATTTGCCAAGAGCAAAGAATTCTGCCGCAAGGCCGCCGAAGCTGGTTTGCGCTATGCCTACCTCCAGTTTGACGGAATCGGCAACGATGCCAACAGCCACCGTCAGGTTGGCAACTTGTTTGATGTCAAATTGCGTGCCATCAACAACATGCACGAAGCCGGCATTGAAATCGTGCTCGTGACCACTCTCGTCAACAACGTCAACAATGATCAGGTCGGCCCGGTGATTGAATTTGCGATGAGCAATCCTAAGAAAATTGCTTTCGTGTCGTTCCAGCCCGTGTCCTTTACCGGTCGTGACGAAGAAGTGACCGATGACCGCCGCTTTATGCAGCGCTACACCCTGTCACATCTGGCTCACGACGTGAAGAAACAGGTCGGCATTACCGAACCCACCCGCGACTGGTTCCCGATTTCGATTATGGGCACCATTGCTGACTTTGCTGATCTGGCACACGGTCCACAGGCTGAATTTGGTCACCTGAGCTGCGGTTGCCACCCGAATTGCGGTGTTGGTACAGCGCTGATGATCAACAAGGAAACCAAGGAAATGGCCCCGGTGCCACAGTTCCTGAACGTGCCACAGTTCCTCAAGGACATGACCAAGGTCACCGATGCTGGCCGGAGCAAGAAGTTTTCAAACCTCATGATCGGTTTGGCCCTGCTCAAGAACTATGATCCATACGGTGCCCCAACCAGCCTGAGCCTGTTTGACTTGCTGAAGAAATTTGATAAGTCGCTTGGGTTGACCGGTCGTAACTATGGCCGTGTGGACGGCAAGCGAACGATGGAAGATATCGTCAAGCGTCGCCAGGATCCGTGGAACTTCCTCTTTATTGCCGGTATGTGGTTCCAGGATCTGTTCAACTATGATTTCCGCCGGACAGAAATGTGCATCATTCCTTATGGAACGCAGGAAGGTGAAATTTCCTTCTGCGCCTACAACACCGGAGTCGGCTGGCGCAATATCCTCGAAGATATGCACCAGAACGCCAAGGTGGCCGAATGGTACAAAAAATATGGCCGTCACGAAATCTTTGCCAAGAACGCTGATGTGCCGCTCGAAACCACTGAGCACCACCTGATCATCAATGAAGATCACGCTGCCCGCGTCCGCGACCGTTCAGAAGCTGTTCCAATGACGGCGGCTGAAGAAAAAGCGATGATGCGCAAACTCTTCAATGAAAAGGTGCTCGGTCAGAAGAGCCCCGAAGGCAAGCTGGTTCAGCTTGGTCGCAATAAAGCCAAAAAAGCGCAGGAAGAACCGGTTGGTGCTGGTGTTCCACCAAAACCACCTGAAACCCTGTAAGCTGATTCTTGCCCGATCTGTCCTTTAAAAAAAAACAGCAGTCAGTGCTCTGGCCCTGACTGCTGTTTTTCTTTTGGGCATCAGATTATAGTCAGGGATCACAGCTTTGGGAAAATGAGACAATGAAAAAGGGACATAAAAGGCGAAAGGACATAAAACACAAAATCTGAACCCTGACCCTTGAACCCCGAACCCTCAAGATATGTTTTCACTCGCCAGTGATTTTCGCCTTGCCGGGCGGACACTGCTCAGAAATCCAGGCTTTGCCGTGGTTGTCGTTTTGACGCTGGCCATGGGAATTGGTGCGAACACCGCTATTTTTTCGGTGGTCAATGCCTTGTTGCTTGAGCCGTTGCCCTATCGCGATGCTGAGCGACTGGCTGTGGTTTGGGGATACACCCCGCCCCAACTTGAAGATCGAAATGTGATTTCGCCATTTGTGTTTCGCTTCTACCGCGATCACATGACAAGTTTTGAACAACTGGCCGCCTTTAGTATGCCAAGGGCGACGCTCACTGGCGGTGGCGCGCCTGAAGAAGTTCAACTCCAACTCACAACCGAAAATCTGTTTGGCATGCTTGGTGTAACCCCGCAGCTTGGGCGAACCTTTACGGTTGAAGACGCTCGCCCGGAGGCGGCATCGGTCGTGGTGTTGAGCCACGAATTATGGCAAACCCGATTTGGAAGCGACCCAACTGTGATTGGTCGAAAAGTGGCCCTCAATAGTCAGCCCACAACCGTGATCGGGGTAATGCCGCCGTATACTCAATTCAATCTGCTTCCAAATTCCTTCAAATTTCGCCCGGCTCAACTCTGGCAGCCGGTTATTTACAGTGACAATTTCTACCAGACCCACCTGGGATATTTGTTTATCGTTGGCCAGCTCAAGGCTGGTACTTCGCTGAGAACGGCTCAAGATGAACTGGATGCCGTGACCCGTCAGCTCTCGGTACAACACCCTGAGGCCAACACCCGGCGACAGTTCAGGGTCGTGTCATTGCGTGAAGAACTGGTTGGGTCAATTCGACCGGCCCTGTATGCGCTCTTTGGGGCGGTTGGGGTGGTATTGCTGATTGCCTGTGCCAACGTTGCCAACCTGCTGCTGGCCAGAGCCATTCGCCAAAAACACGAATTTGCCCTTCGGTGCGCGGTTGGCGCCAGTCCCTGGCAGGTGTTTCGCCAGTCATTGATTGAAAGCCTGTTACTGGCCGGGATGAGTGGCGGGTTAGGGATGCTCATTGCCAGATGGGCGGTTGATTTTCTGCTGGTGCTGAGTCCGAAAGAAATCCAGTGGCTCAACGTGATCCAGCTTGACCAGCGGGTCCTTGGATTTACCCTGATGTTATCACTGGCAACTGGAATTGGATTTGGACTGTTTCCAGCACTGGCCGTGGCCAGAACCAACCTGGCCGGTGTGCTTAAACAGCAATCCATCACGATTGTCTCACCGCACAATTTCCTTCGGAGCACCTTTCTGGTGGCCCAGGTCGCCCTGACCGTGGTCCTTCTGATCATTGCCGGGTTGATGGTCCGGAGTTTTCTGCGAATGCGAGCGGTTGACCCTGGATTTGATTCAACCAATGTTCTGACCGCCCGGGTTCAGCTTCCGGGCAGTCGGTACCGGAATCCGGCGAAACGGATTGAATTCTTTCGCCAGTTGATTGACCGGATTGAGGTGATTCCCAACGTGGTTTCGGTTGGGGGCACCAATTCGCTTCCATTCACCGGGACTCGAATTGAAACCGATTTTGAGATTGCCGAGCGTCCAGCGCCGCCACGAGGAGAAAACTGGCTTTCCGAGGTTGAAATCGTCAGCCCCACTTTTTTCCAGGCGATGGGCCTGCCGGTCATTCAGGGGCGCACCTTCTCACCACAGGAAGCCCAAATCAAGAGTCAGGCCGTCATCATTAACCAGACGCTGGCCCGCCGGTACTTTGGTACTGAAAACCCGGTTGGAAAACATCTGGTATTTCGTGAAGCAGACTCAGTGGACACCCTGGAAATTGTCGGAGTTGTGGCCGATTCGTGCCATCGAGGACTTGATTGCCCAATTCGTCCAAAGTGCTACTGGCCGCATCCACAATTTACGCTCAATTACATGAGTCTGGTCATTCGGATCAGCGATGATCCAGGGTCGGTGGTGACCGCGATTCGCCGTGAACTGGCCAGCCAGGATACCGATCTGGCACTATCGGAAATCCAGCCGCTTGAAGCGCTGCTGGCTCAATCAATTGCCAAAGCGCGGTTCAGTATGTTGTTGTTTTCGATTTTTGGCGGGTTTGCCCTGGTGGTGGCAGCGATTGGGATTTATGCCGTGATGTCCTACACGGCGGCTGAGCGGACCCGTGAAATTGGGCTTCGGCTGGCACTTGGGGCGCAACCCCTGGATATTGTGAAACTGATTGTCGGGCAGGGGATCAGCCTGACCTGCATCGGCATTGGTCTTGGAATTGCGGTTGCTCTGGGATTGACGCGGCTGTTAACGACGCTGCTCTATTCCGTCAGTGCGAGCGATCCGCTGACGTTTTTTGGTATGGGGTTGCTTCTGGTGGCGGTCGCCTGTCTGGCCTGCACCGTGCCGGTTCGGCGAGCAATGAAGGTCAACCCGGTGGTGGCCCTGTGGAGTGCGGCGGCTTGACGCCGCTTTTTTGATGTGGTTCAAACCAGTACAGAGAGCACATCTATGCAAGATGGTTATTTTCGATGGAAATGGTTGAGAGATATTGGAATCTGTTGTGTCCCTCTGGTGTTGGTGGCAACGGTATCAGGCCAGATGTTTGTACGCCTGAACCCAGAAGGGAACGTGCTGGCTCCTGGACGACATCGAGATTCAGCGACAGGGCCAGGCGACCTGCATCATCCAGTTTTATGGTACACCCAGCTCGACGAGAAAATTTTCAAAGATGTGCCTGCTTTACCCAAAGACCCTCAATCCCCACCGCCGGTCCTGATTCTTCCAAAGCACAAAATCCCACAAGCCCCATCGAAGATTCCTCATTTTTCCCGCGCTTATGGAGCCTTTCCAGATTTGTTGTTTTCTCGAATTGAGCAACCATTTGGCGTTTATCCCCCTGCGCCAGAATGGGTCAAAGCGGTTGAAGCCGCAAACACCCTGCACCAAAGAACGTTGGGGTTTCATCGTCCAGAAACTGGGACTCGCTATTCAGTTGTGCCCAGAGTTGCCAGCCGGCCTCTGGTAACAGACCTGCTGGCTCAATCTCCGCACCCTGCCTTCATTGTTACCCCGGTGTTGCCTGTATATATCAGGGCCGAAGACGAGTTCTGGCTCCCGCTCAAAATCGAAAACCGGACCAATCAGCCACTGGATATGCGCGTTGCGATTCGTTCCGATCAGGCATACCTGGGCACCACCCCGGTTGGAAGCAGTTTTTATACCGAGCCCAATTCCCAAACGAAAGTCACCGTTCCAGCCAACAACTGGGTCGAGGTCAAATTTCTGGCCGTAAGTCATCAGGGCGTCAGGCAGGTGGTATTCCAGGTAGCGGCTGTTGCTGGTGAGCACCGACAGACAAGCCAGTTCTCCATTCCGGTCATTCCAAGTCAATTTGTTCAGAAGGCAATTCTTTATGGCTTGATTGAGGGCCAGGGGGTTACCATCTTTTGCTCTGCCAGCAGTCAACTGGAAGTCACAACGGCGGTTACACAACTTCAGGCATTGGAAGACGGGTTGTGCTCGCTCTTAAAAACGCCCTATGAAAGCACTGAGGTGATCAGTTCGCGAATATTGGGAACGGCAGTTCTTCGAGATCGGCTGGCTTCACTTCAATCAACAGAGTTGCCAACCCGGTCTGACCTGGAGTCAAACGTTGAAGGTGGTTTGAAAAGACTACGGGCACGCCAGCATCCAGATGGAAGCTTCAGTCTCTGGGAAAGAGATGGAAAGTCCATTTCGTTTGTTAGTGTGCATGTGGCCCATGCTTTGGCACGTGCCCAGGGAAAAGGATTTTCCGTCCCCAAGGGAATGCTTGACCGCTCATCCCGATATCTGCGCAACATTGAAGCGTATCTCCCCGCATCAAGTCATCCAGATGTCGTTCAGTCCGTGTGCGCCTATGCCCTCTATGTGCGATGGGTTATGGGTGATGCCGATGTGGCCAAAGCTCGAAAGCTGATTGCACAAACACCCGGTGCTTCACTTTCAGCCGAAACGATTGGCTGGCTTTTGCCGATACTGGCGGTTGACCCGGCGACCAGGTCAGAGGTGGATGAATTGATCAGGCAGTTGCAGCAACGAATGAGTACCGGCAGATACGATGAGGTATTTTTCACCATGCCTCAGCATGAAGCGCAATATCGGCTGCTGGCAACTACCCGTCGGACAGATGCGATTGTCCTGGAAGGATTGCTGGCCGCAAGGCCGACAAGTGACCTCATTCCCAAATTAATCAACCGGATGCTGGCCAGTCACCGATCTATACAGTGGGCAAACACCCAGGAAAGTGTGTTTAGCTTGCTGGCACTCACGCATTCATTCCAACTGACTCAACCGCTGACCGTGCCCGATTGCATAAGCCGGGTTTGGATGGGAGATCGGTTCTTCGGCGAACATCGTTTTCAGGGCAAACCCGGTGAATCATCAGCCGCAATGAGTTTAAGCGAGCCCACGGAATTGCTCAGGTCAGGAACTAAAGTGATTCTGACCAAAGAGGGGCCTGGGCAACTGGCCTTTCGGTTGAAATGGACCCGGTTCAATCGTGAATTTCTCCAGAATGAAGAAAATGCCGGAATATCGGTTACCCGGTCATTTGAAGCCCTTGACCATTCAGATGACGTGAAGTTTAAAAACCACGGCTGGATCATTCGGGCTGGCGCTCGAATCCGGGTGAATGTGATTTTTACCGCACCAACCAGCCGGGATCACGTGGTCATCACCTCACCTGTCCTGACTGGGATGGAGATGTTGAATCCGACCCCGGTTTCTTTTGGGAGATTTCGAATTGAAACCACCGCTTCAGGCGCAAGCGCGACTCCTGCCAGCCATCATCCTGTGGTTGATTATCACACCGTGGAGTCTGATCAGACGAAAGCGTTTATTTCCACACTGCCCGGCGGTGTCTATATCTATAGTTTTTCGGCTCGCGCTACCCTCGCCGGCACGTATAACTTCCCGCCAGCCAAAGTCGAAGAACTCTATGGTTCTCAACGCTTTGGCACGACAGAGAATGATTTTGTTCGGGTCTTGGCGCCCTCACAGTGACGCTCAAAAATCAGCTTTATCGAGCCGAAGCCGCTCGCGGATGACTGGCAAAGAAGTCCCACACCACATCCGTGGCGTTGAGATCACGTGATGGCGGTTCGGTGGTAAATCCTTGTGCATCAGGCCAGGGATGCGGGCCATCCACAATCGTATAAAACTCAACTTCAGTTCGATTGCGTCCACCAGTATAGGTTTCGTGGATAACCTTTCCAGTTTGTTGAGTTTGTGGGGTTTGATTGCACCCGGTGAGGTTGACCCACGTCTTGACGCCCAGAGCGGCTGGATTGAATACAAAGTCACCCGTGGCGCGGCCTGTTCCACCGTTGTAAGGTGCTGCCCCGTCACCCGTTCCGTGAATAACAATCAGGGAAAGCGGTTGTGACGGCAGGGTGTTTGTACTATTCAACGGGCCAGCCACCGGACCAATCGCCGCAAACGTGTCGGCCATTTCACACCCCAGACGATAGGCCATCATGGCACCGTTGGAATGTCCGGTGGCGAAAACTCGATTCGGATCAATGTTATAGCGGCCTTTGAGACGTTCAACCAGTTCGCGAATAAACCCAACATCGTTGCTATTTTGGGTCTGGGCTCTGCCACAGCACGTCCAGGCATTCCACGTCTGAATCCCGCCGTACCCATTTGGATATACCACGATAAACCCTTCCTGATCAGCCTTTTTCGAGAACGCCGTGACGTTTTCGATATTTTTGGCATTCCCACCGCCGCCGTGGAGCACCACCACCAGCGGGACAGCTTTCTGATTGCTTAATCTGGGCGGAAGGTGCAGTCGGTAACTTCGTTCAGCACCTTCAAACTGAAATGATTCAGTAATGGTCGAGCGATTGATTTGAGTGGCTTCCTCCAGACGTTGCCTGAGTCCTGCCCGTCGGTTGCGTTGAGCGGCAACTGTAAGTGCACCAAGCAGACAGATCAAAAGAAAGCTAACTCCAAGAAACTGATAAGGTTGTGTTCGAAAATTCCGCTTCATACTGACCTCGTTTGGGTGATGATTGGTGACTGGTACCTGGTTCTTGGAAAGCCTGCTTCCTAAGCACCAGGTACCAGATACCAAAAACTTTCTTCTACTGAGAGCCCAAACGAGGCAATTTAGTTTTGAAGAAATTTGGAAAAGCGGCGTCAAGCCTCCACGCTCCGAAAGACGCCGAACCTTAAAATTTCTTCTCAAACACAAAGGCTTTGACGATGGCCTGTTGTTCTTGTTGCAGGCGCTGGATTTCAGCCCGAGCGTTGGCTTTCGCCTTGGTGAGTTCCTCGACACGGGTTTCCTGGTCGTTGATTTTCCCTACATAGCGCGCAATCAATTGTTTGGCTTCTGAGGTTTCATTCAGCGTTTTGATATTTTCGCGCAGGCGTTCCTGGTCTTCGCCGATTTTTTCGATTTCTTCATCGGCACGCTCAATCATTTCCTGGAGTTCGCGACCTTTCTGATTGTTGGCGATGATTTTTTCCAGCACAGTGCGGGTTGTTTCATCCACATATCCCTTTTCAAGGAAATATTCGAGGTTTTCCCGAACCAGATCGCTGAAGGAATAGGCGTCCATCGTCGCTTGCTGTTCAGAAATGACAAATTCTTTGGTTTCACGTGGACCCAGTTCCACCCGGAAGCGATTGGCCGTCGGGCTCTTGGAGGGTGGTTCGCCCATGTCTTTGGTTAAGGTCCAGCCCTGACGGATGGGGTGTTCGAGATAGACCGTTTTGGGACGATCAGTCTGGTTTGTAACGGTAAACTTCTTCTTTTCAATGAGATAGTAATGGATTTCGAAGTTGCCGTAGTATTTCCGCACCAGAAATACCGGCTTTTGTTCTGATTCGGTTTTGGTTGTGACCAGCGTTCCCAAATCAAGCGCATAGACGACGAATCGGCGTTCGCCCGGCTTACAGCGGTCAATGCTACCTTCTCCGGCGTAGGCATCACCATCCACGACCGTCAGGATTCCGCTTTCAAGCGTCAATTTGGTCGAGTTAAGCAATCGAACCCCATTGAGCGGGCGTTCTTTGTTGTTGGCTTCGTTATAGAGTGACACCCGTTCGCCTTCGAGTTTTTCCTGCAGAATCGGCACCAGGGCTGACCGGTCACGTCGAACCGTCACCGGTTGCGAAACTTTGTATTCAAACAAATCTCCAATTTCGTTTCCGGTTGAGGTTGCGGTGATTCCGGCTTCACCCGTGGTAATGGCTGTACTGAGGGCTGTTGTCGGCCCGGTTGAAGAACGATAGTACCTGCCAGTACCATCATTCCGGGCTGCATTCATCGCTGAATACACTCCAGCCTGCATTTGAACCAGTTGACCTTGTGAGGCTGGCGACGGCAATTCTTGAACCTTTCTTGAAGGAATAGTTGAGGTGGCCTCAGATTCTGGTGAGTCACCATTAGTTACTGAAAGATCAACCGGGTTGACGCCCTGTGGGTCGAGTTTGACGTCACTCGCAATCGGAAGCACCGGGCGATAGCGATAGAGCGGCTGCTGGAGCGGTTGAATAAATGACATCGGCGTGCCTGAAACCAGCGACAGCGAGACGTTTTCCCAGTCTTCTTCGCTGATGTTGTCCACAATCGCCCAACCCTGGAAAAAGGGCTTTCCGCTGCTATCCATCACCACTCGATAGGACGTTTTCCAGATCGGGGCGGCAATCGTGTAGCTCACGACCATTTCCCGCGGGCCTTCACCTTCTGAAGTCACCACGATTGTTTTGGCATCACGGCGACGAACAGCCGAACTGGCATCCGTAAAGGTGTTCAGGTCGCGTTTGGTGCCTTCGTCAAGGAGTTTCACGCTCCGGATTTCAGCCAGATCAACGCTCGTGATTTCACCACTTTCCGAGGCCAGTACCACCATCTGAGTGGTGGTTGGCGGCTTCTCTTTTTCAACCGCCGGCGTCGTGCGGCGTTCAAGGCTTAAAATGGCGCCGCTGACCGTGCGATTTGCCGTTGTCAGGCTGATTTGAGCGCCTTGCAATTGCCGGAGCACACCCGCCAGTCCGCCGCGTGGGTCATTGTTGGCCGTTTCCGGCGGCATTGAGAACGGGATTTCTCCGAGCCGGGCTGATGGCGGGGCCGAAGAATTGTAACTGATTGCCCCAATTCGGCCTTTTCCTAAATCAAGCACGACCATTGATTTCAGTACATCGTCAATTTGTGATTGTTTGAACGGCAGATGGATTTCAGCATTTCCGGTGACAGTTCCACGTCGTTCGAAGTAGGCCACGCCGTTGCTGTACAAAATCACCTTCCGCAACGGGAGCGACTGACCGTGAGTCGTTTCTGCCGTCGGTTGGGCCGCCGGACGTTTTTTGGCTGGTGTTTGGGCCAATGTTTGACCGGAAATGGTCAAAAGCAAGACCAGCAGGACAATGAATCTTCTCTGGTGCATTGTGGTTTCCTCATAGATGTATTTGTTTGATCAAGAATGAGTTAGGGCTAACGGAAATTACAGATACGGCTGGGGGCTGAAAAACCAGGGCTGAAAAACCAGGGCTGAAAAACCAGGGCTGAGGGTTTGGGGCTGAAAAAACCAGGGATGAAGAACTGGTTTTCTTTCAT
>CAZXCE010000104.1:0-17263 GCA_964639175.1 uncultured Clostridia bacterium
TAACCACCACTAACCACTAACCACCACTAACCACTAAAAGGTTTCTTCTCTCTCAATTCTTCACCCTGCCTTTATATGTGGAGTATTCAATGACCGAACACAAAACACAGCGAGCGGCAATTATCATTTTGCTGCTCACCGCCCTCGCACTGGGTGTTATCTGGTTTCAAAAAAGTAACCAGAATGGATCAGGCTCACCTGGTGTGACCGCTGGCATAGACCCACAAGCCAAACAACTGTTTGGTGAAATGACAGCGGCTTATCAAAAACTGGGGTCTTTTTCGGTCACAATCACGACTGAAGTCTCTGATTCCACTGATGCTAGCCTACCAACAGTTCGAAATTCGTTTACGTCAGAGGTATTGCTGCGCCGGCCTGATCAGGCAACCGTCAAGATTAAAGGAAAAGAGTCTGAAACCCAGGTAGTTGGGGACGGGAAGTTTCTGTACGGGATAAAAAATGATACCCCAAACCAGTTTATTAAAGAGGCAGTTCCCGCTATGGAAGGTGGTAATGGTATCCTGGCCACGATTATGTTTGCCAATCAGCTTTCTGGCGAGGGGAACATCGGGCCATCTCCCTTTGTGCTCTCCGGGCTTGATTTGATGCAAGGGCTATCAGAGCAAATGAAATCACTCTCCTTTGGCCCACCCACAACGATTGATGGGGTTTCGGCCAAAACCATTATTGCCGTGCAGTCAGCGCCGGAAGGTGAATCAAAACTGACATTTGTGATTGGCGAAGCCGATCACCTGCTCCGACAGGTTACGTTTGAACATTCGATTCAGGGCCGGGTCGCGGGTCAGATGACCGAGACCTATACCCGGCTTCAACCTGGAGCGACGACGACTGAACAAACGTTTTCATTTACCCCACCGGCGGGGGCACAGCAGGTGGCAGCAGTTCAGGCATTCCAAAACTCAAAGTATAAACCTGGCACCTTGCCGATTCCGATCAATACAACTGATCTGGCTGGCAACCCGGTTTCACTCGATCAATTCAAAGGCAAGGTTGTACTGCTCGATTTTTGGGCAACGTGGTGCGCTCCCTGTCGAGCTGAGCTTCCAAACGTGATTGCCGCTTACACCAAATACCAAAAACAAGGATTTGAGGTCCTGGGGATTTCCCTTGATAACGCCAATGCCCAGGCAGCCCTGACCCAATTTATCAAAGAAAATAAAATGCCCTGGCGACAAATTTATGAAGGAAAAGGTTGGGAAGGAACAATCTCATCCCAATATCAGGTCCGCAGTATCCCGTTTACCCTGCTTTTGGGTCGAGATGGAAGAATTGCCGCCGTCAACGTACGTGGGGCGACACTTGAACCTGCCATTCAGCAGGCATTGGCTCAAAAAGGCTAGGGGTTCAGGGTTCAGGGTTCAGGGTTCAGGATTCAGGGTTTTCGAAACCAAGCACCAAACACCAAGCACCAAGCACCAGGTACCAAAACATCAAGCACCAAGTACCAAAACACCAAGCACCAAAGTCGTTCGCAGGTTTTTTGTTTTTTAATCAAAGGAGCACTTTTCACCATGGTATCATTCTTTTCACACCGTATTCACCGCTGGTTGACACTGGCCATCTGTGCCGTGCTGACCGCGACGACCACAGCATATGCCCAGGCCGAGGAAAAAAAACCGACTCCGCCAAATATTGATCCTCAGGCACAGGTTGTACTCAATCAGATGAATGAGGCATATAAAGTACTTAATTCCCTATCAGTTACGATCCAAATTCAAAGTACTGGCGAAAAAGCCGATAATTCCACCCTTGCCATTGCCTATAAACGCCCTAATCAGGTTGCTGCCACACTGACCAATAGCAAAGGCGAATCAAAAGCCGTATCGGATGGCACCAATTATTTCTTCTATTCCCCAAGTAAAAAAGATGAGTTTGTGAAAGGGCCAGCACCGACTGACAAGGGAGCCCTCATGCAGATCACCAGCAATCTGGCCCCCGATGGTGCGCTCAGCCCGTATATCGTGACGGGGTCAGGAGTCCTCACCAATATTCTGAGTATGGCCGAATCCGTTGCGCTCGGAGAGGCTCAGGATCTCAATGGCACGCCAGTTGACGTGGTCAAAGCCAAATTAAAGCGTCCTGCCGGAGTACTCGTGTTTTACATCGGCAAAGACGATCATTTCCTGCGCAAACTCGATGTTGAGGTAAACTTTGGTGGCGGAGCGATTTCACTGGTTGAAACCCACACCGGTATTAAACCCAATGCGGTGACTGGAGAAACAGCTTTTGCGTTTACGCCGCCAGCCGGGGCCAAAGAGGTCGCACCCGAAAAAGAACCGGCCTACTATGACGAATCACTCAAAGCGGGCGGCGAAATCAAACTTGTTGCGGCCAAAGATCTGGTAGGGAAAGATCTGGTGCTCGATCAGTACAAAGGTAAAGTGGTCTTGCTGGATTTCTGGGCGACCTGGTGTGGTCCCTGCCGGGCTGAAATTCCTAACCTGGTGGAAACCTACCAAAAACTCCATCCAAAAGGGTTTGAAATTGTGAGTGTTTCACTCGACGAAGCCAAATCCAAACCCGAACTGCTCAAGATGATTAAGGAAAGCAAAATGGATTGGCGGCACGTTTTTGATGGCAAAGCCTGGAAAAGCGACCTGGCAACTCAATTTAAGGTTCGGGCGATTCCCTTCACCTTGCTGATCGGGAAGGATGGCAAAATCGCAGCGGTCAACGTACGCGGCGAAGAGTTAGAACCAGAGGTCACCAAAGCGCTGGGACTCTAGATCTGATCGAGCTGAAGAATATGGGCTCGGGGCTGAAGAAAACGGGCTGAAGAAAACGGGCTGAAATCTTCAGCCCGAAAATCTCTAGCTTGAGCGAATACAATTCTTCATTCTTCATTCTCAATTCTTCATTCTTCACTCTTCATTCTAAATGCTTTCAAAGGAGCTGGTTGTGTTTTCAGGTTTGTCACGTTCGTTTTTCTTGATGATGGGTCGGGCGATCATTCTGACAGCAGTATTTCTTGGTGTTAGTCAGACCGCACAGGCTCAATTTTCAATGGTTGGCGCCACCAAAGTCACATTTCGTGGAACGGTCATTGATTCCAGCCGTAAGGTCGGGTTACCTAACGCCCTGGTTACCATTCGCACTGACTATGATGAATACCGGACTTACACTGACTCTGACGGCGAGTTTGTCCTGGAAGTCGCGGCGCCAAAAGAAATGAAAGAGTTTGAGATTGTGTTTAGCCACCCTGATTACCGCGAAAAGTATTTCAACACGGCCTTTGACCGGGCCATTCGCGGTACATTTGAGGCAAAGGTCCAGAGTGGACAGGTCAAGGTCAAACACTATAAAACAAAGTCCCAGCTTAACTGCGGCGATACGCTTTCAGTCGGCACCAAAGATGGGGGACCGGTTTCGGCTCAGTTGACGTGCGGCACTCAAACCACATTTGCCCTCACGCTGTCTGATGGCAATAGTTTAAGCGTGATGGCACCGGCTGCGTTTGAACTCAAAGTCGCAAAGGAAAAAGTTCAAGTCGAGGGCGTGAGCGGTTCGGCCATTACTGTCGGAGTGACAGCAGTTGTCTACAAACGGTGAATTTTTGGTGAGGTCTTTATGTCCAATTACTTTGATAAATTTTCGGAATGGCGGAAAAAAGCCCAGGAAAAGGCTCAGGAGCTTGACGAGAAATACAACCTCTCTGACAAAGTTGAGCAAACGGTGAAAGCCGCCGGTGATGCCGTTCGCAAAGGTGAAGAAGCCGCACGCGAGGCAACTGAATCCATTTCCGAAGCTGCGAAAACTGTGACCGAAAAGGTTGAACCGACGATTACCTCAGCCGTCAATACGGCCCGCGACGGATTCCAAAAACTCGACGAAGAACACAACATCACTGACAATCTCAAAAAAGCCGCTGGAGATTCAGCCAAAGTCAGTGCTGACGCCATCAAAACTGGTGCCAGCAAAGCCGTTGAAAAAGCCGAAGAAGCCGCCGAAAAAGCGGCTGAAGCGGCTGAAAAAGCCGCCAAAGTGTACAGTACCGCCAAAGAAAGCGCTTCTGACGCGGCTGAGAAAGCCGCCAAAGCCTACGGGTCAGCCCGCGAAACGGCCAAGGAATATTACACTCGCGCCGAAGAAGCCTACGATTTTGGCACCCGCGCGGCTCGCGCCACCGCCTCAACCTTCAATGGTATTTCATCAGCCAAACAATGGATTGAAGAAAATCCCGGCACGGCAGCACTGATTGGCGTCGCCGCGATTGCCGGTATTCGGCTGGGTTCGGCATTTCCCGGACTTGATAAAGTATTGTTTGGGGTTTCACGCCACTGGTTGTTCCACAGCGCCCTGATTTCAGTTGGTTCAACTGAGCTTTCCAAACGGTTTATGGAATATCTCAAGGAACAGGACCGGCTGGTGGCAGAAGGCAATTTGACCGAAGCCGAAGTGGAGCGCATTCGATTTCAACGCAAAGCGGCTCAATATGTCGGCGCCCCGCTCCTGGGTGCCTTTAACATTGCGCTGGGAACGACGCTCCTGACTGAAATCTTTACTCCGGGCCGGATTGTCGGCTTCCCGATTGATATTGTGCTCGGTGGAAATCCAATTTTGGAAACCGTCTGGTTGTTTGGAAATGGACTGGTCTGTATTTACAACGGCTATCAACTGGTGATGTATGCCTTTGAAGACCAGGAAGAATTCCAGCGCATCGTCCGTGAAATCAAGGCTTTACTGCCTGAAGACGCCGCGTCGAAGCCGTCTTCAAGCGCCGCGTAACTTGGAATAATAGCTATTTCAAAAGTACAGAGTTCAAGCTTTAACTTGCGAAAACCTTTCCTTCGCAGCATGCCTACTCTTGATTCGAATTACATTGTTTGATTGGTTCAACGGAAGCAACCTAAAGGGTGAACTCTGTACCTTTTTCTGAAGATCTATATGATTGATTCCGATCCTCTATCTGACGATGAGTTGATCTTGATTGCGGAAGAGCAATTCCTTGAGCTTGACAAAGAGGAACACCACAATGATCAAAAAGCTACGTCAAGCCGTAGCACTCCACATTTTTTAAAGCCCTGGCTAATCTCCACTCTAGCCAGAATGACATCCCCAGCGTGACCAGCGTACTCACCCAGATCAACACCCGCCATTTGAGAAACAGCGGCACGCCCCACTGGATCACAATCCCCCAAAACAAACACATCAGCGCCGCTCCGATCAAGACATCCCGTCGCTCTTTGGCCCACAACGGGTAGCCAGTCGCACATCCGGCCTGGATTCCAATGGTAAACGGGACAGCCACCACCAGATCAATCACATAGTGCTCACCAAGACCAACGGTTCCCATCAGCGTGAAAATCACGAAAATCCACGCCATCACCTGTGCCCAGCGTGCATACCAGCGCGAATTCAGCAGTAAAATCAAAACCCAGGCCGTATGCAGCGACGGCATAGCATTGCGCCGGAGCGGTTCGTCAACCGAAACCGCCAGATAGGAAAGATCAGTTGCCGGAGGCGACGCACTCATCGGAAAGATGTCTCCGAACATATACCGCGGCCCAATCGCCGGGCACAGGTGATAGCCGAAATATCCAACCGCCCCTACCATCAAAAACGCGACTAAAATGCTCACCGGCACCCGTTTTGGGCGGCTGATTTGGAGCGCCACCAGCACCGAAAACGCCAGTGGCAAAGCCAGATAAATCAACAAGCTGGTTTGAAACAACAGGCTGTATTTCAGAAACAACCGTCCCATGACAAAGCTGATCTGTCCGCCATAGGCTTCATCCAGGGCATAGAGCAACCGGTCATAAGTCAACGGATGCAAAAAAGTCAGCCGGAGAAAGAATTCAACCAGAATCACATAATTTGGAATGATGCTCGACGCCATCAGCGTAATCAGCCGATTTTCACGCGCTTCACCCTGGTTGCGAGATGCCTGAATTGCCAGCATCACCAGACTGGCACCACCAAAGCCATAGCCACTGCTCAAAATCAGGCGCTCAATTGTGCGCCATTCACTGCTTCGGCCAGTCGCTAAAGCCGCATTGACCAGAATTCCTATGCCGATGGTTATCCACACTTCGGCCACAGGCGGACGTCGCCAGAGATAGATAAAAAACGTCCCGATCAAGGCCAGCGAAAGAAACACTTCACCGTCCAGAAACGAGGTATACAGATTGAGCAGCGGAGGCTTGGAAATGCCAGTCCGGGCAATACATTCGATGATGAGTGTTCCAATCGTCAGCGCCCAGACAATTTTTTTGAGTTCAGGAGTTTGTGGATTTGCCATTCAGAAAGCGAGGAGTGATCAAAAAGCGAGGAGTGAGGAGCGAGGGGTGAACAGTCAGACAAAGCCAGTAAGATTCGCTATGTACTGAGGCTTCGCCATTCACTGTATTTCTCTATCCAATCAGCCTGCGCGCGGGTGGCTGGGACCGCACACCGGCGAGCAGTTCGAAGCGCAGCCAGACTGTCGGATACGGAAATTCCCTGTTTGATGAGAAGACAGGCCGCAACCATCCCCGAACGGCCAATCCCGCCTCGACAATGGATCACAACTTTACGACCAGCCAGTAGTGCGTCCTGAAGTTGATCCACAAGCTGGTTTACTTCTTGAAAAGAAGTCGGAATATCAAAATCGGGGATTGGGAATGAAATGAATCGGAGTCCTTTTTGCTGACACAGGGTGGCTTCAGCTTCAACGTTCAACAGTGGTTCTTCTTCCGGCATCAACAATGACACCAGCATATCAACCCCATTCGATTGAAGCGCTTCAATTTCAGATTCAAGTTCAGCACCACCTTCAGGGCAAGGCATGATGGCCAGATTTGGCTGAACTGATCGAACCCAAAAGACCCGGAGTGAGAGTGGAATGTTCATTGAAATAGCGTTTTGAAGTAACGTTGACTGCTTCAGCCCGTTTTCTTCAGTCCACCTGGATTTAGTCGTCGCCATTGAGCCGGCGGCCATCCAGCATTTCGACATATTCGATGGCAATATGTTTGACTTCACGCGGTTTGCTGCCTTCAGATGGCCCAACGTAGCCTTCAATTTCCATCATATCGAGAATTTTCGCCGCGCGACCATAGCCAATGCTCAACCGGCGTTGCAGAACCGACGTTGATGCCCGTCCCATCTGGACAATGATCCGCATGGCATCGTCATAGAGTTCATCACGCTCGCCCAGACTGTTTTCACCACCTTCGCCTTCATCTTCCGACCGCTGAATGCTGTCATTGTACTGAGGCTGCCCTTGCGCTTTGACGTGGTCAACAATACGGTTGATTTCGGCTTCACTGACATAGGAACCATGGATGCGTTCCAGGCGGGAGGTCCCAGGCGGGAGGAACAGCATATCGCCCTGGCCAAGTAAGCCTTCGGCCCCGTTGGCATCAAGAATGGTTCGTGAGTCAACTTTTGACGAGACCCGGAATGACATCCGAGCCGGGAAATTGGCTTTGATCAACCCGGTGATGACATCCACTGAAGGTCGCTGGGTAGCCACCACGAGGTGGATTCCAACCGCACGGGCCATTTGGGCGAGCCGGGTAATCGCGGTTTCCACTTCGGATGAAGCCACCATCATCAGGTCGGCCAGTTCGTCAATCACAATCACGAGATAGGGCAATTTGGCGGGTGGTTCATCCAGCCCAAAACGGGCGACATCTCCAGAACCGCAGATTTCATTGTTAAACTGGCTGATGTTGCGGACTCCGAAATTGGCCAGTTGTTTGTACCGGGTTTCCATTTCCCGGACGGCCCAGTTCAGGGCGTTCGCCGCACATTTCGGGTCCACAATGATTTTGGTCAACAGGTGCGGAATTCCTTCATAGAGCCCAAGTTCCACCCGTTTTGGGTCAACCAGGATCATTTTTACATCTGAAGGTGTGGCCTGGAGCAAAAGTGAGCAAATCAGGGCATTGACCATCACCGATTTTCCGGAACCGGTTGAACCAGCAATCAGTAAGTGGGGCATTTTGGCCAAATCACTGGCATACGGATTCCCTTCGATTGTTTTTCCAAGGGCAATCATCAACGGTGAAAAACCAGAGTCCCGATGCTTTCGCTCATAGTCATCTGACTCAACCACCTCACGCAAGAAAATCACTTCGCGCTTGAGATTGGGAATTTCAATCCCAATCGTTGACTTGCCAGGGAGCCGGTCAATTCGGACCGACACGGCTTTCATCGCCAGACACAGGTCATCAGTCAAATTTGCCACCCGGCTGTATTTCACGCCTGGATCCGGTTTGAATTCAAACGTGGTCACCACTGGACCTGGGTGAATGTTTTCAATTTTCCCGGTGACATTGAATTCACGACATTTTTCAGCCAGTAACCGGGCACGATCCCACAATTCAGCGTCAGCTTGTTCCTGCCGGGGCGGAGGCACTTCTAACATCAAGATCGAAGGCTTTTGATACCCCCCTGATGATGAAATTGCGGACCTGCCGCCAAACCCCAGGGTCATTGATGGTGGTGGTTTTGGCGTGGCAGGTGCCATCATCGAGGATTTGGCCCGCTCCAACGTGTCACGTCGGTGTTCACCGGTCTGGTGGCGAACAATATGTGCCGAACCAACCATTTTTTCGATTTCAGGGTCGGGTTTGGCTTTTGCCAGTGGCATTGGGTCAAACACGGGCCGGACTTCGGCGGCCTGACGGGCTTCAGCCGCCTGACGGGCTTCGGCGGCGGCTTTGGCTTCGGCAATCAGTTGCCGCGTATCAGACCCACCAGTCGGACGGCGAGGCGTCGGGGTGGGTGGTGGCTCAAAAACTGGCTGAACTGGTTCATCGGTGAAGGATTGCAAATTCTGACGCTGCTTCTGGGCCAGCTTTTCACGCAGCAACCGACGTGTTGCCGAACCGGGTGTATCAAAATCTCCGGTTGATGGAACCGCAAAATTGGGCGGAGACACCACGGGTTCGGGCCGAACGACCTCATTCAACGAAGAAATATGCTTGGGCTTCCGAACTGAAGCTGGAGTCTGGGGTGCAGGCTCTGGTTTGACCTCGGCTGGTGCCGGGCTTGATTGCACAATCTGAGGTGGTGGCGTAAGCAGGGGCTCAAACTCAGGAGTCGTTGGTCGCGGCGCAACCACCGGGGCCACCGGCTGGGGCCTGGCAGCCTGATGAGCGCTACTGGTGTCGTTTTTCAGATCACCATACAGTTCTTTGAGAATATCCCCTTCGCTGAGGCCTTCTTCTTTCGAAACTTGCCGCAAAACCGGCTTTTTTGCTTTCCCGGCTGCGGGCTGTGGCTCAGCCACTGGTGACGGGGATTTTTTAGACACGGATGGCGCAACGCCAGATGGCGAAGTTTCAGCCAGGTCTGAAGTTGACTCCTGAGCGCGGACTTTCCGTTGAGCCCACCACGCAGCCAGCGCATCGAGGCGAAAGACCCGGCGGAAAAAATCGCGCGGAGAAAATGCAGTCATAAACATAAGCGCCATCACGATTGCCATCCCCAACAGAAGCGCCGTTCCAATTTTGTTTAAGCTGGTTTCGAGAAAGGTGGCAATCAGATATCCAACAAACCCACCGGGGCGGATCCGCTCTCGAAACATCGGAAACTGGGGCACCAAACTGAGCAGCCCGGTGCAGGCCAGCATGCCTAAAACGACGCCTCCAAACTGGCTCAATGAAGGAAGCGTTCCGCCTTCATGAAACAGTTTCCAGGCCAAAAAGCCAATTACAACTGGCAGGAAAAACGCGACCAGTCCAAATGTCTGAAAGACCAGATCGGCCACCACGGCGCCAATTCGCCCAATCCAGTTATGAACCCCACCACGCGAGCCAGCCACACTCCACGAAGCATCAGCAGGGTGAAATGAAATCAGGCTCAATAACATCGCCAACGCAAGAGCCACCACCATCAGCCCAAGGACTTCCCGAAGGGTCGAAGACTCAGATTGTGGGGGTTCAACCCGCTTGCTGGCTGGAAGGATTTTGGTAACAGCCGCCATAATTGCCTCTTCTGGGGATGTGGGGCTTTAAATTCACCAGTGCCACCTGTGAAAAACTGGCACGGTTCCAAGTCCAGGTCCTAGTCATTTCCGGCCCCAGCACGGTCCGGATGAGCACGAAAAATCAAAAATTCCTTGATAAATCCATCAATATCTCCGTCAAGGACCGAATCAACGTCACCCACCTCAAATTTCGTGCGGGTATCTTTGACCAGTCGATAGGGCTGCATCACGTAGTTGCGGATTTGGGATCCAAAAGAGATATCGCGCTTGGAAGCTTCGAGTTTAGCACTCTCTTCCCGCCGCTTTTCGAGTTCGAGTTCATACAGGCGTGATTTGAGCACGCGCATGGCGACTTCGCGGTTCTGATGTTGTGACCGCTGATTCTGGCAACTGACCACAATGCCGGTTGGCAGGTGGGTCAATCGCACCGCTGAATCAGTCACGTTGACATGCTGGCCGCCAGCGCCCGATGACCGATAGGTATCCACCCGCAGATCACTATCATTGACTTCGATTTCGATATCGTCATTGAGTTCGGGATAAACAAACACCGAAGCAAAGCTGGTTTCGCGACTGGCGCCAGAGGCAAAGGGAGAAATGCGAACCAGCCGATGGACACCCGATTCACACGACAGCAACCCATAGGCATATTCGCCTTCAACCGTAAAGGTCGCTGAGGTAAGTCCAGCTTCTTTACCAGGTTGCAGATCCACCACCTCGACCTTAAAACCCCGCCGCTCACACCAGCGCACATACATCCGCAAGAGCATTTCCGCCCAATCTTGCGCATCGGTTCCGCCAGCGCCGGATTGAATGCGAACAATGGCATTATTGACGTCATTGGGACCAGACATCAGCATTTTGGCTTCGACGGCTTCGACATCCATGGCCAACCTGGCCAGCGTCGCCGAAAGTTCGGTGTACGAACTTTCATCTTCGGCGGCAAATTCAAAGAGCACTTCCACATCGCTCAGGGTTCGATCAAAGCGTTCAGCCTGACGGACGGCTTCTTCGGCTCGACTGCGCTGCTTCAGGATTTTTTGCGCCTGCTCTTGATCGTTCCAGAAATCCGGAGCGCTGATCTGCGACTCAAGTTTGTCAAGGATCAGACGTTTACTATCCGGGTCAAAGAAACCTCCGCAAATGGGAGATCCGGTCTTTTAAGTCAGAAAAAGTTCGTGAAAGCTCATCGAGCTCAAGCATAAGTCCTATTCACTTTTGATTTGATAAAAATAGAGAAGACCAACCGTAGCAAAGAATATACTTTAAATACAAGCGCCTACGACTCGAATTTTAAAGGATTTGCCACCTCTTGCCCAACCAACCAGGAATGAAGAAACCAGTAGACTGAAGAATGAAGAATTGAGAATGAAGAAAATTTTTGGTTCCTGGTTCCGGATTCTTTTTAATTTTAACCCCTCAGTCTCAAACATTTAGCGCCTGGGTTGATTTCTTCATCCTCAATTCTTCATTCTTCATTCAACGGGTCATTTCTTCTCAGCTTCTGGTTTGGCGGGTGGAGGTCCAGAGAGTTCAGCCGGATTTGGGGCCGGAGTTTCAGGCTGCGGTACCGCGGGTGTCGCTTCAAGCGTGTAATCGGCTGGTGGCTCAAACAATGAATCCGGCACATCAAAACTCAGTTCGACAAATGAATAGGTGCCTTTTTTGCCAGGGTTATCGCCAGCAATTCGAATTGGGAAATTCTGTAGTTTCTTGGCACACCAGAGGGTAACCGTTTGTTTCCCCCCATTCTTTTCCCGAATGACCCGAACTTTCTGGCAATCAAAGCCAAGTAAAGTTTCAACTCCACCGTCTTCAACTTTTGTACTTGGGTCAGTATAGATTTCCTCAAACGGAGAGACCTGTGATTTAAACTGTGTGGTTGAATCTTCGCTATATGGCAATTCAAAGTATTTCTTCTCAGTTGGACTAAGTAGATACAGCTTCTTTTTCCCTTCATTTAAAATTTGAATCACTTTTCTCCCGTTTCGCGTGACTTCAGCCCGAACATTGCCATTTTTGCGGGCAATCGCAATCAAATCAGGTCGAATGGTTTGGATCCCAACTTCATACTGAACCTGCATTTTCGCCTGGAAGGTTTTGGGAATTTTGGTCAAATCAATCGGCCCCTTCATGGTGAAGCCAGGGTTCCCACTCTGGTTACAGGCTACACTGGTGAGCACAACAAGGCCAATCCACGCCCACAAGGTGAGCAGTTTTCGTGCAGAATAAATCATGTTTATCAGTCCTAAATGCTTTCATTTAAATAAATTTACAAAGAAACGAAGCGGCAAAGGTCAGTCCCACCTGCGTCAGTGGGTGGGCAAGCGATCTCCCACCCACCCGCTGACGCAGGTGGGACTGACAGTGGTGTCTCAGGAAGGGCGGTCAACAATAAAGCGGGCCAGTTGTACCAAAATATCGGTTCTCCGTCCAAGAGGAGCAACCAGTTCAACGGCTTCGTCAACCACGTCGCGTGCTTTTTGCCGGGAAGCTTCAAGTCCAAAGAGTGCCGGGTGGTGGCTTTTCCAGCCGCGACATCTTTTCCAGGGGTTTTCCCTAGCGCTTCAGAAGTTGAGGTCACGTCCAGAATATCATCTGCGATTTGGAATGCCAGTCCAATACACTCACCATATCGCCCCAGGATGCGGGTTTCGTCTTCCGTGGTGCCGGCCATATGCCCACCACAGACAACTGCGGCACGGATCAAAGCACCCGTTTTGGATCGGTGGATATAGGCCAGTGTTTCTGCATTCACGGTTTGGCCTTCGGCCTCGATGTCGGCCATCTGGCCGCCAATCATCCCGTTGACCGTTCCTCCAGCCTGTGCCAGTTCGGCAATCACCCGGATTTTTCGCTCGATCAAGGCGTGTGGGACTTCCATTTCAGCTAAAACCTGAAATGCCCAGGTCAACAAAGCATCTCCGGCCAGAATTGCAGTGGCTTCGTCAAATTTTCGGTGACAGGTTGGCATCCCACGACGCAGATCATCATTGTCCATCGCTGGCAGATCATCGTGAATCAGCGAATAGGTGTGCAGCATCTCAAAGGCGCAACCGGTTGGAAGCAAATAATTTAAGTTTCCTTCAAAGGCCTCGCCGGCGGCAATGACCAGCAATGGGCGCAGCCGTTTGCCTCCGGCAAACAAACTATACCGCATCGCCTCATGCAATCGAGTGGGTGGGGTGCTCGACGAGGGCATCAAGCGTTCTAAACAGGCATTGATTTCCTCTCGCCGGAGCGTGAAATACGTTTCAAGTGAAAGTTCCATAAATCAGTGGTAAGGGGCCTGGTACCTGGCGGTTGGGCTCAACAACCCGGAAGCGCAGAAAGCGCAGACATTTCCAGTCACTCCCATTTTAATCCCGTGCGCCGGGTCAGCAACTGGGCCAGTTCAAGACCGCCAGTGAAAGATGAAGTCGTAAATGAAATAGTGGTGGTGCGTCCCCGGACAGTGTACATCAGATGAGACATTGACCGGGTCTGGCTGCGTTCGGCATGGAGAGCGACAACCTCTGTCCAGGGAATGAAATATTGTTGCCAGACCCCCTGATATTCAATCCCTTCCAGGGTAATCGTGATGTTGACCCGCGAGTAGCTCCACCCCGTCAGGAGTAAAAACAACCCCAGCAGTGTCAAGGGAATAACCGCCAGCATCGTAATTGCAAACCAGTAAAAGGTATTTCCCAAAACAGCAACGATGCCAAACAACGTCAACAACGCGCCTGGAACATAAAAATAATACTGGATACCGGTTTGGAGTGGGAATTCACGATTCCCCATGTGGGTTGTTTGTGACGGAGCATTCCCCTCCCACTCAAGGCCAAGATTGGCGGGTGCGCCTCCTGGGACGGGAGGGGCGGCTGGGGGTCTACCAGCCTGAGCATTGATCTGGGCAGCCAGGGCTGGGGCCTGGTTAACCAGAGGAGGTCCCGCCGCACCAATCGCTGGCGGAACGGCGGGCACCGTTTCCATCACGGGTGAGGCTGGTGGGTGCGACACCGGAAGCACAAACTCAAAGCGCAATTGTGGTCCTCCAACGCCAAATTCAACCACATCACCGCTGACCAGTTTGGTATAGGTCACGCGATGATTTTTGAGAAAGGTGCCATTGGTGCTGTTGAGATCTTTGAGATAGAGGTTTTTTCCATCAAAAGTAAGTTCGGCATGCCGGGCTGAGGCGCGAGTATCGTGCGGCGCCAATTGAACGGTATTGACCGGTGCCCGACCAATCGTGACCGGGAATGCGGTACATACGTGACGTTCGCCGGTATGCCGGCCTGTAATATGGGTAATGGTTACTTCCAGCACGTCCACGCCAGCCCTTCCCTCTTAGGTGTCAGATTCAGATTCTTCCACCGTGGTCTCAAATGGCATCGGCGTCGGCTCGGCCCCGGCCCCTTTGAGTAAAATATCAATCCGGCGCTCGGCTCCGTCCAGACGTTGCCGACACAGCCGGGCCAGTCCGATGCCGCGTTCAAACAGGGCAAGGGCTTCGTCGAGTGGTAAGTCGCCAGCTTCCATCTGCCGGACAACCTGTTCCAATTCAGCCAGCGACTGTTCAAATTCAAGGGGTTGGTTTTGTGTTTTTGGTGTTTGGTTCATTCCAGGTTTCCTGATATGCTGCTTTGACCAAGCCTTCCAGGGTTCAAGCGTTGTGGTCGCCTAGTATATGCGTGAGACACGACGCTGAGAAGTCACAAATTTTCCATTTCGATGCCGATTTTTTTTGCCGGAGCACGTTCCGATGACGTCTTCCCCTTCTGCGTTTGATTCCGAACTTGAACACCTGCGCCAGGAGAATGCCCGATTGCAGGCAATTGAACAAATGCTGGCCGTGCTTCAAGAACAGGAAAATCTGTTTCTGGCTTTAGCCAACACCTCGCCTGTCATGGTCTGGATGTCTGGCGCCGATGCTAAATGCTTCTTTTTTAATGATCGCTGGCTCAATTTTCGCGGGCGAGCAATCAATGAGGAACGCGGCGATGGCTGGCTGGAGGGGGTTCACCCTGACGATGCCCAATTCTGCTTTGACACCTACCTCCACGCCTTTCGTCTGCAAAAAGATTTTAAAATGGAGTACCGCCTCCAACGAGCTGATGGTGAATACCGCTGGGTTTTGCATATCGGACGGCCACATTATGTTGCTGGAAGCTTTGCGGGCTATGTTGGAAGCTGCATTGACATTACGGATCGAAAACAAACCGAACGCTGGGAAGCAGGTCAAAAAGAAATCTTAGAACTCATTACCAAAAATGCGGGGTTGGATCAGATTTTTCACCTGTTGATCAAGACCCTGGAAGACATCATTCCAGGCATGATCGGCTCTATTCTGCTCCTGGATAGTGACGGGAAACGACTCTTGCAGGGTGCGGCGCCACACCTGCCTGACGAATATAACCAGCAAATCCATGGCCTTGAAATCGGCCCCCAGGTTGGGTCTTGCGGAAGCGCTGTTTTTCACCGAGAACTGATCATTGTTGAAGATACATTCACTGACCCTCGGTGGACTCAATTTGAAGCTGCAGCCCGGAAATTTAACCTGCGGGCCTGCTGGTCCCAACCCATCATTTCAGCGGCTGGTCGTGTGCTGGGAACGTTTGCCATGTATTACCGCACCCGGCGCCAACCAACCACCGAAGAGCAGAACCTGATTATTGGTGCTGGTCGGCTGGCTGGAATTGCTATCGAACGTCATCAGGCGGAAACGGCAATTCGGGTAAGTGAAGAACGACTGGAACTGGCTGTCCACGGGGCGAACCTTGGGTTGTGGGACTGGAATTATGAAACTGGGGAAATTTTTATCAATGACCGCTGGGCCGAAATGCTTGGCTATGAGCGTCAAGAACTGGACCTGCACCAGAATACCTGGGAGCGCCTGGTTCATCCAGATGATTTTCCTTCTACGCAACAACTCCTGAACGAGCATCTGGAGGGAAAAATACCTTTTTTCCAGGCCGAATATCGTCTTCGGACCAAATCTGGGGACTGGTGCTGGGTCCTCGACAGTGGAAAAGTGGTGGAACGTGACCTGGAGGGAAAACCGCGTCGGGTTTCTGGCACCCACCTTGATATCACCAAACGCAAACAATTTGAAGAACACCTTCTGCAGTCACACAATCTGACCAGCATTGGGCGGCTGGCAGGCGGTATTGCTCATAATTTCAACAATTTGCTCACGGTCGTTACAGGCTACACTGATTTGCTCTCCAAACGAATGCCTCACGATTCATCGTTTCAACGCTATCTGGCCAACATCCAGGAAGCAGCCAACCGTGGAGCGTCGCTCACCCATCAGTTGCTCGCCTTTGCTCGAAAACAGCCCATGCGACCTCAAGAAGTGATTATGAATGAGGTAATTAGCAATACTGAACTGCTGTTTTCAAACCTGCTGGAAAAAAATATTGAGTTGAAAATTCAACTCGACCCGGCCGCCAGTAAGGTCAAGCTGGATTCGACGCAATTTGAACAGGTTCTCCTGAATTTGGTCATCAATGCGCGTGATGCAATGCCGGAAGGCGGAAAACTCTCGATTGCCACCAGCCAGGTCCTGTTGGGCCTTGAATCAATTGAGCAACATCCAGAAATCCGCCCAGGTCACTATGTTCAGGTTCAAATCAGTGATACCGGCGTCGGCATGACCGAAGAGGTTCGTCGCAATATCTTTGAACCGTTTTTCACAACCAAAGAAGTTGGCAAAGGCACTGGTCTCGGCCTGGCCAGTTGTTATGGAATTATCAAACAGCATCAGGGACACATTCTGGTTGCCAGTCAACCCGAAAAAGGAACGACGTTTACCATCTTGTTCCCATTGATTGAACCGCCATCTGAAAAGACCCGACTGACGCTCCAGGAGAAAGATTCATCAACTTCAATCGTGATGGTCGTTGAAGATGACCCGCTGGTACGGGCAATGGCGGCAGATGTCCTGAAAGATCAAGGGTTTGTGGTACTCGAAGGAATTCACGGTCTTGATGCTTTGCAAACCGCTCGTTCTTTTGGTCAACCCATTCACCTGCTCATTACAGATGTGGTTATGCCACAGATGGGTGGCCCCGAACTGGCGCAAGCCTTAACTCAATCCAATCCAGACCTTGAGGTGATTTATTTGTCTGGCTACTCGATTGATGCGCTGGCAGCTCACAATATCGAAATCCCTGCCGCCAACTATCTTATGAAACCTTTCACCCCAGATAGCCTGATACACAAAGTTCATCGCCATCTGCACCAGACTGAATAAAGAATGAAAAATGAAAAAGTGGTTAGTGGTTAGTGGTTAGTTCTTGGTTCTTGGTTCTTGGTTCTTGGTTCTTGGTTCTTGGAAAG
>CAZXCE010000105.1:0-4279 GCA_964639175.1 uncultured Clostridia bacterium
CCGTTTTCTTCAGCCCTCAGCCCTGAAGCCCAAGGTTTTTCAGCCCGTTGTCTTCAGTTTCGACCATGGACCAGTTTTTTGATGCCAACCCCAAAGTGGACATCGATTTTATCTTCCTCGATAGCCACCACCTGGCCTAAACCAAAGGTTGTATGGTCAATGACATCTCCAATTTGATACAGAGTTCTGACCGAATATGGCACCGCAGATTTGGTCATCATCTCAATCATGGAAAAATCAATTTGAACTGGTTTGTCTTTTTTTGTGGATTTGGAAACTTTCGCTGACCGTTCTTTTACAACCTTGGGTGCTTTATATTTGTGGTATGACTCACAGGTTGCACAGACGACTTTTACAATTGAACCATCAGGATCAACCGCCACAATTTTGTGAGTCCGCTCAAGTTTGCACTTTCCGCAATAGGTATCGACTTCGCCACCAACGTTGTATTTCATAAATTTTTCTTATTTTCCCCTTGTCCCAGGAATGTGTTTAAGTTGAATGATTACTGCCCGCGTTGGAAACAATTGACGCGCTTCCGACTGGTGAGATGGGTGCTGTCCGGTTTGGGGAAACCAGTCTTCAACAGGATGCGTTCTGGTTGGCGGCCAGCACCTCAGCGTGGTTGATATCAGTTATCCATCTTTTTTGGGCTTTCGGATTTTCGAAGCCATCGCCGCCAGCATTTCAGGTGGCAGCGTTGCCAGATGGTTAAATTCGCCACCCATTAACCATTCGCCACCATCGATCACGACGCATTCACCATTGATATAATCGCTATAGGGAGAAACCAGATAGGCAGCCAGATTGGCCAGTTCAATGTGTTCACCAAAACGGCGAGATGGGTTGCGGCGTTTGGCTTCGGCTTCAAATTCCGGGCTGGGCATCAATTTTTCCCAGGCGCCAGGAGTAGGGAAGGGGCCAGGGGCAATGGCATTGACTCTGATTTTATATCGCCCCCACTCAACGGCCAGCGAGCGGGTCATGGCCAGAACACCGGCTTTGGCACAGGCTGACGGCACCACAAAGGCTGACCCCATCCAGGCGTAGGTGGTGACAATATTGAGGATCCGGCCACCATTTCCAGCCGCCATCATTTGTTTCCCAAAAACTGAAGTACAATGAAAACTGCCATTGAGCACAATGCCAACCACGCTGTTGAAGGCATTTGCTGACAAGGTTTCGGTCGGTGCCAAAAAGTTGCCCGCGGCATTGTTGACCAGAATCGTGGCTGGCCCAACCCGGTCGGCGACTTCGGCGGCGACTTCTTCAACACGCCCATAATCACGCACATCACAGGCAATCGCGTGGGCTTCGCCACCTTTTTCTGAAATTTCTTTCACGACAGATTCGAGATTATCCAAAGCCCGGCTGGTGACCACGACCCTGGCGCCTAACTCAGCAAATCTGAGTGCCATTGAGCGTCCTAACCCGGTGCCGCCACCGGTCACAACTGCAACATCACCCGTAAGTGGTTTACCTTCAAACATGTGGTTGTGATACTCCCCTTTTTTCGATTGAATTGACGTTTTAGCATTGAAACATCTTTGAATTTTTACGTTTTTACCCAATAAAGCAACGAAGCGTTTTATTTTAATTGCCAGACTGGATAATTGGAAATAAATTGAATGCCAGTCCGGTAATGATTGTGGGCAAATTTCACCGACCGAACTTCAGCCTGGGATTGAAACACACTATCAATCCCGCGAATCAACAACTGGTCACCCACCCTTACTTCATGGACCAGGGCCAGGCAGGCGCCTGAGACGCTCACATCTTCAGTGACGCACACCTCTTCAAATGGGCGGCCATCAATACCAACCCCCCGAATCTGAAGCTTAATCGCCAGGAAAATGCGTGGCTCTTTGCGGCGTTCAGCCCCGGCTTCGGCAGTTTTGGGATCCGGGCTGCCTTGTGGGGGCGGAGAGATCGGTTCCAATTTCGACTCCGGTGGCTGTCCGTCCCAGTAAACCTGGTAAACTTGCACTGATTTGGTTTTGCCTTTTACCTTCAACCCACCAATCGGTCGCATGGAAAAATCGAACTTCTGACCTCCAGATTCAGACCAGGCGGTTCCGTCCAGACTACTGTTTAACACTTCGTCGTGTAACCCAAGCATATAAGCGCGGGCGGCCACATAGGTTTGCTCGCCAATCAATATCTGCCCGTTTTTGGCATTTGACTCGAGTCGAGCCGCCAGATTCACCGGATCACCAATCACCGTATAATCCGTGCGTAACTTTGATCCAATATATCCCACGGTGACTTCACCAGTGTTGATGCCAATCCCGATTGTCAGTTGAATATCAGAGTTTTCAGCAGCCAGTTCCTGATTAAACTCGGTGACCTGCCGCTTGAGCTCAATTGCAGCCTGGATGGCATTGACAGCATCGGCATCAGATGGCTTTGGGGCGCCAAACAGGGCCATAATCCCGTCACCAATAAATTTATCGAGCGTTCCGTTGTATTTGAAAATGGCCGCTGCCGCCCGCTCAAAATATCGATTTAACAGGCTGACGATTTCCTGTGGCGATTTCCGCTCAGAGAGCGTTGTAAACCCACGAATATCAGCAAACAGGACAGTCACAATTTGATTGACGCCCCCTAACTCCAGACTGTCAGGATCAGCCATAATCTGCTCAACCACAAACGGCGGCAGAAACCGCTGATAGGCCAGACGGGCTTCGGCGTCATGCAAAAGTTTTTCGTGAACTTTGATGTTTTCAACGGCCATGGCCGAATTGGCAGCCAGGGCGGTTAAAAAATTGAGATCTTCGTTGGTAAAACTGATTGGATCGGGGCGATCCACATAAATTGCGCCTAATACCTTTTCTTCCTGACCAAGCATCGGGACACACATCACGGACCGAATCCGGCCTAAGCGAAATGTATCGTGCTGCTTGAGTCCTGGGTCAGCCATTGGGTCAACCGACAAGAGCGAGACCCGGTCGCGGATCACCCGGCGGATAATCGTCCGGCTGACTGGAATGCCGTCATATTTTTTTAACACCGACTCGTCACGGTATTTGCCCCAGTTGATTTCCACTTCTTCTTCATTCGGCTGGGCAAAGATAATTCGACCGGCATTTGAAATCTTAAAAATTTGCTCGGCAATCTTTTCGTAAATTTCCTCAATTTTGAAAACCCGATTGAGCATCTTGTTGAGTTCATAGACAAACTCCAGGATGCGGCTGCGCTTTGCCAAAATCTCCATCTCAGTGGCAAACGACTGGTCAATCACGGTAAACGGTGAGACCGCAGCCTCGGCCTGACTGGGTTTTCCACCTGAGTGAACCGAAGGGAACCCCCCGCTGGCCAGCCGTGAGACATCGCCTGAAAGCGTCGTCAGGGGCTTTAATAAATCGGCGGCGCTCTTAAACACCACCGTCCCTTCAGCAATAGGCCGGTCGTCATAGTCGAGATTGGCAGCCGAGGCCTGGGTCAGATGAAACTGAAGGCGGAAATTCCCAACCCGAATTTCATCTCCATCAATCAGCACCCGGTTGACTTTGCGGGGGAGTTCCAATCCGTTGACAAACGTCCCATTCCGGCTGAGATCATCCCGAATCACAAAAGAACTCCCATTTTGCTCAATGACGGCATGAAAGCGTGATGCCCGTTCGTCAAACAGCACGATCATGTTCTGTTCATTGCGCCCAATGGAGACAGGGGTCGCCGTAATCGGGTATTCAGTTCGCTGGCCGTGGGGTGAAATGATGGTGAATTTGGCTTGATGTTGCTGCTTCATGTTGCCTGGTTCGATTGGTTTAAAAATCTAAATCCTTTAATCCAAAGAATTTATGAAAGATAGGTGAGTCATTGGTTTGGACATCGATCAAAGACCGGGTGCCGCTTCCCTCGCCAAAGAGAGTCGGATCCGTTTCGGTTAAAAGACCATGCCAATCGACACTGGGGATTGAATACAGACGCTTTATTGGTATTGAAAGGACTATGATACTTCAGGATGCACCGATTTCAAAAGCACTCGGCTAAGCTTTCGTATTTTTTCCACGAGCAGGGCCTCTTTTTTTGCGGGATATCCTTATATTAAGGGGAGAGACCGTGATCAACTCTTTCTCCAACCCTGATCTAAAGGCCAACTGGCATAGTAAAAAGAACGCTTTAGATATTATCCAGATTTGATTTTCTGATACCATATCATTGCTCAAGCGATGAAGTATTGACCTTTGACATAAATCACTATTGACCTTTGACATAAACAACTATTGACCTTTGACATAAACGACTATTGACCTTTGACATAAACGACTATTGACCT
>CAZXCE010000105.1:4379-17169 GCA_964639175.1 uncultured Clostridia bacterium
TTGGCATAAGTCACTATTGACCTTTGGCATAAGTCACTATTGACCTTTGGCATAAGTCACTATTGACCTTTGGCATAAACAACTATTGACCTTTGACATAAACAACTATTGACCTTTGACATAAACAACTATTGACCTTTGACATAAAAACTATTGACCTTTGACATAAAAAAGAGGCTAAAAATTGGCATTTTGAGCTTTTTCAACCGCCTTTGAACCACAATATGTTGTGGTAACCCTACAGTCGAACCACAATCAGCGAGAACAGGCAAAATTTCCCAAAAAATGAGGTCAACTATTGACCTTTGACATAAACAACTATTGACCTTTGACATAAAACAGCGCTGAACTATTGACCTTTGACATAAACAACTATTGACCCTTGACATAAAACGACGACGGACTATTGACCTTTGACATAAACAACTATTGACCTTTGACATAAGACTATTGACCTTTGACATAAAGACTATTGACCTTTGACATAAAAAGTGCCACTTAAGTCCTTTGTTTCCAACAACTTGTGGCCGCATTAACTGTATGATGATAACTATAAGAATGATGTATATATTTATATATACATCACGCATGCACGCATGCACGCACGCGTAGGCAAAAAACTCATCCTCCGAAGTGGCATAAAATCAGCTAAACTCCCCGCCAGATCGGGGAAAAACCAGGAAAACAGGGAATTATGGCCAAAAAACCCACCAAGTCAGGTACAACCGGTTTGTTTGATGCGACTGAACCACCACGCAAAAAAACGCCGAAGCGACATCCCAAAGCGACTGAAAATTTGCCTGAAGAAACTGAACGCACTGATCAAATTCGAATCTCACAGGACGAATTCAATCTCGCAATTTTTCCAATCGCGGTTTTGGACAAACGTGCTCAGAAAATCACTTCCTATTTGACCTTCACTGAAAACATCAACTCCAACGGTCGAGAGATTACTCGAACCTGGACGGTGCTGGCTCACCCGATTGAAGGTTTGCCAAGTACCACGGATGAAGACGTGTATGTGGCGCTGATGGAACTGTCGCACGAACAAGGGGCGTCGAAAAAAGTGTATTTCAGCCGGTATGACCTGATTCGTCGGTTAGGGTGGCCCATGAACGCCAAACACTATGAGCGTCTCGAAAGCTCGCTCAAAAAACTGGCAGCAGTGCGCATCGAGGCCAAAAACGCCTATGTGGACCGCCAGACCAACAAACTGGTGGACGTTGGGATGAGTATCATCCAGGAATTCAAGATTTTTGACGAAACCTCGGGCAAAAAGGGCGAGGCCAAGAGTTACATCCTGTGGAGCGACCGGGTGGCGCAAAGTCTGAACGAAAAAATGTTCAAAAAGCTGGACGCCGGGTTTTACTTCACGCTGGCCTCGCCGATTGCCAAGCGGTTGTTTCGGTATCTGGACAAAAAGTTTGGGGGGGGAGATTATTTTGTCATCAACGCCCGCAAACTGGCCTTTGAACACATCGGGATGTCGCGGGATTTACTCTACACTTCGCAGATTATGCAGCGCCTGGAACCAGGCATTGACGAACTGGTCGAGCGCCAGTTCCTGGCTGACTGGAAGCTGACCGAGGAAACACTGCACTTTTACAAAAATCCAAAATTCGGGCAGCGGATTATGCAACTGGCCCTCCCGCTCTATAGCGCGGTGGATGATATGCAGGAAGACGATCTGTCACCCGAAGAACGGGCCTATCACGATCTGGGGCTACACCTCGAACGCCAACTGGCCGAGCGGGGAATGATCCCAACCGTTGCTGGTCGGCTGGTGGAAAGTATGCTCACCCAGGGCAAACTCGACGCGATTGAAAAATCAATCAGTTTTTTTGACCGGCACTATCGCACCCGCAAACTGATTAACCCGGGCGGGTTTCTCTACACCTTGATCGTCAACGACTTGAGTGGTCGCGAGCGTGAAGAGCCTGCTCCTGCTCCGCCCAGTGCCAAATCCAACAAATTCCCAGAGTCACCTGCTCTGGAAGAAATTACCGACCCTGAGCACCTCCAGTTGCTTGAACTGGGGTACATTGACTATCTGGAGCGAACTGGCGAGGAGTTGCTGGTGCGGATGAGAAAAACTGAACTCAAGCAGCGTATCGACCAGGAGCGGGAAAAGTTGCTGGCTTCCGACAAGCGCCGGATCTATGAGCGCTGGTCCGCTGAAGTGCTCAGCGATCATCTGCGTCGGCTGGTTGGCCGCAGTCTGGCGGCGCAGCAGGCCGAATCGTTTGCTTCCTGGTGTGCCCAGCAGGGGGTGATTTTGTCCACGGAAAGTGCTGACGAGTAATTGTGCGGGGACGGGACTGTGGGGTACCGACGCCATTGTGACCTGGGCTCAACGGGGGAGAATTTGCCTGTTTGGCGTTTAAAGGCGATTTAAGCGATTTTTTTACCTGGCATGGGGTGAATGGATGTTTTTGGGGTGAAAAAGCTTTATACGGGCAAATTAACGCATTTGGTGCCTGTTTTGAGGTAGACTTCAACCCGGAATTTTTATTTCAGTTCAGGTTTCAACGTCTATCTCCGCATCGGTTCAGAACGGCTCCTTGTGCCCGGATGAGATCAGGCAAAAACGTATTAACTGAAAAAGATATTTACTGGTTTTCGGTTGAGATGAGTTTGGGTGGATGTTTATGCGATGACAACCCCTTTATTTTCAAATGGATCAATTTTTGCTCTTTTGTGTTTTTATGTAATAACTCTTTTTTGAAAAGGCAATGATGACGTATATGACCTCTCTTCTTAAGAAAAAACTGGCTGGAATTCAAAACCTCAGGTGTCTGGTATTGATTCTGGTCTGGTGTTTTCCAGGGGGAACTCTCCCCCTTTTCGCTGGATCGGCTCCAGGTTTGGCCCACACCCTGGTTGAGACAATTGCTCCGGTTTCACTTGATCAAATGGCAACGGCTGCCGGAAAGATTGTCATTGGACGATGTCTGAGTGCCTCAGCTCAGACGCTTTCCCAGGAGACCGCCAGCCGGCTCAGGCTCCCAGGAACCGCTCGTATCACCGAATATGTCTTTCAGATTGGGCAAACGCTCAAAGGTCAAAAACACCAGACGCTCCACTTTAAACAGCTCAGTTCGCTCACTGGTATCAGAGGGCAATCCGTGCTGTACTCGATGCCGGCATATGAAATTGGCCAGGACTATCTTTTGTTTCTGACCCAGGAGAGCGAAATTGGATTGTGCTCGCCAGTTGGTCTCTTGCAAGGGGCCTTTCGCCTTCAGCGGGATCCATCAGGGCAGGTACTGGCAATCAATGGGAACCAGAACCTCGGCTTGTTCACTCAAAAATTTCCAATTGAGAGAGTGCTCAGTCGAAAACTCACGCCGTCTGAAAAAATCTTTTCCGAACAGGGAAAAGGACCGCTTCCGGTGGCAACCCTCATTCTGGCAACCCGTGAGGCCCTCAAGACGGCAGGACCGCATCCCGGTTTGTAGTCGGTTATCCATAAGTCAGTCGTTCGCTCAATATGATTTGATAGAACCATCTATCCATTTTCTACTCCTGACGATTCTGATTACCGATTGGCATTCATACATCATGAGATCTGGCCGCCGCACAGTTATTTGCCAGTCACTCATCTGGTTGATTGGATCGTGATGACTGGGTTGACGGCTTAGGTGAGGTGATACTTTGAAACTGGCATTCCATCAAACAAAACAAAATTCTTTGGTCCTGATTTGTCTTGCCTTGTTTATCGCTCCACACCTGATGGTGAGATGGGCTGGAGTGGCAGCGCCCAGAACCGTGTCTGCGGCTGGCCCGCTGGCGGTTGATGAGGCCAGCGGCACCCCGCTTGCCTGGAACCCCGATCAGATTTTTTATAACCTCGATAGTGGACCGCTGGGACGGCTGTCAGAATCCGAGGCTCGTGAACTGGTTCGGATTGCGTTTGCAAACTGGTCGGCAGTCCCTGGGGCAAAAATTACGGTTCAGGAAAAATCGCCCTTGCAAGACAAAAATGGAGTCCCCATTGATGTGACGCTTGAGAATGTGGATCAGGTTCTTTCCGATGAACCGGCGCCTGGCAGTGCCTATCCGCTGCCAGATGGCCAGAGCCCGGTTATTTTTGATAATGAAGGACGCATTCTGGACTCCTTATTTGGTCCCCGATCAGGAGTCATTGGTTTGGCTGGCTTTGAAGTGGTTGACAATCAGTCACCACATCGAGTGGTCGAAGGGGTGGCCTTCTTTAATAGTACCTATGTTGACGACAACCCGGACAACTCGTTTTATGATTTTACCAATGAAGAATTTCAAGGAGTGGTCACCCATGAAATTGGCCATTTTCTGGGTTTAGGTCATTGTCAGGTCAATGGCCCCTCGATCATTTTTGACCGCGAGTTATTTGGGTTTGGCAAAGCGCCGGTCGAATCAATTGAAACCATGAATCCATTTAGTATCCCGAAAACCGGGGTGGCCGCCGGAAATCCAGGTCGCGATGATCAGGTGGCCCTGGCACAGTTGTATCCAGACCCGGCTCAACCAGTGGCTACCATCATCTCTGGCAGGGTTTTCCAGCCAGATGGCGCCACTCCGCTCCAGGGGGCCAATATCATTGCCCGAAATGTGAATGATCCGTTCTTTGATGCGGTCTCCCAATTGTCAGGCGCCCGGTATGTCCCGCCTTTTTTTAACTCGGGGCTGACCAGTAATCCCCCGGGACCAGCCAACCTGGAAAATCTGTACGAATTGCCTGGGCTGAGTCCGGATCAGGAATATGTCATTTTGATGGAACCAACTGCCGGCGGGTCCTTTAGTTCATTAACCACGTTTGAGGTCACCAGTGAGTTTTATAACACGGGTGAATCAGGGAATCCTGAAATTGATCAACCGCTGCTGCAAACCAGTATTCGACCACAGGCTGGCCGGCTGACCGAGGGTATTAATTTTATTGTCAACGCCGGGTCGGCCAGGGAACTGCTTTCATTCCCACGGATTACGGTTTCACCTGAGAGCGGGGCTGCGGCCATTGCCACCATTGGAATTCCCGGTCCAGCTCCAGTGCCTGGGGTCAGTGTGGCACTCAGATCCAGAAATAAACAGGTTTTTGCTGATCAGGACGTGCTCATTCCAGCCGGAAAGACCTCAGTTGAGGTTCGATTTCCCCGATTTGGTCCTGGGGTGGCAGGTTTTGAAGTGACCGCTCAAGGGTACCTTCCCACCACACTGGTGATTGGTGCCGCCAGTGCCCAACCTGAGTTAAATCCACTTCCACCAAATCTGCCCGCCTCTCGAAAACTGGCCGTTGGTGAAATTAAACTGTCAGAGGAAGAACCTCCTTTTCAATATCAGGTGCGGTTGCTTGAACCTGGTCAGGCCGCTGCATCAGAGCGCAAAGGGAGTCTTCTGGCGCGGCTCCCCGAAATCAGAGGTCCCAATCAATCGCAAGGGCGCATCACCCAAATGGCTTTTAGTCTCGATGGCCAGACCCTCTATGTGGCCCACGGCTTTGCGGGGACTTCAGTTTTTCTGGTTCAAGGTGAAAATACGCCCGCTGTTGCCAGTACCCTCAACCCGGAACGCCCCTGGGCATCACCTGAAGCCAGGCGCCAAACCCAACCGATCCAGGTCAGGAGCGCGATTGTGTGGCGAGTGACCGATTCAAATGGTGACGGCGTGGCTGAGGCGGTTGATTATTTTGAGACCGGCACGGCTGATATTCAGGATCTGGTGGTGACCTCGACGGCAACTGGTGAAAGCTTGATCCTGGCCAGTAACTTCTCTGATGCCCGCAGCTTTTTTAATCGGCCACCTGGGACGGTGGCGCCGTTAAAAGCCGCCATCCTGGCTTATGAGGATTCGGATGCCGATGGGAAAATTGATGGGAATGTGACCCGGCAATTGATCACGACTGACGATCTGGCACTGCGTGATGTGACCGAAGTCAGTGGTGGAATGGCCATTGACCAGCGGGATCGATTGTTTTTTACAGCTCGAAATACTCTGAAAAACATTACTTCAATCCAACTGGCCACCGATACTGACGCTGATGGATATCCGGATAAACTGCAACTCTTACCCTTTGTCGTTACACCGACCACCACTGGGCTCAGTGGTTTGGCCAGACTCCGAATCCGTGAATCAGATGACCGTCTGTTTTTTTCAAGTGTGACCGTTCAGGACACGCGGTTTATCCCACTGGCCGGGGCTCTGTTTACCATCCCGGACCTGGATGGTAACAATCAGGGAGATGGGTTGATCCGGGTCGCGCAAGACCTCAGCCTCAATTCGGTGAGTCCAAATATTACCAATTCAGGGCTTGAGTTTGGACCTGACGGGGAAGTTTATGTGATTGGGGCTTTTCCTGGATTTCAGGCGGGTCCCCTGGTTTTGCCTCAATATACCCTGTATCAGCTTCAGCCAGCGTCAGATGGGCTGGCCATGCCCCAGGTCTTTGATTTAGGTGTACCCGTTGACCTGACAAACAAACGGGTTGGGTTCCTGACCGGTTTGGCTCGGGGTACGTCACCCACCCGGTTTCAACCTCGTTTCAGTTCTTTCTCACTCAGTAAGAAAGTCCTTTCCCTCAATGGTTTCCGATTTAGAAAAGGCTTAACCCTGACCGTGAATGGAACCCCGGTTGCCCCCTCGGCTTATACTGTGACTCCCACCCAGATTGTCCTTTCCAAAGGGAAAAAGCTCCTTCCCAGGCGCAAATCGGCAGTGATTCGGCTGGTAAATCCTGATGGACAAAGCACGGAAATTACAGTGAGTCGGTTGTAACGGGAAATCTGGAGAAACTGGAAGGCGATCAATCTGAAAAAAGATCGGGGTGATGGTCTGAAACTGGCCAGCACCCCGATGAATCAAGAAAAAATCTGGGAGAGTATACAAACAGATCTGCCGGCGAATTTATTCACCAACCCGCCGAAATTCAAAAGCCACACCATCATTTGGACCCCAGGCTTGCTGGCCGTCGGCTGCCCAGCCGCGATCAAGACTGAAGAGGTAATCTGGACCAATGGTGACGTCCGAAGTGACTTCAACCGCACCATTAAACATGTTGGGGCAGGGCATTGGCGTTTTCCCTACGAATTCCTTGCCTTTGCGATGAACCACTAAATCACATACCGGCGTGAGTTTCGCGGCGGTAATTGACTTTAAAACCTCAGGATTCTTATACCCCATAATGTACGGTTTCGCCGCTTCACGACCTCCGATGAGTTCATAGGTTCGAATGGTCAGTTCCCCGCGTTTCCGAAAGATTTGATAAATTCGTTGCCGATAGGGTTGATCGGGCGCCTCGGAAGCGTGCTGTTCGATATAAAATGTTGGACCGGGCAGCCCTTCAATCGGACAGGGTTTGAGGTGCATCGTGATTTTTCGATGCTTAAAAACCAGTGGATCTTTCCCCGCCGCATCACGATCTGCCTGAGCATGTGAGTTGTAATCACCATGAAGCCACGAGGCTAAGAGTTCGATTTCTTCGTCTTTTTCAGGCGACTGAGGTTGTTGGTTCCAGGTACCGGAATTAGGGGGGCCATCCCTGAAAATCACACCAGATGATGCTCCAAACCCGGAAGTTCCCACCCCAAATGCCATAATGAACAGTAAGATCAAAGGTCGCATGATCCCTCCAATAAAAATTTTTGGCATAAAACCGTAAGTTACTTGCGAAAACAACGGATATACTCAAGAATACGTATACTTGCAAATGTTATAGTCATATAACAATTAAATCAATCAATCTCTTGCTTGCTGCTGTTTGCCTCATTGAACCACCTTTAAATCCTGCCCAGGTGGCTTGCCGCGATTTTGGTGTTGCTGAAAAAAAATGTGTGAGGCCACTAGGCGCACACAACCTTAAGTTTTGGAAACTGGGATCTATGAAGAAGTCAACGAAATTTGCAAAAACTGGCGTGCCACTCTATTACCAACTTGAGAACGTACTACGGCAAAAAATTCTATCCGGAGACATCTCGGTTGGGGAACGCCTCCCAACCGAAGTCGAACTTTCGCTCCAATACCACGTGAGCCGGATCACGGTCCGCCAGGCACTGGCATCTCTGGTTCGTGATGGTTTGATTGAGCGCCGGCAGGGTTCTGGCACCTATATCAAAAACCGGGATGTGCTCAAAAGCACGGCCAGTATGCGCGGCTCATTCCAGGATTTAATGAAACTGGCCGGGGAAACCAAGCTTCAGGTATTGGAGATCCAACATGTCCAGGCTGGTCTGAAAGAAGCCGAAATCTTAAAACTTGAACCTGATGAAGATGTTACCTACCTGAAAGCCATCCGCTTTTACCAGAATACCCCCTATGCGCTGGTGACAACCTGGATTCCAGATTCAATTGGAATGAATTTGGAAGAGCGTGATTTTCAACATGGCTCATTGTTGTCAGTCCTGGAAAAACGGTTGAATATTCGGTTAACCGAGCTGTCTCAAACCATTCTGGCTGATTTAGCCGATGCCTATACGGCGCCGCTGCTGGAAATTCGAGTCGGGTCACCACTCTTGTGCGTTGAGCGGGTGGTTTTCACCGCGGAAAAGCGCCCGGTGGTATTTACTCATACCCTGTATCGAAGCGATATTTTGCAATATTCAGTAAAAATGGTACGCGATCCAAATGATGCTGACCCAAACTGGTCTTTTGTTGGATAGATCCAGGATCGGGGAACAAGATGAGAACGGACAACGTGACGGGTGACAGGGTGGCAGAACAGCCACCTGTCACCCGTCACTTGTTATCTATCCTCGATTCTCACTTCTTCTGCCACTGCCAGCCAACTCTATTCGATTATAAATCAACTACATCCAGATATTTAGGAATCGAGACCTTCCAGCCCAGTTCATGCGTGATGAGTCGTCGTAACCCTTCGGATGATTCAGGTTCGCCATGCACGATGTAGGTCATTTTTGGTGGGCGTTTAAAATTTGAGAGCCAGCGCATAATTTCCGATGAATCAGCGTGAGCCGAGAGGCTGCCAATACTGCAAATCTCGGCCTGAACCGGAACAAATTCCCCGTGGATTTTGATCTCTTTTTCTCCGTCCTGGAGTCGCCGGCCACGCGTTCCTTGAGCCTGATAGCCAACAAACACCACGGTACTGTTTGGATCGGGAAGGGTTCGCGCCAGATGGTGCAGCACCCGTCCGCCGGTGGCCATCCCCGAAGCTGAAATAATGATGGCTGGTCCTTTCAAGTTATTGAGGGCTTTGGATTCGTTTTTGCCGTGAACCAGGCTGAAATTTCGGGTGGAGAGCGGGTTCCGACGCTCTTCTTGCAGGCTAATCATATCCAGGTCATGGTCTTCTTTGTGCTTGAGGTAGAGCCGGGTGGCTGACGCCCCCATTGGGGAATCCACAATAACGGGAATGACCGGAATCCGTTTTTCGTCTTCCAACTCTCTCAAATAATAAATGAGCAACTGGGTTCGCCCCACGGCAAAGGCCGGGATGATGACCTTTCCACCACGGGCAACGGTCGTGTTGATAATTTGAGCGAGTTCACTTTTGGGATCAGTGTCTTCGTGGAGGCGGTTGCCATAGGTGGATTCAACCAGCAAATAATCAGCTTCGTACACTGGCGACGGGTCATTCAGAATTGGTTCGTCATATCGCCCCAGGTCACCCGAGAACAAGATGGTAAAGGGGCTGGCATTGCGTTCGTTGACCTCAATCGAAACAAAGCTCGATCCAAGAATATGTCCCGCTGAAATAAACCGGCCTGACATATGTTTGCCAAGCTGAAACTCCTGATTATAAGGAAAGCCGACCACTTTCCTGAGCGCGACCCGGGCATCCTGCTCGGTATAGAGGGGAAGGGCAGGTTCGTGTTTGGAATAGTGCTTTTTGTTGGCATATTCAGCGTCTTCTTCCTGGAGTCGGGCCGAGTCTGGAAGCAATAAATCCACCAGTTCCTCAGTTCCCTGGGTGGCATACACCGGGCCGTCAAATCCATCCCGAACCAGGCGGGGAAGGTACCCGGTATGGTCAATATGCCCGTGGGTGAGCACGACCCAGTTGATTGAAGCCGGATTGACTGGCAATTCCTCCCAGTTGCGCAACCGGAGCTCTTTTAAGCCTTGAAACAAGCCGCAATCAATCATGACGCGACTGCTGTTGGCTTCCAGAACAAATTTTGAGCCGGTGACGGTGCCGGCAGCGCCAAGAAAATGAAGTTTCGCCATAAATTTTTAAAATTTCCAGGTTTTTGGGCTGCGATGGGTGAGTGTTGAAGCCGGAAGATTAGGGTTGGGGAATCTGGTACGGGCGACACGGAAAGAAGGATACCTGAAACCTCCCTCCCTTGAAACGAAAAAATGGCCTGCCCCCCCGATGGAACAGAGGGGGCAGGCCGTAAAAGAGACCGTCACAACAACAAGAAAGAGGTTAGAACACGATCTTGAACGCCAACTGAATGATGCGTGGGCTGTTCAATTGGAACCGAGCCTGACCAAACACCGCGCTGTTGATGTTTGGATCTTCAATTCCGAACATTGGTGAGTTGGTGAAGTTAAAGAATTCGGCACGGAATTCAGTATCGATTTTTTCAGTGATTGGGGTGCGTTTGATGACGCTAAAGTCCCAATTTGAGAAGCGTGGATTGTTAAATGCCTGACGAGCCATTGAACCAACCTGGCCAGCGCCTGGGTTAAAGAAGACCTGTCCCGCAAATGGACCACGGCCATCTGGGGAAACCGCACGACCATCTGTTCCGAGGATCGCTGGGTTGATCAGGTAGATTCCATTTTCAGTTGGGAAAAACCCGATCAGATCTTTGATTTGTTCATTGGTCAATGACGTGTTGGCGGTGTTGGTGGTCAGCGAGCGACCGCCACGGTTGAGCGTTCCGCGTCCTGACACGATTGAGAATGGGCTGCCGGACTGAACGGTGATAATTGAGGTTACCTGCCATCCACCCACAACTTTGCGGAGAATCGCATTGTTTGGATTGAACCGTTTTCCTGGGCCAAATGGCAATTCATAGATCACATTGGCTTTCAGGGTATGTGGAATGTCCAGGATAGACCGGGCATATTCCAACCCTGGCTGGTTGTTGTCCAGCAATGGCTCAAACAGAATTTGAGCGTTGGTACCTGGGCTGGACGTCAGGTTTTTGCTCCAGGTGTAGTTGGCCTGGAAGGTCAAGCCATTTGAAAAACGACGCCGCATTTCAACCTGCAGTGCGTGATAGTTGGATTCAGCACCGTTGTCGAGCACGTCAGCCACGAAGATGTTTGAATTTGGAACAAAATTGACGTTTCCAGCCAATCCGAATTGATGGTACACCTGAGCCAGCGTTCCGGCTTCACCGCGCTGAATCAGCGGTTGGATGGTGCCGGTGTTGGTCAGCAATCCGCCCCCTGCGATATTCGGGAACACCAGCAGTTGCTGGCTGCCTGCAATATTGGGGTTAAAGCGTGGGTCAAAGCGTCCCGTCTGAGCCAGAGCCAGGAAACCGTTGCTCTGGGCGCGGAGCACGTCGGCTGCAAACCCGTTGTTGACAACATCCACCTGGTTGAGGTCAATACCGCGAATCAGGTTGGTGCTCTTGTTGCCGACATAGCGGAGCGACAAGACCATGTTGTTGGAAATTTCACGGTCAATGCTGACGTTCCACTGGTGGAAATATGGTGTTTTGATATCCGGGTTGACCGCAAATGCAGCAGCGGTGTTGTCCAGATCAAAATTTTGCAGGTACGTCCGTGGTACTACAAATTGTGGTGCCCCAAATGAAGACTGGAGCAGGTTTTGAACATCGCGGCTCAGGTAGCCGAAGATGTCGTTGCGGTTGACCACCGTGCTCAGCCCATCATTGCCTTCCAGCGCATTGCGTGGCGCGGCAATCGCCTGGTCATTCACATAGGAAATCGAATACCCACCACGCAAAACCGTCTGACGGCCCAACCCTGGAATATCCCAGGCAAAGCTGATATTTGGCGCAAAATTGGCTCGATCTGGATTGGCAATAAACCCATCTACAAATCCATAGGAACCGTTTGGATCCAGAACGGCTTCACGGACATTGCGGCCATTCAGGACTGGTGCCAGCAACAGATTGTCACGTTCCTTGAGCGGTGTCCGGTAATCCCAGCGGAGTCCCAGATTGACCGTGAGGCGCGGATGTGTGCGCCAGGAATCAGTAAAGTACCCGGAATACTCTTTGTATTCATAGTTACGTCGGTTGGGGATACCCGACACATAGCCCGAGTTTTGGGACGTGACTTCATAGTTGACCTGACCATCAGCCAGCGCGCCGCTCAGGAGCGCGAGCAGGTTGTTGGCCGTATTCAACTGGGTTGGGTCGATTCCGCCGGGAAAGTCACGCGAGGTCAACGGAATTTCATCCGGTGCGCCTACGCCAAAACCAATTGTGAATTGAGGTGGTGTTCCAGCATTGAACACAAACGGGTTGGTGCGGATGCGATTAAACTGACCACCAAACCGGAAGAAGTGGTCACCACGGGTATAGGACATGCTGTCGATATAAGATATCGTCGAAGTGGTCCGACCTTCGGGTGTAAACTGGTTATTTGGGTTGGTGATGAGGGGCAACGTCAAAAAGACGCTGTTGAGATCGGCATTTGAGCCAAAGTTCCCTTCGGGGCGGTTGCCACCGATGCGCAATTCGTTGGTCAGATTGGGTGTGATTTGCCAGTTCCACGCACCCACGGCAAAGTAGGTGAGCAGGTTGTTGTTGGCACCTGGTTTGGCGGCAAACGAAACGTCAGCGTCTGGTCGGTCAACCAGTTCGGTTGCCCGGTTAAACACACCTTCAAACCGATGATTGCTGTTCAGGACATAATCCAGGCGGAATCCACC
>CAZXCE010000106.1:0-17169 GCA_964639175.1 uncultured Clostridia bacterium
AACACTTTTCCCGGTGGTAGCTCCCAAAACCTCGCAACCGACCGGCTATCCGAACAGCAGCCTTTCAGGATGCTCAATCCAATGCACACACTGTCTCATCCGCTGGAACACAATCAAAAAACCAACACGTGAAAGGCGAAAGGCTTGCAAGTTAAAACCCCAAACCTCGCTGCCGTACTAAGCAATTTTGTCTTTGTAGAGTCCAGCGAGGTCGTTTACACAGAGTTTAGTTGCTGGATGATTTTCTCCAAGTGCCTTTTCCAGAATTGGTTTTGCTTGTTCAAGCAATATTCGGGCTTCGTCAAATCGTTCCTGTTTTTGATAGAGGTTTGCCAGATTTTGCAGGTTTGTTGCTACATCGGGATGTTCATTGCCTAAATGCCTTTTCTGAATAGTAATGGCACGCTGAAAAAGTGGTTCTGCTTCGGTATATCGCTTTTGCCTCAAATACACTCTGGCTAATCCATTTAGGGAATCAGCCATCACCGGATGTTCAAAGCCTAAAAGTTTCTGCTGAATCACAAGGGCTTTCTGAAAAAGGGTTTCTGCCTCTGCATAACGACCTTGCTGTCGGTATAGGGTTGCCAAACTTTTCATAAGAATCGTGAGGCTAAGAGTTTCTTCACCGTTCCATATGTTCTTCCCGACGCGAAAGGCATGGTTGAGGATGCTCTCAGCTTCAGAGAAATTTCCACATAAGGAGTGGAAGTTGGCGAACTCCGCTAAATTGGCAACGACCCAAAAGGTTTCAGGGCCTTGTATCTTCTCCTTCATCGTTAATGCTTGTTCAAAAAAGGATTCTGCCTTCGAGAGCTGAACTTGGAAATAATAATTAAGGCCCAGATTTTCCAGGATCGAAACAAAAATTGGGTTTTCTGGATCCAGGTTTTGGTTGGCGAGTTGAAGTGCTTTTTGAAGCAAATTTGTCGCTTGTTGGAATTGAGATAATGCCGAGTGATTTTCAGCTTGCATGATCAATCGAACCAAGTATCGGTCCACATTTGTATCAGGCAGCCGAGCAGTTACCTCAAAATCAGTTAATTGAGGTAAGTCTTTAGACAATCGAGTTGCCAATTGATCAGCTTCTTGAAGGAGTTTGGCTTCACGTAAGGTAATGATAGCAAGTGCGGCGAGTTGGTGAAAAACTTCAACCGAATTTTGGTTTTCTTTTATCGCCGATTTGAACCGGCGAATGAGCTCACCTGAAAAGTGACGAGCCTCATCAACGTTCAGAGCTGACGCTCCACGATACCCAGAAGGAAAATAGTCAATTGTGTCAATGCACCCGTCTTGTCTAAAAAGAGTTTCAGTTAATTCGAGCTTCAAGAGAAACCAGGAATTGATATCGGGAAGATCTCGAATAAAGACGTCTGCTGTTGACGGAGTCATCCACCAGATTTGACAGATGTTTGGAACGACCAGGTTTTCACGGTTGATATTCAGAATCCGAAGCGATTCGATCAGGGGTGTATCTTCAAGGAATGCGGTTTCAAAACCTGAGATGGAAACAACACCCTTTGCAAGTTCTTTCAGGTGTGTCAGTAAGAACTCAACAATCTTAGTTGCGGGTTGATTTCGCGGAAGTTCAAGTTCCTGAAACCCGATCCCAAGACCCTCAAAGCTTTTACGGAGAGTTGAAATAACTTCCTGTCTGGCAAATTCAGAGGTGAACTCAACCCGAGCCAGTCCCCTGGGTGCCCGACGCCCCCAGAGCAGCAGGCGCGCGGTAACCTCTTTGATTGAACCTGGTTCCAGGGATGGAGAGCTATTCGGTTCCACCAGGGACTACTCCTTGAGCATTGGGGGCAATTTTTCCTTGTTTCCGCAAAATATCAACCACGAGTGGATGGACGCCAAGCCACCGTTCCCCATTAAATTCGAGTATCGCACGCGCCCGGAAGAGTGAGGTCAAAACCGGATCGGCAATCTCAGCCGCTTCGTCATTATTATAGATTTTGAGCAGCCGTTCAGCTTGTTGGGCGTAAGTGACAGGGTTTTCAGTTTTATCCGGTTGATGTTGACCAAGGCGGCGCTCATATTCTGATCTGAGCGATACAATGGAGTCGGTTGCCTGAGCCGGGCCAATTTTCAATTTTGAAGACAGCAGACTGTTATCCGCAGCGGAATTCACCAGCGTGAACAGGTCCCGGAGATTTCCACCTGAAGCCGTAATGAGTCGCATCATTTGGCCAGGTTCAAACAAATCAGCCACCAGGCGTGCTTCCAAAATTGCCTGGAGCGATTTTCTGCCAGCCACGTTTGGTGCATGGTTTTTATGAAAAACTGGTGTGTCGGGAACTAACAGGCAGGGAAAGGAAAACTGCCCGGTTTTGGCATATCCAAAATCAATCGGAATGGTAAAGATACAATGTGCATCCAGTTCTCTGAGCACATTGCTATAGGTCAGGAATAGATTTTCAATTTTTTCCGGTGGAATGATGCCAATTCGGTCAAACCCTTCCCAAACAAAGAGCCATTCTTTCCCGGTTGCTTTTCTCAGAGTCTCGTTGCACTCCGCCAGAAGCCGGTTGGCCGCTTTGACCAGGGCTGAAATCTGGTTGAGCCGATACTGAACAGTTTCGGTCGTGCGAGACGAGGCATATTTCATCTCGCCTTTTAAGTTGCCAAAGAGTCCCAACGCCTTTGCCCATAGTGAATCAGAGGTTGGTCCAATACCAGCCTCACCCTGACCACCAACCTCGGTTTTCTTTTCGGCTGTAATTTTTACTGTGGAGAACCAGTCAAGAATCTCCTGGAGACGATAGTCAGATGGGGGACTTCCTGCGCCACCTTTGTCAACTGGTTGAGCGGTGCGTTCGGCTACCTCCATCAGCATCAGGAGGAGCACATCAAAAGGCTGAAAACTGGTTGGATCCAAATCAAGGGCTGCATTGAGTGTAATGGTAAGAAATGAGCCTTTCATTTCGTGGGAAAGTTTTGAAAGTTCAGTTGATTTTCCAACACCCTGATGACCCATCAAAAACGCTTTAAACGGGGCACTTCCAACGGCACGACGCAATTGAAGACATAAATGTTGTAGCCGGTACCCACCTCTGATTTGGTTGAGTTCAGCCCGATAGTAGTCATTCAATTCCTGTTCCGTCCGCAACGGCTCTGGAGAAAGCACCTTGTACACGTTTTCCATGGTGGTTACTTGAGGCATATTCTGGGTTTCCTAAACAAGATTCGAAAGAAGAATGAGGATGGAAACTCAAATATACCTGCTACGGTCAGCTATGAAAAGGCGACTGAAACCTGACCTTGCAAGAGAAGTGATTGAAAGTGCTGACTTTATTGGCTTTGTGATTGCCTTGTCTCAGTCTCTACCTTTTGAATTGCCTAAAAGACTGTTTGGAAATTCAAGAGTACGACCTGTTTTCAATAACTTACAAATTTTCACTTCAAACCTGAAAACTGTAAATTCTTAAGAATCAACAAAACAGATTTGGAAAAGATGACTTTCCAAACAGTCTCTAAAACATTGTGCCATTTAGCTGGGGCGATTTGTGGGCTTGTACTGCCCAGCAGGTTTCCCTGGATGAGCGACCACTTTATCCATCACCGCTCTCTGCTCGATTGATGGATGCTCTTTTAAATGAGATGGGAAGGTTCTCGGAGCTGATTTGAAAATGGGTAATGTCCAGGGAAGTTCTTCCCAGGGTTTATGGGCAACTCCCCCAGGATCTGGAGTTATTTGCTTTACTTTATCTTGTGAAAAGGCAACATCGACATCAACGAGGTTCTTTATCATCCACTCAAGGGCAATGTCAGACAGTCCGCTCTCATTATTGCTGGTTGGATATCCTCCACCAACATCAGAATGAGCACCAGGAAACAGCAACTGGGTTACATTTGAAGCTGGATCCCACAGTGCCGGGGTAAAGTCATTGCGTTGTTCATCCAAAGCCACGGCATGCAAACCCGTGCCTACTTTGTTGCTTAACGTCATGTCTGTAAATTGGAATTGATCCACTCGGACACCTTCTTGATTATAGTTAGGGATTCCCATAGCACCAACCGTATCCCAGACTGCCACTGCTGCGATTTTGTCAATTGGAATCAAATCCGTTTCACGAAGTGCTGGTTTGAGAAGTTGTTTAAATGTATTATTCCCCTGAAGATCTATCCCGAAATCCATATTGAAACGTTTCTCCAGGTATTCTTGCCACCCAACTCCAGGACCTGATGCTCGATATGAGCACCATGCCTTTGTTCCAAGTGAATAGGCTTTGCGTAGATCATTATCTTTAATTTGAGAAGGGTTCAGTAGCCCTTGAGAACTGATTAACCCAGCCAACGCACGGGCAGTATAGGCCCCACGGCTAAACCCAACCAGAAAAATGGAGTCTCCTTTTTCATAATTTCGAGAAATAAAAGTAAAACCTCGGACAATTCGGGAAATCACCCCCGCACCGAAGGCGCCACCCGCAGCCTGGGATAACCAGTTGTTAGAACTCCCTACACCATGCAGATATTTGGCAACTTGTTTTATTTCTCCCTCGCTTTTCAAAATTTTTTCCTGCTCCATTTTGCTAGGAGAACCAGTATTTTCCCCATCCAGGCATGAAAATAACTTATACACATTTGTGTGATCAGCAATTTTGTCCTTATTGACGTCTTTGTCAGGGTCATTCCAGGTTCCATCGGCACAAAAAACAATATTTTTTGGCATCAGTGACCACCTTTTCTTAAAAAATAATATTTCTCGTTTTTGGCAACACCCAAAAGTTATCTTTGGGCAGTAGTCCGAAGTTAGTTGATTGTTACCATTTCATTTACGAATTTGTCAATCCTACAATAATTCAAAAGAGTGTGGTAAGAGTAAAAAATAGAAAAGGATAGCGTGATTTAGATCTGCTATGAGAATCTCATGAATATCCAGCATTTTACTGTCAGGAATTGAGGTTGTATTGAATGACTCTAACCGAATTTCCAATGGGACGGGAAGCTTATTTCTCTGGCTGGGTTGAATGGTACTACTGCTGGTTGTGCTGAAGCCCAAATTTCACGACTTCATACAGTCGTCCAGGCTCGGTTCGGCGGGTAATCGTGATTTCCGTGACGGGTTGCACGGTGTCCAGGACACTGGAAATTTCATTCGCAAAAAAGTCAATCTGATCGCTTTTGAGCCGGGTAGCGATGTCATCAAAGGCTGATTTGCGCTGGTTCACGCGAATCAGAGTCAACTCGTCAATCGCTTTCGAGGGGTCGAACATGGTCTTTGGGTGTGGTGACGGCGTCAGGATTGACTGGAGCAGTTCAATATTGTTTGCCAGCACCAGCGCCCGGTCTTTGAGTGCATAACACCACGTGAGCCCGAGCATTGGCAGGTTCAGTTGTTGAAATGGCAGACCATTGATTTCGGAACTGGTCCACTCCAACGATGTCGTTCCGACGGCGGCGATTGAAAACTGACTCTGTGCCAGTTGAATGAGGGCCTGTTCAAGCTCCGGACGGTTCAGTCTTGACGGAGATTGAAGCATCACCAGTGTCGCTTTGCGAAATTCGGCAAAAAGCTGGCCGGGGCGGGATTGCGGGCTTTGAATGACAGCGACGGTTTGGGGGCCGGCACTGGACAGCGCATCGCTGAAGTTTTGTGAAAAAGCCAGCCGGGCCGGTTTGCGGACTTCAATCGGATCCAGTTCAGGCATGGCGATTTCGGCATCCACCGGATCGTTGATGGTTTCATCATAGTCTGAATCAAGGTATTGATACTGGCTGTATCCATACCAGGAATCATCAGCATCCGAATCCACCCCATAATTTTCATAGCTGTCAGTATAATATGGATCCCAGCGATTTTCCCGGTTATAGGTTGTGTCTGGTACCAGCGGCTGGGTAAAAATCTGGCTCACCTGTTTGGAAATAATCGGTATTTGGCCTGTTGCTGAATGAAGCGTGATAAATGGAACATCGTCCGGAATAAGTTGTGCTATCTGGGACATTTCCTGTGTCAAAATTTGGGTTGGGCGACCCGTTTCGGTCTTCGAAGTCAGGAAAACCCGATGCTCAACCCATTCGGTTTCAGCCAGTTCAAGATCAAACAATCCAGCTTCAAATGATTTCAAATCGGTGACGTTGCGCTGCACCCAGTAATGTTTGAAGTACCAGTCACTGTTGAGTTTGTTCTGGTCAACCCAGGCGGTGAAGAAGTGTGGGTTGAGTTCACGCGTCAATTTCTGAAAAGCGGGCTCGGCTGACAACCGGTCAGACTGTGATTTTCCTTTGAGATTGGCCAGTGTGCGGAGCATCAATTGCTCGCTGGTCGTGAGAATGAACTTTCCTTTGACAGCGGCAAAAACCATCTTCTGTTTTTGACGGCCACGGTCGGCTTCGACTTCGAGGCTGTAGTAGGTTGTTCCATCGGGAAGTTCAGTCGGTTCAAAACGATCCTGGTTGCTAAAGAATTGAGTGGCGGCAATTTTTTCATCACTCATCGGTGCGACAAACACCATTTCCATTCGGCCAATGTCATAGACGGCAAAGGCCGCTTTCTTTTCCGCCGAATGGCTCATTGTCACTGAGTCCAGTTCAAACCCAAGGGCCGAATTGAATTCAAAGTATCGTTCCATCAGCTTGAGCCCGAGGTGACGTTTTTGAAACTGTTGATAATTCACGCTTTCCTGGTAGCGAGCTTTCAAACCTGATTCATTCCAGCGTTTGATGAACTCCGGCAAATCCTGAAATTGTCCGTAGACAAACGCCCCACGCGGCAAAGCATTCGCCAGTTCAAAGGGATTGGCTTTGGGTCTGGCTGATTGGGCCGAACCAAAAAGCCCCAGACTCGCAATCAGCACCAGCGCCAGTTTCCACCGCCAGAAGTTTTGAAGAACCGCAGAAACCCAGAATTTACAGCGTGTGAGGAACATCATAAATTGGTCTCAAAAGGGTTTTAGTCCCGCAGGGACGTTGTGCAATCGCCGTGGTGCGAAGCCCACGGTGACAATCAGGTCAAACCCCACCCGCTGACGCAGGTGGTACTGACTGAGTCACGAATCGCTGATCAATGACGAGGGCTGGAGTGGACTGGCTGGGCTGAGCCGCCAGAAGAGCCGAAAGCTTTTCAATGCGAGCTTCACTCGTTGACTGCTGGGCGGCATCAGCCAGGAGCGCCAGTCGCTGGTTTTCATACTTCAGCGCGATGTCCAGGGCATTGATTTGTTCCGCCGCGAGTGACAGCCGCTCCAGAATCTCAAGTTGGATTTGGTGTTGACGATTTTGAGTGAGGGTTTCCAGTGTTTGACTCTGGGATTGAGCGTCTGGTTCCATAAAATCTTCGAAAACCCTGAACCCTGAACCCTGAACCCTGAACTCTGGGCTGGTCAGTTTGTCGGCGATTGAGAAGGCGGCTCGCGGCTGATTCCCGTCAAGGTACAACCCAATTTGCTGGATTTGCGGATCGGCTTCGGTGAACCCAAAGCTCTCACTCATCGAGAGGTTCGGGTTATTGGTTTGAGCCCGCGAAAAATCGGCGATAGCCTGGCCGGGCTGGTGGATTGCTTTCTCCAGAAGTGCTCTGAAAAACCAGCCATATGGATTGGCCAACACTGTCTGGTGCTGATTGAGGCGTTGAAGCGCTTCGGATGACTGATTCATCGAAGCCAGTTTTTTCGCCTGAATGGCGGTTAGCATTTCAGTATCACCTTTGGTTTGAACCATTTGTTCAAGTGTTGTCCACAGTGCAGTGTTTGTCCCGATCAACTCGGGCGCCATCCAGACTGCCTGCCACCGGGTTCTTCGCAAAACGGAACGATCTCCCAGCAGGTCGCCCAGTTCGGCAATGGCCTCTGATGTGTGGTTGGCCAGGGCCAGCAAGCGGGCCAGTTCAAGGCGGTTGATTTCATTTTCCGGATGAATGGTTCGAAACCGCTGCCGGTACTGAATCGCAAGCTCAATCTGCCCAACCTCGGCTGCCAGTTCAGCCCCGAGCGTCAGGGCATCTCCGCGAGAAACGGAAAGAACCGGAGCGGGTTTTTCAACCACCGGGTCAGTAATCGTCCGACGGGCAAGAAACGGGAGTTTCGCCACGGCAGCCTGGGTCGTTTCTCGGGTCTCGGGTTCGTCAAGACTGGTCAGGAAGTTCAGAAATTGAAGACCGGTTTTGGCATCGTTTTGCTCAAAGGCCAGCCGGGCGAGGCCGATAAAGGCTGACGGTTCAAGTTGTTCCAGTGCCAGCATCCGTTCATAGGCAGCCTGGAGCAGCGTTTGAGCCAGGTCGAGGCGGTTTTCTTCCTGAAGCAGCGCCACCACATCATTCAGTCGGCGCAATGACGGTTTCTGGACGGTGAGCGTTTCCGGATAGGTTTCAATCCCACAGAAGTGGGTGAGTTCTTCAAAAAGGGTGGCCGTTCCGGTCTGGGCTTTCAGGCGGAAGCGGGTCAGCCGGAGCCATTCCGGGCGTGGATAACTGTTTTTGAGTTCGTTTTCGATGGTTTCAACTGTGTTGAGAGCGGCAGCCGTCTGTTGCTGCGAAAGCTGGTATTCAAGGAGCGCCTGTTGCCATTTCAGCCGGTCAGACTCTGGTGCCTCAACCCGATAGTCATTTTTGTGGTCGAGGATTTCTTCAGCCCGCAACGGATTGAATGTCGTCTTGAGCTGGTCGGTGAATTGGTAGTCATAGCTATACCGACCCGGCCTGGAACTCTGGTCAATCAAAATTTGATAAAACCGAGAGTGTTCGGTTTCGCTGACGAGTGAGTCACCAATCACGGTTTCCGCCAGCCAGCTATTTTTTGGAAGTTCCAGGCACAATTGTTGAAAGTAGGTCGCCTGGGCCTGGGCTGCGGCAGGTGACAGCGGTGTATCGTCCTTCAATTCAGGATGAAAGGAGGCCGAAAGCGTGTGAAGCAGAGGTTTCAGTGGTTCAAACTGGCTGTTGGGGTCGCTCTGGTAGACCTCGTCATTTTCTTTCTCGATCCGTTTGAGTTCTTTCACCAGGATCGGGAAAAGCCGTGCCCGACTCTGCTCGCTGAGTCCATGTTCGGTCAAAATGCGGATATAGCGTTCACTTGACTCACGATTGAAGCCTGAGGAAATGGCCTGTTCCCATTGTGCTTTGGCTTTGGCTGTCTCACCCAGTTGCCAGAGCGCCTGACCCAGATCAAGCCTGATCGTAACCGGGTCGGCGGTATTTTCAAGTGCCAGCGTCAAATGTGTGAGCGCTGATTGTGGGTCGTGATGGGCTAAAAACCAGCGACCCAATCTGACCTGTTCGGCAGCATCTTCGGGGCGGTTTTCAATCCCGGCCTGCAGCCAGCCGGTGGGTGGAATTGGGCTTGTGATTTGTTTCTCGGGAGAAATTTGCTTCTGAAAGAACCACTGGCCGTAATTTTGAGCCAGCGTCGCCCAATCGTCGCCCACCAGTTGACTGGTTGTGTCCGGACGTTGTTTGACCAGTTCACCAATCGTGGTAAATCGGAGCGCACTTTGAAAAGCCTCGTCAATCGGGGGCGTCAATTCGTGCAAAACCAGCCCGGTTTGGGCCGTGCGAGCCGATTTCCAGACTGCGGAAAGCGGTGCACCTTGAATGGCAAGCCGAGCCAGGTCGGGCATCTGCTTTCGAATCAGGAAATTGATCAGTTGAAGATGGAACGGAGACGGTTTTTCAGTGCACGCCCGGAGTTCAGCTTCCCCAGCATCACCAAGATCACACAAAAGTTCAAAATAACGCTCGACGGTGGGGGCTGGCTGCTTCCAAAGTTCACCGGTGTACCGTTGATAGTAAGTTCTCAACGCCCAGAGTTCTTTTTCACGGTTGTTGAGCCGGCGCGATTCGTCGGCAATGGCTTCCAGATACTCAACTGAAGGTTTATCTGGGTCGAGTTCATATTCGGTTGTCAGCGTGACCAGTGCCTGCTGGAAATCTCCGTGAGTACGATAAAACTCAACCAGTTCAAACACTTGCTGACGGTGGAAACTATTGACGTGGGTTGAAGTTTTGAGCTGGGCGTTGAGTATTTCTTCTTCCAGGTGTGTAAACCCGGCTTTGGCCGAGAAATTGCGCAACAGACTGATGGTTTCAAATTGATCAGGTTGGGAAATGGCGAGTTCGATGCGCTGCCGCAGGTCCTGGATGATGGCCGCCAGTTCGTCACCAGTGGCCCGCTCGGCTGTTTCAGCCGCCACTGCCGCCACCAGTCCATAATTCAGAAATTTGATTCGTTCCTGAGCCGTCCCGGCCTGCAGACTGGTTGGTGATTCACGTTCGGCAATCAATTTCTGGCGCAGGTCCCACAATCGCCCGGCAATCTTGTCCAGAGGTTCTTCAGAATGAAGCGTTTGCACATAACTGGTCAGGTCACCGATGTTGATTTCATTTTTGTACGGATTGGACGCATAGGTTTCAAAGACATTTCGATAGAGTGCAATCGCTTTGGCTCTGTCGGTGGTTCGGAGTCGTTCGGCTTCGGCAAGCTGTTCGGTTAAGGTCTGTTGCTTTGGTGGCGGTGGTTCGGGGAGTTTTTGTCGAACCACGGCGGCTTCTGTGTGATAACCGGCCTGTTCCAGGACATTCATCAGCTTTTTGAGGTATTCCGGGTCATCGTTGGTGAGTTCTGCGGCTTTGCGCAAGGCTTTGATGGCCTCGTTCAATTGATTGAGCTTGAGGTGGGCTTCGGCGATTGCCGCGTAGAGGTCAACCAGTTCCGGTTGATTCCCAATTGCCGTGCGGTAGTTTTCAATCGCCTTTGGCCAGTCGCTTTTGGCTTCATAAATTCGCGCCAGAACCAGATACCAGCGATAATTTTTATACGCCTGTTTCGCGGTTTGCTGATAATAGGCCAGCAGCCGTTCAGCACCGCCATACCGTTTGGCGTAGCTCAGCGCGGCAGTGAGCCGGTCTTCGTCATCGGGTTCGCGGTTGATAATTTCAATGTGCTGATCAATTGCGGCGTCATAGTCTTTTAACTGCGTAAACGCCGTGATCATTTTTTCCCGCACATCCGCCACCTGATATCGAATTTCCTGGATTTCGATATCCTGTTTTTGGATGGCGCTGAGGCTTTGCTGAAAAACCTCACCCAACTCGGCTGGCTGACTGGTTTTGACATACATCCGGGCCAGTTCCTGAAACACGCCGGCATCGAGCGGGTTTTCCTGATGCAGTTGCCGCAATACCTGTTCGGCCTGCGGAAACTGGTTCAGGTCGAGATAGCGTGCCGCCAGTTTACGGGCAAACCGATAGGCAAATCTTCCGATGCCGCGTTGACGCCCCTGAGTGAGAACTTCCAATGCCCGATCACTTTGCCCCATCCGCCAGTAGATGTCTGCGGTTTCGCTCAATACGCCATAATTAAGTGGATATCGCTCCAGGATCTGCCGGAGCACCCGGTCTACAGCGGGCAGGTCGCGGTGATTTTTGTACAGTTCAGCCAGTTGCAGGTGAAACGAAATCGCAAACCGATGGCTTTTGGCACTGGCGATAAGTTGTTGCAGCGTGGTGGCTTCGCCATCCAGATGACTGCTATTTCTGAAAAAACTGCGGGCTCGGGTGAGAAATTCCTGGGACCGGCTTTTGGTGACTTCAGCTTTGAGATGATTGACTGCCTGTGCTTCCTGGCCGACTTCCTTTAAAAATTCGGCATACCCGAGCACCAGCCATTCAGGTTGAGACTGGGTGCGATAGCTTTCCGCCAGTGCCTGCTCCAGTGCCTGGGGAACATCCTGGCGATCATACAAAACGTGCAACCGTGCTCTGGTTTTGCGGCGGTCCGCATAGTCGGTGGTTTCCTGGTTTAAGGCTTTGACATACTCCGCCAGCGCCTGGGGGCGCTCGTGTTTGGCTTCGTGGATGGCCCCGGCTTGATAGGCATACAGGCTGTTGTTGTGGAGCTGTTCCCGAAGCCGCCAAATGGTGCGCAACGCGTCATCATATTGAAAATAGTCCCAGTAGAGCGTTGCCGTGTCGAGATAAATTTCAGGCTCACCCCGGCCAAGGTCGAGCAGTTTTTCCCATTCAGCTTTGGCCTGACCATAGTCGCCCAGCTCGGCATAGAGTTCGCCCGACGTGGTGCGAAGGCCGTTGATGGCGGGATTGGCTTCGGTATAGGCATGGTGCACTGTGGCCGCTTCAGTTAAAGCGGTGCGGTCTTTTTGCCCAAACGAGCGATTTAATGCCACGAGGCGGAGGGTAAATTCGGCATTGTTTGGATACAGGCGAGTCAGTTCGCGATAGGTCTCGACCGCGCCTTCGAAATCAGAAAGCCGGATGGCCGCATCGGCCTGAAACAGTTTGTAGGGAAGGAGTTCCAGCGGATTGTTCGTCGTCGTTGCGCACTTTTTGCGCGCCTGCTCAACTGAGGATCGAAGCTCTTTCCGGCTGGCCAGATGTGACAGAAATTCCCGGCGAATTTCAGGTGACACAAAGATATATTCGGCCATCAGTTTGCGCCATTCGGTCCACTCTTTCCGCTGTTCATAGTATCTGAGCAATCCATTGACAAACATCAGGTTATGCGGGAAACGCCTGTGTGCCATCTGATATAACCCAAGGCACAGGTTCCGATCAAACTCAGTGCTTGAATCGAGCCGTGAAGCAATAAAATTCAACAGATAGGCTTCAGTTTCAGTGTCATTCAAGGTCGAGATCAACTGGCGGGAAAAGGTCTCAAGTTCGCGGTCACGTTTGGTCCGGATCAGCCATCGTGCCAGCCGGTGGTGCCAGAGCATCGTCGGAAAATGAGTGATAGCTTCTCGATATACCCGGAGCTGCTCGTCAGCCAGATTGGTCTGGTCAAGCCATTGCAGCCATCGTTCATAGAGACCCTGTTCGTCCGGGTATTTTTTCAGCTCGCTGGCATACAGGCTCAAAATATCTTGCCTCCGCTCCTGGTTAAAGAGCGAAGAAACCAGCCGGTCCAAAACGATTGCATAGGTGATGGTTTGGGGCTGGGCTGTGGCTGAAAGGCCCAGGTGATTGTTGAGTGCGCTGTATGAGTAACTCCAATTCTCAGGTGTTGAGGCGTCTTTGGTACTGGGGAGGTTGATTCCGGAGGGGGATTGAGGCTGGGTCTGGGTTTGATACGGTGGTGGTCCGGTGAGTTCAGTCGAAAACCCAATCTGGGGAGAAACCGGCAGTAGCTGGTCACCTGGCTTTCGATTTTTTCCGAAGTAATCAAGCACCCGCTGCAAAACGGCCTGTTCTTCGCGGCGGTTGTCTCTGGCCAGATAGGCATCCGCCAGTTTGAGTGCGACTTCTGGAAATTGCGACGCATTTTGATAGCGTTGCTCAAATTCAACCAGCGTTGCATCGGCAACTTGAAGCTCTTCAGTAGCCGCATACAACCGAACAATATCCAGATACATTTGCGCCAGCTCCGGCGAAGTCGGGTTTTCCTGTTTGTAGGCTGAAAAAATACGAAACGCGGCGGCTTTATTGAAAAATCGAGTGGCGTTGGTTTGTTTTTCTTCAAACTTATCGCCCACGTCGCTATCTGAAAAAATGAGTGACAGCACGGCGCCAAACAGCCCTGGATGCGAATCTGCCGTGGCAATATCCTGATAAAACTGCAGGTCATTGTTGGTCAATGAAAGCTGTTCGTTCTGAGCATCCATCAGGATTTCAAACAGTTGGTACAGGACCTTGGCTCGGATTGGGTCTCCGGGTTTGACCTGGGTTTGCAAACAAACCGTGTAGAGATACCGGGCGGCTTCATCAGGCTGGTTTTCCTCAATCAAATAGTGGCTGATGATGAGGAGTTCATCTGGCGTCAGTGGCTGATTGCGTTCAGCACGGGCTTTTTCATGGCGGAGAATGTCATTTTTAACCGAGCCACCTGCATAGTGTCCTTCCAGATAATGGAGGCGTTTGACGAGCAGGGAAAAGTTCTCTGGGTGCTGCAGAAACTGTTCTTTGACTTCAACATAGAAAGCACGGTACCGGTTGTGTTCATCCAGAAACGTGTCAAACGACTGGGCAAGAGCTTCAGACCATTGCGCATCGAGTGCGGTTGAAAAAACGGTTTCGGCTTCTTTTTCGCGACCCAGATTGGCCAGGAGATTGGCTTCGGTGACCACAAAGTAACTGGTATTTTGCGGAAAGTGCGGTTTGTACTGCTGGACCAGTTTCAGAGCTTCCGGGTAATTTTTTTCACCTGCCAGCCAGTCAATCAGTTCAATAATGACTGAGACCACGGATGGATCCTGTTCAATGACGTTCTGGTAGTACTGTGGACCAAGGTACGCCGTCAGGTTGTGTTTACGAGCGTGGGCTATGAGCCGCTGGAGAATCGAGACTTTCTGAGCTTTGGGCACCAGATTGAGCAATCGTTCCAGTGTTTTGGCTTCGTGGTCAAATCGGGCCTGTCGGTCCTGGAAGGCGGCGACCAGTTCGAGGCTTTCAACGCTCTGGTGTTCAAGTTCGGCATAGCGCTCGATTTCTTTCTCGGCCAGATCGGGATTTCCCAGTTGTTCATCCAGTTGTGACAGGTGCCGGGCAATGAGCGATGCCTGTGGATATTGGGTTTGCAGGGCTTCCATTCGGGTGCGTGCCTCAGCGGTTGGAACTGGCACCAGCGCCTGAGACCCAAAAAACTCAGCTCGGGTATAGAGTGCGGCTTCAATTTGAGTTTGCAGGTCCTCAGTTTTTGTTGGAACGACATCTGCGCGGCTTTTCCAGAAAGAAAAACTCAGGACAATCAGAACCACGGCGAGTGCAGCGAGTAATTGCGGTTTCATATTTTTTGGAGTGCGGCGGCTTGACGCCGCTTTTTGGAGTGCGGCGGCTTGACGCCGCTTTAGTAAACCTGAAGTTCAATCTCAGTACTTGCCTGATTGTGGGCAAAATCTTCAGCCGTTACCGTGACGAGATAGCGTCCAGCCGCCAGACCCTTTGGAATGCATAGCGTTCCACAATTGGTTTTTTCCTGGTCTGACCAGACAAGCTGAACTGGTTGGGCACCGTACATTTTGGCAACCAGCCGCACCGTGTCGCTGTCAGCCGAAACCCGGAGCCGCACCAGTTGACCGCTTCTGACCGTGGATGCGTCCGCCGTGCCTTTGAGCTTTGGCGGATGAGCGTCAATCACAAAGGTCTTGGCTTCCTGATAGCCGTTGCCATGGTTGTCCGTCAGGAGCAACCGGCAGCGATAGGTTCCATCGGGCAACCACGCCGGCGCCAGAAATCTGGTTTCCCAAACTTTTTTATCCTCAATAAATTGCAAGGGAAGCGTCTCGCCAAATGGCAGCACGGCAAACACCGACGTAATGGATTCATCCGTTTTGACCCGGATCACCGGGTCGCCTGGTTGAATCAGCCGTGGTCGTAGCAACGCCCGTGGCGCCGCAATGAAGGCCGTGTACGGCGTGTCGAGCTTGTATTTCTGAGCCAGCCGAATGATTTCTGAAATGTAGTCTTCGCGTTCGCCATTCAAATCCATTTCCTTGAGCAATGCGGTTACCCTGGCCTGGGCCCACAATCGGGGCAAATGATCGTGGGTGGCATCCAGTTCAGGCAGCGAAACGGTTTGGGAAAGTTGGATTGGGTCAGTGCCGCGATAGGCCTGAACCTGAATCGAAGTCGAGCCGGCAGATGGTTTGTACCGTCCGACAAACGCCAGGCTGCCTCCGTCAAACGTATGCTGACCGTTTGGGTAAACCTGATACAACAACTCTGGGTCAGCGGGGACAAACCGCACTCCGGACAAAATCGAAGCCCCCACTTTGTCAAAAAACAGCTTGAGTTGGGTGGCGATGTCTTCGGTTTCCCGTACCTGGACTGAGAAACCGTTGAATTGCTCGGCCAGGGTTTCAAGCCACGTCGTTTTGGCATCACTCCCCAGCGCAAAAGCAAAAAATCGCAGCCCGGTGACTTCTTTCTGGTTGGTGGTAAACGTCTGGATCAATTGCTTTTGCTGGGTTGTGCACAGCGTTGGGTTGGCATCTGAAATCAGAATCAGAGTCCGTTCGCCCACTGGAAACTGCTCAATCATTTCCTTCGATTTGACCAGTGCCTGTTTGAGATTGGTGCCGCCGGAAAGGTAAGAACTTCGAATCAAATTCAAGGCTGCTTCAATCTGGTCAGGTGTACCTGGGACCGGTTGGGGTGAAAAGGGAATGACTTCAGAATGAAAAAGCAGCAGGTTAAAGCGATCTTGCGGCGTCAGGCTATGCAGAAAGAAATCTACGGCTTCGACTGCCCGAACGAGTTTTTCCCCGTGCATCGAAAGCGATGTGTCCAGGAGTACCAGAACATTTCGTGCCTGGGGTGTTTTTGAAGCTTGACCCATCTGAAACGTCGCGGTGGCTTGAAAGTAGCCATCCGGGTTTTGTGCGGCCTGCGCCGGGTCACGCAGGTCATAGGCTGAAATGTATTCTGGCGCGCGGTAGGCCAGCCACGACAGCGAACTGGTTTGAAGCTTCAGTTGATAATCGAGCGCAAAATCATCCGTCAATTTGACCTGCTGACCCGTGAACTCATATTCAAATTCATTCGGACTGGATTTGAGCGCCCGCATCGGATACGCCTTTGACCGAAAAACCGGCGGCGAGAGCGGGGTTTCGCTGACAATGTGGACGTGGATGGAAAAATGGGCGCAGGTTTGAACGTCGCCAAAGGCCGGTTTGAGAGGGAACGTAAAATGTGAGGTCAGGCTGTCAACCGGCAGCATCTGGGTGTATTCAAGCTCCAGTCGTTTGGTGCCAAATGGCGGAATCGGAAAGACTTTGGCTGAAAACGCCGAATTTCCGCCGTGTTCGTCGTCCTGTTGGAGCAGACCTGGATCAACCTGTTGATCTTTGATCTGAGTATAGATTTCATTCGCCCGGCGTTTTTCCATCACCACGCCAGGAATCCGCAGATCATCGTCCCAGACCGCAAAATCCGAAATCGAAGCCAGCTTTGGCAGTGCAAACAGGTATTTTCCTTCAAGCGTCGAGGAAATCGCATTATCAAAAATCTGCCGAACCCGAACCCGAGCCAGTTGATTGTCAATCCGCACATCAACGTGCATGACCTGAAGCGAAAGAATTGCGGCATCGGGTTTTTCTTTGATTGAAGACGGAATCAGAACCCCCGACTGAGCGTGGCTGTGAAACACCGGAACCCAGCAGGGAAGGATGAGGAGAGCGGCCAGAATGAGTACAGGGGTCCGAAGCCAGGGTTCCGGGTTCCGGGTTCCGGGTTCCGGGTTCGAATTCTTTTCCCGAATCAAGGGTTAAGGGGTAGAAACATTA